>NZ_JADYXN010000045.1:0-20217 GCF_015864285.1 Pseudoalteromonas sp. NZS100_1
GGGTGCATAGCTCAGCTGGATAGAGTACTCGGCTACGAACCGAGCGGTCGGAGGTTCGAATCCTCCTGCGCCCACCACTTTCATAAATAAGCCGACATTAAGTCGGTTTTTTTGTGCCTAAAATAAAGTGAAATGTAGAGTTTAGGAGGATTGAGAACTAAGAAGTCGGAGGTTCACTCTTACAAGATACGTCCTGCGCCCGCCACTTCCATAAACAAGCCGACATTAAGTCGGTTTTTTTGTGCCTAAAATAAAGTGAAATGTAAACTACCACTCCTGTAGCCGCAGAGCTTGCTCGCGTGAGAAGCGACAGCTTCTATTCCCCCCTCAAAAATATAATTTATAAGATTTTATTTGTTGGCAACGCCAGAAATAAGTAATTTATTCACAAAGAGTTTAAGAGGCGCTGCGCTTTTAGAGGTAGTAATAAAGCTAAGCTAAACTAATAAACCCGGGCTTATGTCTTCTCATTTACTTTTCTTTGTGTAATAGATCTTTAAGTGGTTCATTGACCAAGAAATTAAATAACTAGAAGCGTTTAGCTCTAAGAAGGTTAAATACGGTCTTTAAGCTTAAAATGGGAGGTGGTATTTTCAAGTAAAACTAGCTCTAATCTTTAAATCTAAACTCCGAGTTTATTTATCCGTTGTAGACGCTGAGCTTGCTCGCGTGAGAAGCGCCAGCTTCTAATCACTGTATCTACTCAAGCCCACTTAACCCTTTTCTAAAGCTGCTCTTTAATATTACCTATGTTATTTTAAACGCCTTGTTTAAAAGGATATTGCAGTATGTTTAAAACCCTATTTATTACGTTATTTTTTATTTTTAGCGCTATTTGTATTTCCAGCGCACAAGCCAACGAAGCTAATAACTCACTTATGGTAGGTGCGCAGCAATATGCTAAATATTTACCGCAGTTAAAAAATAAAAGCGTAGGGCTGGTAGTTAATCAAACATCAACGGTAGGGCAAACTCACTTAGTCGATGCGCTGCTGACTAAAAATATTAATATAACTAAAATTTTTGCACCTGAGCATGGCTTTCGTGGCGATCATGATGCGGGCGCACATGTAAAAAGTGCCGTTGATGGTAAAACTGGTATTCCGCTTATTTCTATTTACGGTAAAAATAAAAAACCAAGCCAAGCTGCTTTAGCCGATGTTGATGTCATTGTTTTTGACATTCAAGATGTAGGCGTGCGTTTTTATACCTACATAAGCTCTATGCACTACATGATGGAAGCCGCTGCAGAGCAGGGGATAGAATTTTTAGTACTCGACAGACCCAATCCAAATATTGCCTACGTTAATGGGCCAATATTAGAGCCAGAATTTAAATCGTTTGTAGGCATGCACCCAATTCCTGTTTTACACGGCATGACCGTTGGCGAACTTGCCAAAATGATCAAAGGCGAGGGCTGGATCAATAAAGCACCCGATTTAAAATTAACTGTGATCCCTGTTGATCATTACACTCGCAAAAGTACTTACAGCTTGCCGGTAAAACCCAGCCCTAATTTACCTAACGATCAGGCCATTGCACTTTACCCATCACTTTGCTTTTTTGAGGCAACGCCTATCAGTATCGGTAGAGGCACCGACTTTGCGTTTCAAGTAATTGGCTATTCGCCAGTTGCATTAGGTGATTTTAATTTTACACCGCGCGCAATTAAAGGCGCTGCTTTAAACCCTAAATTTAAAAACCAAACCGTACAAGGGCTCGATTTAAGACAAGCAAATATCACAGGCCTAAACTTAACTTACTTAATAAATGCGTACACGGAGCTTAGTAAAAGCAACATCTCGTTTTTTGAGCGCGCTGACTTTATGGATAAACTAGCGGGTACTAATAAATTGCGCTTAGCTATTGAAGCAGGGCAATCAGAGGCGCAAATAAAACAAAGTTGGCAGGCGGGGCTTGCGCAATTTAAAGCGCAAAGAGCGCCTTACTTGTTATATAAATAAGGGCTAAGCATGTTTATTGCTTTAAAAAATCAAAGGTGTAGTTATATAAAAAAAGCATTTATAGCGGCGTTAAGCTTTATTGTTGTGGGTTGTAGTACACCACCTGAGCCTATTAGCTCAGTGCTACCACTTACAAAGAGCCAACTTGTAGAGCTGCCTAATGCACAAGTGGTTGTAACGTTTCCTGAGGTAAATCCAAGTAGCCGGTTTTATGTAAATAACCGAGGAACGTTTAAAGCTTACAAAGGGCGCGGGCAATTATTGATACAAAACCATAACGCACAAAGCGCCGATATTTACATTAATAATCAAAAGCTCGACGTTAAACAACTAAGCGCCAACACCTTATACAATTACAGCTTGGCAAAAAATACTCACAACGGCGTTAATACTTTTAAAGTTGAAAATATTCTCCCTATTGGCGCAAGTTTAACGCTGCGTTTTGCATTTCCTACTTTAAGCGACGATCCAATAAAAAGCATAGATTTTAGCGAAGTGGACGCATTAATAAATCGCGATGTAAAAGCGGGTTTTCCTGGGGCTGTGTTGGCTGTTGTTAAAAATGGCGAGCTAATAAAGTTAACTGCTTATGGCGATGCAAAGCAATATCAGCAAAGTGATTTAATGCTGTTACGCCCGGAGCCAATGCAAACTAATACCTTGTTTGATTTAGCCTCAAACACCAAAATATTTGCCACCAACTTTGCACTTATGAAATTAGTAAGCGAAGGGTTATTAAATATTAATAAACCCGTACAAAGCTACCTAAGCGAATATAAAGGCGAAGGGCGCTCACAACGCACAGTAAAAGATTTACTTACACACAGCGCCGGATATCCGCCAGTATTTGACTTTCACCGTAAAGATGGCAGCAATGGCGACGCGTTTTATTCGCTAAATAGTAAAACCACCAAACAGCTATTACTTACCAGCGTGCCTTTTAGCAGTGAATCATCTGGGCAGCCTATTTATTCAGATATTGATTACATGATTTTAGGCGTACTAATTGAGCGTATCACTGGGCAGCCCCTTGACCAATACCTAGAGCAGCACGTGTATGCGCCACTAAAATTAACTAACACGTTATTTAATCCACTTAAAAAAGGCTTTAAGCCGCAGCAATTTGCAGCCACCGAGCTTAGCGGCAACACACGAGACGGGCGTATTAAGTTTGATAATATTCGCACCACTGTTTTACAAGGCCAAGTGCATGACGAGCGCGCTTACTACTCGCTTGATGGCGTAGCAGGGCATGCGGGGCTATTTAGTAACGCTCATGACTTAGCCGTGCTTTGCCAGCTATTATTAAATAATGGTGGCTACGGCGACCAACAATTATTTAGTGCAAGCGCCTTAGCGCAATTTTTAACGCCGCAATCAAGCGACGAAACCTACGGGCTTGGCTTTAGGCTTGCTGGTAACAACCAAGCAAGGCGCTGGCATTTTGGCCCTTATGCAAGCGCGCAGGCTTATGGACACACAGGTTGGACGGGGACAGTGACCGTAATTGACCCCGCTTACGACTTAGCTATTGTTTTACTTACCAATGCTCGCCATAGTGCAATTAAAGGCTCGCTAAAGCGTTACGAATTTACAGGCAAACAATTTGAAACCGCACAGTACGGATCGGTAGTGTCGCTTATTTATGAAGCACTACTAAATCAATAAGCTATCGTATAGGTTAAAACGTACTAACTGTGCCACTCCAAGTGATTTATTTACAGGTGACTTGAGTAAGCCAATCCATTAAGCTAAGCGGTCTATAAAACTAAGCCGGTTTATGTTGTTAGGCTTAACAAATAAGCGTTAAAACGCGTACAAAGCGAGGCTACTCGCTAATAATTAAGGTTAACTTTTTATGCATTGGTATTCTATTTTACCGCCGCTAATTGCGATTGCTATCGTGTTTTGGCGAAAAGAAGTGATTATGGCGCTACTTGTTGCCGTTGCTTCTTCTGAGTTTTTACTCGCCTTGCAGGGCGAAGGTAATAGCTTGTTTGATACTTTTTTAAATACCATTGAACGTATTATTTCGGTTGCCAGCTCGCCAGGTAATACACGCATATTAATATTTAGTATTTTAATTGGTGCACTGCTTGCCTACATTCGCGAATCTGGCGGCGTTGCAGCAACTGTTAATATGCTAATGAACAAAGGCATTGCAAAAAGTAAGCGCCAAGTGGGCTTTTTAACCATGTTTACCGGTATTGCGGTGTTTATAGAATCTAACCTGAGCGTACTTACCTCGGGTATTTTATCGCGTGGCTTATTCGACAAATTTAAAATGAGCCGAGCGCGTTTAGCGTATATTATTGATAGCACCAGTGCGCCAGTGTGTATTTTAATACTGCTTAATGGCTGGGGCGCATTTGTACTTGGTTTGTTAGGTAACTACGAGCTAGGTGAGTCGGCTGTATCGGTTTTGTGGGGCAGCGTAGGGTATAACTTTTACGCCATAATCACTCTTGTTATTGTTTTTTACACCATCGCGTTTGATAAAGTGCATGGCCCAATGAAAGAAGCCGAAGAAAAACTAGAGCTTCAAAAAACCGACTTAAAAGATGAAATAAAAGCCTCTAAAGCGCGTTACATGTTAATTCCGCTTATTACGCTCATTACCAGCATGGTTGGCTTTATGTATTACACCGGTAATGGTGTGTTAGCAGAGGGCAGCGGTTCTAAATCAGTATTATACGCAACGGTTTTAGCCATTGTTGTCGCTTACTTTTTAATGATTGGCTCACGTAAATTTACGCATCATCAATTAGTTGATACCGGTTTTAAAGGTATGGGCGAATTAATGCCACTGGTCGCCATTGTACTGCTTTCGCTTACACTTGGCGCAAGCTTAAAAGAGTTGGGTACTGGCGTATTTGTAGCGTCACTTGTTGGCGACTACCTACCTATTTACTTAATAGTACCTGTGCTGTTTTTAACTGGTGCGGTTATGTCGTTTACTACAGGTACATCGTGGGGCACGTTTGCTATATTAATCCCAATTGGTGTGCCACTTATTCAAGCGCTAGGTTTACCGCCATCGCTTGTGGTAGGTGCTATTTTGGGTGGTGGTATATTTGGCGATCATTGCTCGCCTATATCCGACACCAGCGCTGTATCTGCTATTGCATCGGGATGTGACTTACTCACCCATGTTAAAACGCAGCTACCGTATGCCTTATTTGGTGGTGGCCTTACGTTTTTAGCGTACTTAGTAACAAGCATTATTGTTTTATAAAATACGATTGTTTAAATAGTTAAAAGCCTGCTTATTGCAGGCTTTTTTGTTTTTAAATTAAGACCGAGCCCGGTAGTACCAAGCTTAACGACGCACTAGCTATTAAATAAACTATTTAAATATAGACTTAAGTACCCGTATTTATATTTTTTAGGTTATTGTATAGCATGAGCTTTAAGCTTTTTGTTAGCTATAAATTCTTACTTTTTAATACCAATTCGCTTAATTAAGTAATCTATTTTGAGGCTGGAAAAACGTGTTGATAGCTAGGCAAAAAATTCGCTATTTAGTTGTTCTCGGCAATTGCTCCTGCATTGCTCTACCTTCTGCATCCATGCAGTCGTAAATGAGAGTTTTTAACGCAGGTAGCGACACGTTTAGCCCCGCAAAATGACTAAGTATTATTGCGGATTGGTATAATTCATATAAGGCTGTAAATCCACACTATGTTTGCAATTGATAATATCATTCTCGTTAGTGCCATATTAATTTTACTAGGAGTGATCTCGAGCAAGTTATCTGCACGCGTTGGCTTACCTGTGCTGGTGCTATTTTTACTTGTAGGTATGCTCGCAGGTGAAGACGGTATTGCAGGTATTTCATTCGACAACGCAGAGGCTGCACATGCTTTGGGTACTCTTGCGCTTGCCATTATTCTATTTGATGGCGGTTTACAAACGCCTACCAGTTCAATTAAACAAGTGTGGAAACCCGCGTCTGCTTTAGCAACCGTCGGGGTGTTATTTACCGCTGTAATTACAGGCCTTGTGGCCACTTATATTTTAGACCTGCCCATATTACAAGGTGTTTTACTGGGCGCCATTGTTGGCTCTACAGATGCCGCAGCAGTGTTTGCGCTTTTACGAAGTGCGGGTATTCACTTAAACAAAAAGCTTAAATCTACGCTTGAAATAGAAAGTGCCTCGAACGATCCAATGGCTATTTTTCTAACGGTTGGTTTGCTCGAAATGCTTGTTAACGACATGCCAATAGGGCTGGGTTTACTACAGTTATTTGCTCAACAAATGGGTGTTGGCGCTATTTGTGGTCTTTTAATTGGTAAGGTATCGGTTTGGTTTATTAATCGAATTAAACTAAATGCATCGGGTTTGTATTTAGTGATGGTAACAGCCTTTGGACTGCTTTCATTTGGCCTTTCTGCAACGCTTGGCGGCAGTGGTTTTTTAGCTGTATTTATAACAGGTGTTATTTTAGGTAACAGTAAGTTTGTATATAAACGCGGTATTTTTCTGTTTCATGACGGCTTAGCATGGCTTGGGCAAATAACCATGTTTGTTGTATTAGGGCTCCTTATTAACCCATCGTCATTGGTTGATGTATGGTTAGAAGGATTGCTTATTGCACTGGCACTTATTTTTGTTGCTCGCCCATTAGCTGTAGCGCCTATTTTAAAACTGTTTGGCTTTAATAATCGCGAAACTTTGTTTGTATCTTGGGTTGGCCTTAGAGGCTCAGTACCCATTATTTTAGCTATATTCCCATTACTATTTGGCCTTTCAGGGGCAGAGCTTATTTTTAATGTGGTTTTTTTCGTGGTGTTAATTTCAGCCACGTTACAGGGTTCAACAATGCCTTGGATGGCTAAAAAACTAAATTTAGTAGAGCCGCCACCTGATCTCGCTGCTGCAACGCTCGAAATCACAGCACTAAACGATATTGATATAGAAATTGTAGAATACACTTTAAGTGACGTTTCGCGGGTTTCTGGGCGTAGCTTGTCACATGCGGCACTTCCTGAGAGTGTGGTTGTTGCTATGATCACGCGGGGTCCGTCAATCATCCCGCCACGAGGCTCAACTAAGTTAAAAGCAAATGACCACTTATTTGTTGTTTTAAAACCAGATAACAGACCTTTTGTTGATTTAGTTTTTACAGCAACCGATAAAACAAACCATCAAGATAGCCACTTAGCGCACAACGAACTTAAAGTGAAAGGGGTAACGTTGGTAGGCGATATATTTTACTCTTATCACATGCAAATAGATGCCCCAGAAGAGATAAGCTTGGAAGAAGTAATTAACCAAAAGCTTTCAGGAGAAGTCAGCAAAGGCGATATTGTTGTTATTGGTAATGTGCAAATACGCGTTATAACAATGGTACATACACGCATAGTGACCATTGGTCTAAAGTATTTAAACAATCCAGAAAAAGACTTTTAAAGCCGTAATCATTTACAGTAATTTATTAAGTGGTGACAGCTCGTTTATAGCTACGTAGGTTGAGTGACACGAAACCCAACGGATCTCCAATCCACTTTGCAGCTTTAACGTTAAATATATGCATTGTTTTTGTAGGCGCTTAGCTTGCTAGCGCGTCGGGCGTTAGCCCGAAATAAATGCAACTGTTGATAATTCTATATTGCACTATATGAAAAGCATTATTTAAAAGGATATTAAATGACTGAAATTAAAGACTTCAATTGGAACACGGAAACTAACCGCTCGGTAGGTGAATATTTTCCTGCAGATAAATTAGATCGTGCTCGCTACGCAACTTTTTTATCAAGACTATTGGCTCAAGAAGGGTTTGACGAAACCAGACCTGATGAAGACCAAAAGAAAAACTATGTATTAAACTTAAATGCAGAATGGGGGGCAGGTAAAACATATTTTCTTAAGCGTTGGTCGCAGGAATTAATAGTAGATTACCCTGTAGTTTATATTGATGCGTGGCAGCAAGATTACTCAGACGATCCATTTTTAACTGTAATTGCGGGTATCATCAAGCAGCTTCAACTTCAGGCGAAGTTTAATATAACCATACCTAAAAGCGCCGTTTCGATATTTAAGGCTGTTGCACCTGCTATTGCACAAGGTTTAACTAAAAAGATATCTGGTATTGATTTAGATGAACTACATACATTGCTATTTTCTGATGATGAAATTGATAGCGACCAAAAGCAAAATTCTAATAAACTGACTGGCAGTGACTTTTCGCCCGCAGTAAAGGCGCTTGCACAAAATTTGATTAAAGATCATGAGGCTAAAAACAAAAGCGTTGAAGTTATAAAGTATAAGTTAGCTGATTGGGTAAGTAAGTTTGAAGAGCAAAAAGATAAGTCGTTACCCATATTTATTTTTATTGATGAATTAGACCGTTGTCGCCCAAGTTATGCAGTAGAAATGCTTGAGACGATTAAACATATTTTTGATGTTAAAGGAATAGTATTTGTTGTGGCTACGGATACCGAGCAACTTCAACATACAATTAAATCAATTTATGGTGAAGGCTTTGATGCTAAGATTTATCTAGGCCGCTTTTTTAATAGCCGCTATAGCTTAAAACGACCTGCTTTGAAGGATTTTTTATCAGTACATAGCGATACAATTAAATTTGGATCTGAGTATTTAGAAAGTAAAAAAATTGAGCTTCTCCCTCGGACAAAAACGCCCGAAACCGCTTTAGCTAATATCTCAGTTATATTAGATGCGTTTCATATACAACCTAGAACAGCGATTCAAATTACTGAACGTATAACTGCCATTATTACAAATTTACCAAGTGGTAAAAAAGTAGATGTACTCGTTCTCGCAGTTTTGTTTTGTATCCATGAAAAAGATCACCCTCTTTATGAAGAAATTATAAATGGTAGATTTAAGAGAACAAAATTAAATAAGAAAGGTGATACACAAAATATAAGGTTATCTGATTATTTATCAGAAAAAATATTACCCGATGATTTAGAAAGAGATATTATATTTTTCATAGATTCAAAATTATATAGCAAGGATAAGAACTGTATAGTTAACCGCTACAAAGATACGGAGAACAAAATTAAACTAAAGCATTACATTGAATATTTTTTCTGCAAAATTTTTGTAGATGAAATGTCCCTTGTTTTCGCTGGATTCGGAAATACTGATAGAAGGAAGTTAACTGAATTAGAGCAAGCTGACAAAGAGTTGTGGGAATCTGATAATTCTAACCCTTATGACGTGGCTAGGTTATTGATTAAATATATCTACATAAAAGATGAATACAATAAACTTACTAAAGATCATTATCGTGAGTTTATAGAGCTTTCCTCACCATTAGATTACATGGGCGATAGTTAACTCTCTCTGTGCAGCGCTAAGCGCCTCTGTGTTCTCGGTGGTAATTTTTATTTAAATTACCACCAACCTCAACTGGACCAAACCATCTAAGCCCCACACTGCCTAATCCCAGCTCGCGCATGTTTAAGCGCAATAATCTGCCCTTTACCGTTATGCGCCATAGCTAACATATCACCCGTGTTTATATCGCTTTCAACCGCATGTTTACCCTTTAAATCACTCAACAGCGAATGCTTAATTTGCACTAGCACCTTAAGATTACAGCCAGCAGCTGCGCAGTTGATGTTTTAATAAATACTGGGTTGTTAGATAGTTCAAGTGTGTGCATAAGCCGCTCCAAATTTTATTGATCACAACAATTAGGGTGTTTTCAAAGCTATAACGGGTGGCAAATCAAAAAGGGGTGAAATAATTTTATAAAAAATGTGGGGTTTAGTTACAATAGCCATTCGCAAATATTAAAACTTAACTTTTTAGGCTGTTATGCAACTCATTGAAATAAATAAAGCGCGTTACCGTAAACATTTAAACCGTGTTATTGCAGGATGTGGTATTGGTTTGGCGGTAGGCAGCTTGGCTATATCGCAAACGCTGATTGCTTTATTTCCTGATGAAAGTGGTAGCCACTTTCATTGGAACTTAATAGGCGTTGCTATTACTAGCGTTGGGCTTGCGTGGTTACTTCATAAATATCGTACACATACGTTTATGACAGAAGTTGTTTATGTGTGGGAGCTTAAAAAAGCACTTAATAAAATAACCCGTAAAATGGCTAAGTTAAAAGCTGCTGGCCGTGAAGGGAATGCCGATGCGTTATTAGCGATTCACTATAGCTACGCGGGCTCTCGGTTATTGTGGCAGCTAGACGATAATCTAATCACTATGGACGATTTAGCCATTAAACAAGCTGAGCTTGAATCTGTTGCAGCGCAATATAATGTAACGCTTAACGTTGAAGATTACGACGCAAGTATTTTAAAACAGTTTTAAAACAGTTTTAAAACATAGGTTTTTAAATTAGTTAGAGGAGCCTTAATGAAAAAAATACTCATAGTGTGTTTAGGTAATATTTGCCGCTCGCCAACCGCAGAGGCGGTATTAAAAGCCCGTGCTAAAAAGCTAGGCGTTAACGTTAAAGTTGATTCGGCAGGGACTATTGGTTACCACGAAGGTAAAACGCCTGATAGCCGCTCAATGGCAGCAGGCGAAAAACGTGGTTATAGCTTTAAAGGTATTTATTCGCGCAAAGTACGCAGTAGCGACTTTACTGAGTTTGATTTAATTTTAGCGGCCGATACGCAAAACTTAGCTGATTTAAAAGCCCAGTGCCCTGAGCATCTACAGTACAAATTAGCGCTGTTTTTAGAATACGGCGAGCAAACCCAAAGCGCTATTCCCGATCCTTATTATGGCGGCGATGATGGTTTTGAAAATGTGCTCGATTTAATAGAAGCGGCTAGTGATAAAATACTCGCTAAAATTTAATTCCTATTTTATTACTAAAGCTAAATTTAACGAGCTTTTTGTCGTATTGCACAGTGTTCCTAAAGTAAGTACATTTTATGCTTACTCAAAGGGAACTTTATGAAAATAAAAATATTACTACTCACTTTATCTATCGCTTCTTGTTCTACTTTTGCTAACGATGTTAGTTTTTCGATTGGGGGTGGCTACCCTTATTTGGTTATTCCTGAGGTGTCTTTATCGGCTAACGATGATACACAACGCTGGTATGCAAACTACAAAATAGGCCTTGATGATGGTTTTTCAGCCGGTTTTGAACAAGCAGTTAGCGATAATAAAAAACATGCTTTTGGCGCGCTTGTGGGCGCTATTGGTGCAAGAGATACAGACCAAGAGTGTGAAAGTTCAACTAATGATGTAGCAACTGACTTTGCTAATACGCTAGGTTGTGTAATTGGCGGTATTTTTGATGAAGAAACAACAAACGGCATAGGGCTTACTTACAGCTACAACTTTAATGGATTGAACAGCGCTGGTTTTAGATTAGAGCTAGATGTGGGCTATGGTAAAGCAAGCGACAGCAACGAAAAAAGAGCCGATGGCGGTATTAGCGTAAGTTATGAATTTTAACTACATGAGTTTTGTATTAGTTAGTTTTAAAAAAGGCGCATAAAGCGCCTTTTTTAATGAGCCGCTTTTAGTGGCGGTTAATTTTAAAGTCGAGTTGTACCTGAGAAGTAGCGCTAACGGGTTTGCCATTTTCGAACTTTGGTGCGTAACGCCATTGCTCAACAGCTGCTTGGGCTGACTTTTCAAATGCGTTGCCACCTTCAGAACTAAGCACTTTTAGGTTTTTTACAAAGCCAGCTGCGTCTACCTCAAACTCCATAACAACGCTACCATCGGTACTAAACCGGGCTTTATGCGCTGGGTATTTAGGATTAACACGATAGAGAGGTGTTTGCTCTTGTGATTCTTTCCATGGCACCATTTGAGCGATAGCTAGGCAATGTTTAGTTGCTTCTTCGCTTTTACCTTGTTTTTCGTACAGACCTACAAGCTTTGAATGAGCAGTTAGCTCAGCACTGTGATCAAAGCTTAAGTTATCGTCAAATGCAGTAACTATATTATTTAAGCGCTCAATTGCTCGGTTATATTTTTTGCTACCTTCGGCAAATGCGGCTATTAAAAAATTGGCTTTAATTTGTTCTACCGAGCTACTCGGAATATTTTCACGGTAGTATTCGTCGGCTTCTTCTAGGTAGTTTTTAGCTACGCGATATTTTTTAGAGCTAAACTTTTTAGCAAGCAGCGTTGCCGCTTCTAGTTTCATGTCGGCTACAAACTTAGGCTTATTTTGTGTTTTAGCTATTTCAATTACTTGTTCTAAAAAGTTAGCTGCTTTGTAAGCTGATGTTGTGTAGTTAGCTTGGCCGAGTAGTGCATCAATTGTTTCTATTGATAGTTTACCGTGGTTTGCAGCTAAAATAGTATGGGCTTCGTTATAGAGTGCAAAACGCTGTTCGTTTAGCTCATCGCCGTAGCCTTTTATTGCTTTAGCGTAATTAATAGCTAAGTTGGCAGTATTGTCGTCGCTTTTACCGTAAACGGCTTTACCTGATGTGTAAGCAAGTTTGGCAGTTTGTTGTACGTTTTTGTCTGCTTTAACTGCTGCTAAATAGCTTTGGTATGCTTGGCTAAATACCGTTTGAGGATCGCTTGCTTGGCTGGCGAGTGCTGTAGTACTTAAAGTTGTTGCGCTTAGAGCAGATAAACTTAAGCCTATAAATAAAGCGAGTTGCTGACGTTTCATAATAATCCCTATTAACTTTTAAATTGAAACTAGGTTGACGTAATTACAACAGTTTCTTATTAATATAATTTTTGACTGAATGGTAAAACTACTTAAAGGCGTTCAAAATACAGTTCAGCTTGAGTTGTTGCATTTACAGGTTTTCCATTTTTAAACTTTGGAGCGTAACGCCATTGTTTAACAGCGGCTATCGCTGATTTTTCAAACGCTTTAGAACCTTCAGAACTAATAACCTTAGGATTTTTCACAAAGCCATGGGTATCAACAGTAATCTCTAATATAACTATTACATGACTTTTAGTTTCACCGCGAGGGTATATAGGCTCGGTTATGTAGAGTGGATTTTGCTCTGAGGTATTTTTCCAGTGCGTATTTTTAGCAAAGGCTAAGGCGTGTTTAGTCGCTTTATCGCTTTCATCTTGTTTTTCATATAGCTGAACTAAGCCAACATGCGCATTAAGCTCAAAGCTTTGATCTAAATTTTTATATTTATCAAATAAGCCAACTATACGGTTTAGCCTTTTAGTTGCTTTGTCGTAATCTTTACGGCCACTCTCAAATGAAACCATTAAAAGGTCAGACTTTATACGCTCTACTGCATTATCAGGTAGCTGGGCTTGGTAATATTTATCTGCATCTTGAGCGTATTTTTTCGCTAAAGAATATTCGCTATGGCTAAACCCATAAAGTAATGTTTCTGCAGCTTCAAATTGCATATTAGCGACAAGGCCAGGGTCATTTTGTAATTCAGCGATTTTAATGAGTTGCTTAAAGTTTTTGACTGCGGTATCTGATTTATTCGTATGAGTGGCTTTGGCTAGTAGCGTATCCATAGTCTCTATTGAGTTTTCGCCATAGTTTTTAACTAAAATACGGTGGGCCTGTGAATACAAATCAAACCGTTTCTCTTCATTACCATACCCTATAGCCACAAGGTTCTTTGCAACATAACTGTTGATGGCTTTAGCGTAGTTAATAGCAAGCTTTGCCGTTTCATTGCTATTTTCTCCATATAGAGCGAGCCCTTTTTGATAAGCAAGTTGTGCTTCTTTTTCAGCTTGTTCTTTGGCTGCAACGAATGCTGAGTCAGTTTCTTCGGCGTTTGCAGATACAACTTGAATGCTATTTACTTGGTTTGCGAAAGTGTAGTTAGCAAAGGCTAATAAGCTTAATCCTATTGATATGGCGAGCTGTTGGTGCTTCATAATAATCCCTATTATTTATTAGCCCATAAAATTACCAAAACTATCAAGGTCTGTCATTATTTTAGGTAAATTAAAGTAAACAAGCGAAGTTGTAATATTCGGGTTATTAATTGCTTAACAATCATTGAAAATAACGCCTGTCGTCGCCATATAATTGCCATAAACAGTCTTGTACTACGGTGTATTTATCCTATTTTGTGATATTATCACTTTATTGTCGTGTCGTAGTTATTTAAATATTTGGATTTGTCGTGGCGCAAGTAAGAGCAAGAGTCCAGCTTAATGTTGGCAGAAATAGTGATATCCCTGCAGAAATAATCTCATTTACTGATTTAAAAGATGGCAAAGAACATATTGCTATGGTGTTTAACAACGCTGATACAGAGCAAGATGTACCGCTTATTCGTATGCATTCTGAGTGTTTAACAGGTGATGTATTTTACTCATCGCGTTGTGATTGCGGCGAGCAGCTAAATGAATGTATTGAAATGATGCACGAGCAAGGCGGTATTTTATTGTATTTACGCCAAGAAGGTCGTGGCATTGGTTTATACAACAAAATTGATGCTTACGTATTGCAATCGCAAGGTATGAACACCTACGAAGCTAATAATCATTTAGGCTTTGCTGATGATTTACGTGACTTTTCGGATGCTGTGTTAATGCTTAATGCGCTTAATTTAAGCCACGTTAAATTAATGACCAATAATCCTAAAAAGCTTAACGCATTAAAAGATGCCGGTATTAATGTTGACTCGGTTGTGGGCACGCATGCGCACATTAAAGCGGGTGTTGCGGGTAATAAGTCGTACCTAGAAACTAAAATTAAGCATGGCGCGCATATGTTAGATATTAAGAAAATTAAAAAACCTTAATCATTTAATTACGTTTCGTCTATTAATACCCCCTCACGCCAAGTTATACTTGGCGTGTTTCGTTTTAAATTAAGAGCAAGTATGTCTACACAATTACGAATTTTTAAAGCCGATGCAGGGCTAAAGTGGTTAAAAGCCGGATGGCTTATTTTTAAAACCCAGCCAGCAACCTTTATTTTTATGCATTTATTTATTGGCATTGTAGGGCTGCTGTCTTTATTTTTACCTTTACTGCAAGTTGTGGCAGCGCTAGCTACGCCATTTTTAACCGCAGGCTTTTACCAAGCGGTGCTTAGTAAGCAGCAGGGCGGAAAAATTATGCTAGCCGATATTCTCAAGCCATTTACGGCTAAGGGAAATCGTTTAGGGTTACTACGTTTAGCACTTTACCAAATGGGTGCGGGCATTTTAATGGCGCTACTCGCTAATGGCTTATTTGCCGATGCAGTGGCTGTTATGAGCCAACCAGGACTTGATCCAAATGTAGCACTTGAGCAAATGCTTGATAGTATTTCGGGCGCGAATGTCATTTTGTTTTTTATGGCAATGCTAATTTACTTAACAGCGTTTGCTTACGCTGTACCGCTTGTTTATTTTAGTAAAGAAACACGTATTTTAACGGCACTTAAAAAATCGTTAATGGTGTTTTATCATAACATTTTGCCACTTGGCGTTTTTGGCCTTATTTGCGCATTATTTATGGCGCTTTCGATGTTCTTATCGTTCTTACCACTGTTGATTTTAATGCCAATTTGCTACATTAGCTTTTTTGTATCTTATCAAGCCATTTTTATGCCTGTTGTACCACCAAGTGACGACATTAATGTTAAGCCACTTAGCAGTGAAACAAGCGGGCGTTTTGACGCTTAATGGATGATAAATTAAAGCAAAAACTAAAAAACTATGTACTTTGGTTACTAGGGCGCCAAGAATATTCGCGTCGTGAGTTAACGCTTAAGCTACAGCAAAAAGAAGCTACAGAAGAGTTTATTGAAACGCTGCTTGATTGGTGCGAAAAGCATAATTTTATTAACGAGCAGCGATACTGTGAAGGCTTTGTAAGAAAACACATATTTAAATGCCACGGGCTTAAGCGAATACAAAGCGAAGCTATGGGCAAAGGGATTGATCGTTCGCTACTTGAATTGGTAGTTGAAGAGCTTGAAGTAGATTGGTTTGAGCTTGCGCAGGATGCGTACAATAAAAAATATTCAAATACACCGCCAGATCTCGATTACAAAGATAAAGCTAAGCGCGTGCGCTACTTAATGTATCGGGGTTTTAGCTACGATGAAATTAATTTTGCAATGCAAGCACAGTAAATACAGGTGAGACTTTCAAATGCAGCACATGACTACCGCACAAATTAGGCAACAGTTTTTAGACTTTTTTGCCAGCAAACAACACCAAGTTGTACCTTCAAGCTCGCTTATTCCGGGTAACGATGCCACGTTGTTATTTAACAATGCCGGCATGGTGCAATTTAAAGATGTATTTTTAGGCGCAGAAAGCCGCCCTTATACACGTGCGACTAGCTCGCAGCGCTGTGTACGTGCTGGCGGTAAGCATAACGATTTAGAAAATGTGGGCTACACTGCTCGCCACCATACATTTTTTGAAATGTTAGGTAACTTCAGCTTTGGTGATTACTTTAAGCAAGAAGCTATTAAGTTTGCATGGGAGTTTTTAACTGAAGAAGTAAAACTACCAAAAGAAAAGCTTTTAGTAACTATTTACCACGATGACGAAGAAGCGTTTGAATACTGGTCAAAAGACATTGGCTTATCTGAGGATCGTATTATTCGTATTGCTACCTCAGACAACTTTTGGTCTATGGGGGATACCGGTCCGTGTGGTCCGTGTTCTGAAATATTTTATGATCATGGCGAACACATTTGGGGCGGACCTCCGGGCTCTCCAGAGGAAGACGGCGACCGTTTCATCGAAATTTGGAACCTTGTATTCATGCAGTACAACCGTCAAAGCGACGGTACAATGTTGCCTCTACCTAAGCAATCTGTTGATACGGGAATGGGCCTTGAGCGTATTTCTGCTATTTTGCAGGGCGTGCATTCAAACTACGAAATCGATTTATTCCAAGGCTTAATTGCTGCTGCTGCAAGTGTTACTAATGCACAAGACATGGACGATAAGTCACTACGCGTAGTGGCGGATCATATTCGTTCGTGTGCGTTTTTAATCTCAGACGGTGTTATGCCATCTAACGAAGGCCGTGGTTATGTACTACGCCGTATTATTCGTCGTGCTGTGCGCCACGGTAATAAGTTAGGTGCACAAGGTTCGTTTTTCTATAAATTAGTTGCTGCGCTAATTGAGCAAATGGGTCAAGCGTATCCTGAGCTTGCTAAGCAACAAGAAATTATCGAAAAAGTATTACGCATTGAAGAAGAGCAGTTTGGTAAAACACTTGAGCGTGGCTTAGCTATTTTAGAAGAAAGCTTAAGCGACCTTAAAGGCGATATTATACCGGGCGACTTAGTATTTAAGCTTTACGATACGTATGGTTTCCCTGCTGATTTAACAGCCGATGTTGCGCGTGAGCGCCAGATGACGATTGATCATCAAGGCTTTGAAGAGTGTATGGCTGTACAACGTAAAACAGCGCAGCAAGCAGGTAAATTTGGTGCAGATTACAATGACCAATTAAAATCAGATAAACACACTGATTTTAAAGGTTACGACAGTACACATTACAGCGCGACCGTTATTGAAATTTTTGCCGGTGGCGAAGCTGTACAGTTATTAGAAGATGGTCAAAAAGGTATTGTAGTACTAGACCGCACACCGTTTTACGCTGAATCAGGCGGCCAAACGGGTGATACCGGTACTATTACAGTGGCTGGTGGCGAATTTAATGTTACTAATACCACTAAGCTTGGTAATGCTTTTGCTCATCACGGTACTGTACAAGGTCGTATTGGTGTAAACGATAAAGTGGATGCAACAATTGATGATACGCGCCGCGATAGCATCAAGAAAAACCATACCGCTACGCATATTTTACACGAAGCACTACGCCAGTTATTAGGCGAGCATGTAGGCCAAAAAGGCTCACTTGTTCAGCCAGATCGTTTACGTTTTGACTTTTCGCACTTTGAAGCCGTAACTAAAGATGAGCTACGTGAAATTGAGCGTGTAGTTAATGACGAAATTCGTCGTAACTTTGCACTTAATACTGAGCTTATGGCTATTGATGATGCTAAAGCGAAAGGTGCTATGGCGTTGTTTGGCGAAAAGTACGATGACGAAGTACGTGTAGTAACTATTGGTGACTATTCTATTGAGCTTTGTGGTGGTACGCACGTTGAGCGCGCTGGCGATATTGGCTTATTCAAAATTGTATCTGAAAGTGGTATTGCCGCTGGCGTTCGCCGTATTGAAGCCGTAACTGGCGCCGATGCAGTTGCGTACGTTAGCGAGCAAGAGCAACAACTTAGCGATGTTGCAGCACTTGTAAAAGGTGATAGCGCATCGGTACTTGAAAAAGTAACAGCGCTTCTTGAAAAGTCAAAGAGCCTTGAAAAACAAATTGCGCAGCTTAACGATAAGCTAGCAAGCGCAGCAGGCGCGTCTTTACTTGATTCGATTGTTGAAATTAATGGCGTTAAGTTACTTGTAGCTAACGTTGAAGGGACTGAATCTAAAGCGCTTCGCGGTATGGTTGATGACCTTAAAAACAAGATTGGCTCAGGTGTTATTGCACTGGGTGTTGCCAGTGGCGACAAAGTAAGCCTAATTGCCGGTGTAACTAAAGACTTAACAGGCAAAGTAAAAGCCGGTGAGTTAGTTAACCACATGGCAGGCCAAGTAGGTGGTAAAGGTGGCGGTCGTCCAGATATGGCACAGGCTGGTGGTAGTGAGCCACAAAACCTTGCTGCTGCACTAGATAGCGTTACAGCTTGGTTAACTGAGCGTACTTAAGCCTAAGTGGCGCTTATTGTTCAAAAATTCGGTGGCACTTCGGTTGGCTCAATAGAGCGAATTGAAGCGGTCGCCGACCTTGTTGTTAAAACCAGACAACAAGGGCATCAAGTGGTTGTGGTTCTCTCTGCTATGTCGGGAGAAACCAACCGCTTAATTAACCTCGCCAAACAAATTGATACTCGCCCGAGTAGCCGTGAACTAGATGTACTTATTAGCACCGGAGAGCAGGTTTCTGTATCACTGCTTGCTATGGCTATTATCAAACGTGGCCACTCAGCGGTGAGCTTATTAGCCGATCAAGTCAATATTCAAACCGACAACATGTTTGGTAAAGCCCGTATTGAAGAGGTTGCTGCTACGCGCTTAAAGCATGAGCTTGAGCATAATCGTATTGCTATTATTGCTGGGTTTCAGGGACGTGATATTGAGGGCAATATTACAACGCTTGGACGCGGCGGCACCGATACATCGGCTGTAGAAATAGCAGCGGCTATAAAAGCCGACGAATGCCAGATCTATACAGACGTTGACGGCGTATATACTACAGATCCTCGTGTTGAACCAAACGCGCGCAGAATGAGCCAAGTTACTTTTGCCGAAATGCTGGAGCTGGCAAGTTTAGGCGCAAAAGTTTTGCATATTCGCTCGGTAGAAGCTGCAGGTAGACACAATGTGCCACTTAGGGTGCTTTCTAGTTTTAATCCTGATGAAGGCACATTAATAAGTTTTGAGGAGAACGATATGCCAAGCAAGGTGGTATCGGGGATTGCGTTTAATTGTGACGAATGTTTAATTAAAGTAGATGGTGTGCCAAGCGGTACGCAATATCTTTCAAAAATATTGAAACTTTTTGCTGATAATGGCATCGAAATAGATATGATTAATCAAGTTAATCATATCTTTGAAAAAATAGACTATGCTTTTACTGTGCACTCGAATGATTATCTGCAAGCACTTGAATTATTGAGCGAAGATCAAACTCAACTCAGTGCTCAAAATACAAGCGGATTACCAACAGTAGCTAAAGTTTCTGCTGTTGGAATGGGTATGAAATCGCATTCTGGTGTAGCAAGTTTATTTTTTGATGCATTAGCGCAGGAAAATATTAATGTAGTTTTAGTCTCGACTTCTGAGATTAAAATTTCAGTTTTAATAGATGAAAAGTACCTAGAGTTGGCAGTTCGTGCATTACACAAAGCATTTTTAACAGAAAATGGATAGATTGAGAGTTTTTACTTACTTTTCAGTCTAATTTTCATTAGTATGTTTAAGCGGAATCTTATAATTTTTATTGGAACATGGGAGCAAGAGAATGCTAATACTAACTCGTAGAGTAGGTGAAACCCTAATGATTGGTGACGAAGTAACAGTTACTGTTCTAGGTGTTAAAGGAAATCAAGTTCGAATCGGTGTTAATGCACCAAAAGACGTATCAGTGCATCGTGAAGAGATTTACATGCGCATACAAGCTGAAAAGTCGAACCCTAATCCGGGCAATGCTTAATCAACACGTATACGTAGTTGAGTAATTAGCTCAACTAGACTAAAAGCCACTCACTGAGTTAACACCGATCAGTTAAGGTATTTTTGATCGGTTGACCGATCTTTTGGTTGCTTCACAATACCCTTATCATCTTTTG
>NZ_JADYXN010000046.1:0-18923 GCF_015864285.1 Pseudoalteromonas sp. NZS100_1
TCCGATTTACCGAATTGTTGTTTTGCCCAATGAGTATGTTCGTTAATCATAATGTGCCCTCAAACAAGATTTGAAGATCTGATCATGACATTGAGATTTAGTTCAAAAAAATCCCCGCTAATTTCTTAGCAGGGATTTGTATAAGAGACAGCATTGAGCGCCTTTTTTAATGTTTTTTAATTTAATTGGCTTATTAATAAACTAAAAAATGCTTCTTTGTTGTTGCACGTGTGGGCATTCAAAATAAGTTGCTCGCCTAGTGCTAATGTTTGTTTTTGCACTATAAGACGCGCCTTATCATCACCAATACTATCTATATCGGTTACATGTGCGAGCCCTATGGTGCGCCTAATTAACTCAGCACCACAGTAACCAATGGCGTCTTGTAATACCCCTTTTATAAAGTATTCACTGTAGCCTGTAACCTTTAGCGCAACTTCAGTAGTGTGCTCATTTATAAGCGTAAGCCAATGTTGTTCAAATAAGGTATAGCATTCAACAAGGGTGCTTAATAAGTGGGTTTGATAATTACGACGAGTCAAAAAATCTTCAATATGCCCGTATTGTGCGCAGTAATTTAAAAGTAAATTACCAATAAAAGAGCCAATATCGAACCCAGTAGGACCAAAAAAACCAAACTCAGGATCGATCATCTTTGTATTATTACAATCAACAAAAATACTGCCGCTATGCATATCACCATGGAGTAATGTTTGCGGGTTAGATAAAAAATTAGCTTTTAATTTTGCTATTTCTAACTTTAATGCGCTGTTCTTGTGTATTGCATCAACTTCGCTTTGTAGTTGCTTTGGGTAGTTATTGCGTTCGTGCTCAATGTACGGATCGCTAAAAAATAAGTCTTCAGTGATTTGGCAAAGCTCAGGGTTAGTAAATTGGCTAACGAGCGCTTTTTTAGTTTGTGCGGTTAAATAAAAATCTGAATTATAAAAACCAGTATGGCTTAAGTAGGTCGCTACGTGCTGCGCTAATTTAGGAAATTGCTCAGCATTATTTTGTGCAGTTCGCAGTATTTGTAAATTACCTAAATCTTCTAAAATAGTCAGTGCTTGCATTTCACTATAATGTAAAACCCTAGCAGTATAAGTTGGGCAAATAGCGCCATGATTAAGCAAAACTTGTGCTTCTATACGAGCTCTATCAAGCGTTAATGGCCACGACTCACCCACGCAACGCGCATAAGGCAGAGCTTGCTTTAAAATAACACTATTGTTTTGCTCATCAGTAATTCTAAATACTAAATTAAGATTGCCATCACCAAACTCATATGCCGATAAGGCTTGTCCGGGAGCAAAAAAATTACATTGTTTAGATTCAATTAATGTCGATACATAATCGATAGCGCGCTGTGCATTAAAAGCAACATAGTTAGTCATGGTTTAAATCTCAAAAATCAGCTTTTAAGCATTCTATACCTTTAAATGTTTAGATGTCTACAAGTCTAACTTGAGAGTTATTCAAAGTGGTGTAAAATAACGTTACGCATTTTTAATACCTTAAGCATTATGCAAAATTTAATCGCAAGCAGTTTAAAATATGAAAACGGGTCGCTTAGTGTGCTCGACCAATATTTACTACCTCACCAGCAGGTATGGCATCAATGCCATGATGTAGAAACCATGAAAGAGCTGATCATTAGTTTAAAAGTACGTGGAGCTCCACTTATTGGTTTAAGCGCGAGCTTGTTAGTGGCGTATTTAGCTGAGCAAGGGGTAGTTAAAGGTGAGCTTGAAAAAGCAATCAATGAGCTAGAAGCCACTCGCCCAACGGCGGTTAATTTAATGCATTGTATGGCTGCATTGCGTAAAGCTTTAACGCAAAGCGGTTATGTTGCCGGTATTGTTACCACAGCTGAGCGGTTGTTTATTGAAGATATTGAGCTGTGTGAGCGAATGGCAAGCCGTGGCGCCGAACTTATAAATAGTGGCGACAACATATTAACCCATTGTAATACAGGGGCGCTTGCAACCGCTGGTATTGGTACTGCACTAGGTGTTATTTACAAAGCGCAGCAAAAATATGGCAACGTACATGTGTGGGTTGATGAAACACGACCATTATTACAAGGCGGTCGCTTAACTGCCTTTGAGCTTGAGCGCTGGAAAATACCTTACACTCTAATTTGCGATAATATGGCGGCGAGTTTAATGGCTGCAGGTAAGGTGGATAAAATAGTGGTAGGGGCTGATCGTATTGCTGCCAATGGTGATTTTGCCAATAAAGTGGGCACCTATAATTTAGCCGTACTTGCGTATTTCCATAACATTCCATTTTATGTAGTTGCGCCTATTACCACGCTTGATACCAACACCGCGTGTGGTAATGATATAGAAATAGAGCAACGTAATCCTCAAGAAGTGCGCGGAGTTAGCGGTAGCTTTGGTGAGGCTTTATGGGCGCCCACTAATGCTAATGTGTATAACCCTGCATTTGATATAACGCCGGCAAAACTGGTCACAGGGTGGGTGTTAGATACGGGTGTGTATAACCAGCAACAAGTATTAATGGGTAAACTTAAAGAGCTAACTCAATAATATGCGACTGAATTCTGAAAGAAACTCAGAGGTACTATTTAGGTAGTTGGGGTAGGCTTTTTCTATTGATTTCAAGTCGCTCCCTGCAACTAGAAGCACGTTATTGTGAGTTTGTTTTTCTTGTTCAGCGTAATGCGTTAGAGCTTCTTGCTTTTTATTTTCTGCATATAAAAAGACTCGACCCATTTGTGTTTCTGTGTTGTGAACGAGTAAAGCAAAGCCTGTATCTTTCGATTTATTTTTAATTTCGTCAACTTGGAATGCGCGATTAAATGCATCAAGCTTATGAAATGCGGCTAGCTTTTTATTTAGTGCCGAAAGCTCATCAACAAAGGTCTGCGATTGTTGTGAACTTAATTGATTTGAACCATCTTTGACTGCAAGAAACTCACCCATGATAAAAAATAATCGCTTCCAATCTGTGTCGGCTGCTTGGGGATTGGTTTTTAGTGTTTCTTTTTCAATAATATCTACAATTTCAACAGTAGTAGCCCAAAGGTGCTGAAGCCTAGTGCGTAACTGTACTTCAATTTGAAAGCCTTTATAATCGTGAGATTTTAAATTGTTATAACTTTTATAAACACGATGAATACCTCTATAGCCTGTCGCTTTTGGGTTTTCAATATAATCATATGATTTAACGCTATGAACTGCTCTACTCGAATCTAAACTTGCGTTGAGTTGATATAGATGCTCTAGATTATCTAAGATTACTCGGCAGCCACCTATGTCGTGCATTCGCTTCAGATTTATTGCGTTTTCACTTTTACCATCCAACGAGGCTCTTTGTAACTTATCTATAATAGTTGGCAAGCGCTTTAAGCGTCTAACTATAGTCGCCGATTCTAGCAAATGAAGCTTTTTTACATGTTTCCATACGAGGTTTTTAATAATAGTCAGCGGATATAAATGTGCTGCACGATAGTTTTGTACAACCTCTATTGCAAAGTCAAAATCACCTTCATTTTTACGAAAAATACGACCAGCCTTTTCAACTTGCTTACGTGAGTAGGCTAGTTGTTGTTTAGACTTTTGATATTGTTCGTTCACCATTGGAAAGTTACTCTTTATCAGCTGCATTGCTAAAATAATATTACAGAGTTAAGTGATTGAAGTCATCCTGCAAATTGCATAAATACGCTTATAGAAAATATAGTTTAGGCATGCGTGCACTGAGCTTTATTAATCGAGTAAGGGAAATTGCTCTGCAATAGACGAGTCAGTACTTTTTGCTACCCAGCCCTCTGTATTGTTAAATAAGCGAATGGCAGTAAACTCAGGAGCGCTTCCCATATCAAACCAATGCGGGGTAAGTTCAGGCACTGAAATTAAATCGCCTTGTTGGCAAAGTACCTGATAAACCTTATTGTCTAAATGTAGGCAAAATAGCCCTTGGCCTTTTACAAAAAAACGTACTTCGTCTTCACTATGAGTATGTTCAAATAAAAACTTTTTGCGCAGCTCTGATGAGGCAGGATTACCTTTAGCTAGAGATATAACGTCTACTGTTTGATAGCCATTTTCAGTTTTTAACCGATCTATATCGTTTTTGTACGCACTAATAATTTGCTCATGGGTGGTGTGCTCATTAATATCTGCATTTGCTTGCCACTGTTCAAAACGTACGTTTACTTTAGCTAGTTGCTTTGCAATATCATCAGCATTTGATGTGCTTACAAGTGCTTTGTTTGCATTGTTGTCGGCATACACTGTTAATTGGCTCATACTAATTGCTCCAATTTAAATTGGCTAAAGTCATTAATATAAGGATGTGTTTTGGTGTTTGCTTGCCCATCACGAATTAAATGTAATGTTTTTATGCCCGCAGCTTGCGCGGCATCAAGCTCGCCGGCTACATCACTTAAAAAGAGTATTTCTGCTGCTTTAAACGGTAACAGATCAACAATAGTGTTATAGGCTGTTTGCTCTTGTTTTGCGCCAACTTTGGTGTCAAAAAAGTCAGTAAACAAGCTGCGAATGTCGCCATAATCACTGTATTTAAAAAGTAGCTGCTGCGCTTTTACCGACCCTGACGAGTACACATACAAAGTAATATCGTTGTTGTGTTGAGCTTGTAAAAAATCAAATGCATCTGGGTATAAATGACCTTTAAAATCACCGTGTTCATACCCTGTTTGCCAGATTAAGCCTTGTAACTGCTTAAGTGGAGTGATTTTTTTATCTTCATCAATCCAGGTAAGTAAGGTGGTAATGACTTCTTCTATATTGGCGTTTGGCTTTTCGATAAGGGCTTTTACGGCACTAATTTGCTCAGCTACATCTGGCTTATTAGCATTGGCACGTACAAAGGTAGGTAATTGCTTTGCCGCGTAAGGAAACAGCACCTCTTTAACAAACGAGATGCGGGTTATTGTACCTTCGATGTCGGTTAAAATGGCTTTAATCATTTAGTTACTCCCGCTTGAATACCTATTATTTTTAGGCGCTCTAGTTCGCAACTAAATAAAAACTCTAAGGCTTCTAGGTGGCGGCGAACTTCATCAATATTGCGCCCTACAGCATATAAGCCATGACCACGTATAAGTACGCCATGCTCTATTGGTGTATGTAAATGATGGTCACTGACCAGCAGGCTTAATCGGTCAATATCTTGATCGTTATCGAAAATAGGAATGCTCAGCGTTTCTAAATGCGAAGTAAAGCCGCTCAGTGCTTTTTGCATTTCATAGCCTGTTAAATCAAGCTGATGCCTTTGGGTAATTTGCGACAGTACGGTGGCGGCTACAGAGTGAGTATGCAAAACACACTGTGCATCAGGTATAAGCTGATACAAACTTAGGTGTAATTGTGTTTCTGCCGATGGCTTTACAGCTCCTGCTAGGCGCTCGCCTTGGTGATCTAATTGCAAAAAATGCTCTTGCGTCAGTGAGCCTTTATCGTGCCCACTTGCTGTAACAACAAAGCCAGTGCTAGTACGAGCTGAAAAGTTTCCACCTGTTGCGGGTACCCAGCCTTTTTGGCTAACCCATTTTCCGGCTTCAATAAGTTGTGAAATAGCGGTATTGTTTTGCATACATTCCTCACTAATGAGCGTAAAGTTAATTGTTTTTAGACGGCTATACTTCTGTTTTAAGCAATGATAGCATCGCTTTAAGCGCAAAACCATCATTAAGGGCATCACGTGTTTGAAAGTAAATTACCAAATTTAGGCGTTAGTATATTTAGCCAAATGAGCGGGTTGGCTAATGAGTTTTCGGCAATTAATCTCTCTCAAGGCTTTCCTGAGTTTGATGCTCCTGATCTTTTAAAAACGCAGTTAAATTATTATGTGCAGCAGGGCGTTAATCAATATTCACCTTCAAGTGGTGTACCACGATTACAGCAACAAATTGCTGATTTAGCAAAGCGCAAATATGCAGCTGATATCAACGCAGCTGATCAAGTTACTGTTACCTCAGGTGCAACAGAGGCATTGTTTGTGGCTATTCAAACAATTGTGCGCCCAAGTGATGAAGTGATTGTATTTGACCCTGCATATGACTCTTACCAACCGGCAATTGAACTCGCTGGTGGAAAGTCAGTACACATTGCTTTAAGTGCGCCAAATTACACTATTGATTGGCAAGTAGTAAGCCAAGCAATTACTAAAAATACCCGTGCAATTATTATTAATACGCCTCATAACCCAAGCGGTAAAATATTACAGCCACAAGATATAAAAGCGCTTAAAGAGTTAGTTGGTACTCACAATTTGTATGTAATAAGCGATGAGGTATATGAGCACATTACGTTTGATGAACAACCGCATTTAAGCGTATTACGCGATGATGAATTATTTGCCAAAAGCTTTGTTGTATCGAGTTTTGGTAAAACGTTTCACAGCACGGGCTGGAAAATGGGTTACTGTATTGCACCTGCAGATTTAGCTGTCGAATTTAGAAAAATTCATCAGTACGTTACGTTTTCAAGTTTTACCCCCGCACAGCATGCGCTTGCCGATATGCTCGAGCAGCAAGGCGAGCATATAGATGAGCTAAGTGGGTTTTATCAGCAAAAACGAGACTTATTAGCGAGTCATTTAAGTAACAGCCGTTTTAAAATTTTACCTAGCCAGGGCACTTACTTTTTATTGTTAGATTACAGCGATGTATCGGATTTAAACGATGTTGATTTTTGCCACTGGTTAGTTGAGCAAGCCGGTGTTGCGGCTATTCCGTTAAGTGTTTTTTATCAAAATCCACCAACCGACAAAGTCATTCGTTTATGCTTTGCTAAAAACGACAACACTCTCATAGAGGCTGCGCAAATATTATGTCAACTTTAACCATTACAGCATTGCAAAGCTCGCTTTATTGGCTTGATAAAGATGCTAATTTAGCCATGTTTAATAAGCAGCTTGAGTCAATTACGCATCAGCCCGATCTTATTTTATTGCCCGAAACATTCTCGACTGGCTTTGCTATTAATTTAGATTGTGCAGAGCCCGAAAACGGTAAAGTACTGACGTGGTTAAAGGCGCAGGCTCATAAACATAATGCGTTTATTGCGGGTTCGGTACTTGTTGCACAAGGCGATAAAAAAGCAAATCGGTTTTATTGGGTAAAACCCGATGGAGAGGTGAGTTATTACGATAAGCGCCATTTATTTCGCTTAGGCAGTGAGGGTGACTACGTTGTAGCAGGGCAAGCACGCAAAGTTTTTGAAATCAATGGTTTTAAACTATTACCGCAGGTATGTTACGACCTGCGCTTTCCGGTATTTCAACGTAATAATAACGACTACGATGTAATGATAAACGTAGCAAACTGGCCTGCTGTGCGCCGCCATATTTGGGATACGTTACTTATGGCGCGTGCAATGGAAAACCTGTGTTACGTAGTAGGCGTTAATCGTGTGGGTGACGACGGTAATGGTGTGGCGCACAATGGCGGTACCGCAGTATACGACTTCAAAGGCGATGCGTTAACTAAAGCGCAAGATGACGCAGAGCAACTAGTTACTATCACACTTGAAAAAGCACCACTGGATGAGTTTAAAGCAGCGTTTCCTGCCTATTTAGATGCAGACCCTTTTACATTAATATAGACACGTTAATTTAGCGCAGAGCCAATAAAGTGTTAAAATAGTCGCAGATATTTTTGTTGGCGGCTAATATACATTATGAACACTTTAATCACTCCTGTAATTTTAGCTGGTGGCATAGGCTCTCGCTTGTGGCCGCTTTCTCGCCAAGCAATGCCTAAACAATTTTTACCACTACTAAATGAAAACACGTCATTACTGCAAAGTACATTGGCGCGTGTTTCTAATGAGTTGTTTGATAATGCTATTTTAGTGTGTAATGAGCAGCACCGATTTATTGCCGCCGAGCAAGCTGCAAGCTCAATTCCTACTGCATTATTACTCGAACCCAAAGGTAAAAATACCGCTCCTGCCATCGCATTAGCCGCCCACTATGCACTGCAAAATGGGATTACCGGTCCGCTATTAGTGATGCCTGCCGATCATCATATTAAAAACTTTGATGTATTAACAGCTAAGCTCCCTGAAGCTGTAAAACTTGCTGCGCAAGGAAAGCTAGTTACATTTTCGATTACTCCTACAGAACCGCATACTGGTTATGGCTATATAAAACAAGGCGCGGCTATTGCTGGAACGGGTTGTTACGATGTTGCTCAATTTAAAGAAAAGCCTGACTTAGATACAGCGAACCGTTATTTAGCTCAAGGTGGTTATAGCTGGAATAGCGGCATGTTTTTATTTACCCCAGCGACCTATTTAAAAGAGCTCGAGCGGTTTGCGCCAAAAATAGCAACGAGTGTCGCTGCAGCAACACAATTTACTAAAGATTTAGGGTTTACCCGCCCAAGCAATAGTGCGCTTGAGCACTGCCCAAGCGATTCAATTGATTACGCTATTTTAGAGCGCAGTAATAACGTAGTTGTTATGCCTGTTGATTTAAAATGGAGTGATGTAGGTAGTTTTTCATCCCTTGATGCGCTTACAAAAAAAGATGAAAACGGTAATAGCTTAAATGCTAATTATATGGCTCAAAAAAGCACTAATAACTTAGTTATTAACGAGACTGAACACACTATTGCCACGCTTGGAGTAAGCAATTTAGCAATTATTCATACTCATGATGCCACGTTAATTGCAAACCAAAATGAGCTAGATTCTTTGCCTTTGTTGCTTAAGCAAATTGCTACAACACAGGCCGATAAACTTAACCATCATCAAGTGGTTTTTCGCCCATGGGGGAATTACCGTACTTTGGTTAAAGGCACTGGCTTTAAAGTTAAAAAAATTACTGTTAATAGCGGTGCTAAGCTTTCGACGCAGCGCCATCAGCATCGTGCTGAACATTGGGTTGTGGTTTCGGGTATTGCAGATGTGTGTATTAATGAGCAAGCGCATACGCTAACGCACGACCAATCGTGTTATATCGCCGCAAAACAAATTCATAGCTTGGCTAATAATCAAAAAGAGCCGTTAATTGTCATTGAAGTGCAAACCGGTGCTGTACTTGATGAAAGCGATATAGAGCGATTTGATGATAAATATGGAAGAGGCTAATAATTAGCTATTTTTAAAGCTAATTCACTATTACTCTAACTGCCCACGCACAAACTTTAAATATTGCTCTAAGCTGCGTTGCCACAGATCTAACGCTTCATCAAGCATATCGTTGTGTGGCTTTTTATCGAGTAAACGACGTTCTATTTTTTTCAGCTCAATACCATAGCGATTAAAACCAAGTTGCAGAGCGGTACTTGCTTGGCGATGTAAAAGCTTAATGCATTGCTCTGGTTGTTGATCAATAAGCTTTTGACAGCGAATTAGCTTGTTACGCGCCGAAAGCACAAACTCATTATAAATCGACGATACTTCATCTTCACTAAACGAGCTGGTGAGTGTTTCGGCCGCTGTTTTGTCATACAACGTATCAATAAGCTCTACTGCAATACTCGCAGTTTGATTAGATTGAGAGTCGCTAAGTGCTTGGCGAAGCTTTTCGTGCTTAATAGGCTTGCCTACAATGTCTTTTATTCCTAATTCTAAATACTCTTTTACTTCGTCTGGGCTAAGGCTTGCAGTAAATGCGAGTACTGGAGTTCGTTGATTTTTATGATCAATGCGTTTTAGACGTTTAAGTACTTCTTGGCCTGTTAAATCAGGTAGATTCATATCAAGCAAAACAACATCGAAGTGGTGAGCTTGCATGAGCTCTATGGCGCTTTTCCCATCTTTTGCGAGCTTAATTTTGTGTTCATCGTCGGCCATAAATTCTATAGCAATTTTTTGATTTAAATCTAAATCTTCAACCAGTAGTACATTAAGACCTGTTAAGTAATCTTTAGTTTGATGGCGCTGCTCTACAAGGCTTAATTCACCTAAAGTAAAAGTAACGGTAAAGCTAAATACACTACCAGTACCAAGCTGGCTGGCTATTTCGAGTCGGCTACTGAGCTTTTCAAGCAGGCGACTGGTAATAGCTAAACCAAGGCCGGTTCCGCCTTTCTCTTTTCCTGCACTACTTTGTACATAAGGTTCTGTTAAGTAGGCTATCTCATCATTTTCTATACCTGGCCCTGAATCTTTGACACTAATTTTTATAGTGTGCTCAAGTTGTTTTTCTAATACTAAATCAACCTGAATTTTAACGGTTCCGTGGTCTGTAAACTTAATGGCATTACCCACTAAATTAATAATTATTTGCCTAAGTTTTTGCTGGTCGCAGTAATAACAGGCTTGCTCAGGAATATTACATATTAGTTCAAACTTGAGTTGCTTTTGCTCGGCGAGAGGGCTTAGTAATAAACATAAATTATTAAGCCATGTTTTAAACTCTACATCTTCTTCGTAAAGCGCTTCGTCACTTTGATCTAGGCTCGCGTAATCAAGGACCTTATCTACCAATAAGTTAAGTGATTCGGCAGAATTTATAATCGCTTCGCAATAGGCTTTATTGCGGGTATCACTTGTTTGGTTCATAACAAGTTGGGCGCTGCCTAAAATACCGTTTAGCGGCGTGCGAATTTCGTGGCTTATAGTTGATAAAAAGAGCCCGCGTATTTCTAAATCTTTTTGTGCTTTATCGGCTAATTTATTGAGGTGCTGCTCTCTGCGCTCATTACATAATAACGCCATACCTGCAGCATAAAACATGGGTGCAATCACGCCATTTAAAAATAGCAAAGAGCTAAACCAGCCGTTTACTAAAAGATTTTTTTGTTCAATGTTATCCATAAATAACGAGCGGCCAATAAAGCTTAAAGCAACAAGCGTTAAAATGGTTATGTATACAATACTGCCATTAGGATAGGGTTTGCGTGCACACTTAATAAATATAAACAGTAAAAAACCGGCTTCTGCTATGTGTTGTATATCGGATGCAATCACTCTTTCGTGTAAAGATGGGTCAAAAAAGGTGTAATAGCCAAGCATTACAGTGCAAAAAGCGGTCACTGAGCAGAGTAATTTAAAACCAATACCGCGATAATTTAAAAATTGACTAAGTGAAAGGCAGTGCACTATTGATGCGGCAAACATCATGCTACTGGCAGCGCTAATAATTACTAAATTATGTGTATCACCAACAAGAGTAAAGCCAATAACAGAGCCTAATAGCAATATGGGATAAAAAATGTATAGCAGCGTGCCCGATATTTGTTTGTTTGTTCGCCATGTCAAAAAGTTAAGTAAGGTCATTACGACCATGATGGCGATGCTGGCAAAATAAAGAGTGAAGGAGTCGAGCATTAATATTCCAGCAAAGTAGCTATTAAACTAAGATTATCAAAAGTATACACTTATACCAATTATCAAAACAGATCACTTAGGCAAGCAAATTGGTATTAAATAAGTGTGTAACACATACAAAAACAGACACCTAAGTGTCTGCTTTTAAATTTAAACTAAATATTTGATTAACGAATTTCATCAGGGATATTTTGTTGTGCCCACGATAGAAGTTCAATACGGTTACGACATTTGGTTTTTCTAAATGCGCTGTATAAATGTGTTTTAACAGTATGTGGACTAATACTTAAATCTTCTGCGATCTCTTTATTTTTGGAACCTTTACTCATTAGTGAGATTATTGCTTTTTCTCGCTTAGTAAGTTTAACAGGCTCAATATCACCTTCGGTTAGTTTATGCAGCGCATCTTTATTAAATTGCAGCATACGATTTAATGCATTACACATAATATCGCGACGGTACCAAAGTTGATCTTCAAGTAGTAAGCGAATACCTTTCATTAATACATCGGCGTTATCTGTTGTGTAAAATACGCCACGAATACCGCTTAACAATGCACGATTAGCAAGCTCAGGGTTTTCGTCTAAATTAAATAATATGATATCGCATTTAATACGTAGGTTTACTAGTTGTTCTTTTAGTTTTCCCCATGCATCCTTGCTTGATGTTTCAATAAACAAAAGTCGAGTCCCTTCAGGTATGTCTAAAATATTAGTACCTGTGGTTACGTCAAGGCCTTGCGTTTTTAACAAAGGTTCTAAAACGTTAATACCAATAGTGTTAATTGGCTCTTGATCTAATAACAAAAAGGCTGAACTGCTCATGTTTTTTATACTCTTTTATAAAGCTGACTGACTAAGTTTACCACGACTTCCACACCTTTTGTATTAGAAAATCGCTGATGTACTCAATAACAAATACGATATTACGATTATTTAAACACAAAATGTTGCAAATAAGTAACTATTTATTCTTTATAACTATGAAAAATCATAACATTTGTAACTAATTAATTGAGTGGAACAATTTAATAAAAACTTTTAATTATTTTACTTTTTTTACATTTTGATAAGGTGGCCAGCCCATTTCTTTACCGCCAAGCATGTGTAAATGTATGTGATAAACAGTTTGCCCACCATGTTCGTTACAGTTCATAACTACGCGGTATCCGTCCTCAGCAAAATTATGTTGCTTAGCTAATTTAGCTGCAACTACGTATAAGTTGCCTACTAAATGTGAGTTTTCAGGATTTATATCATTTATAGTAGCAATTGCTTTTTTTGGGATAATTAACACATGAAATGGCGCTTGTGGGTTTATATCTTTAAATGCGAGAGTGTTTTCATCTTCGTAAATAATATCTGCCGGGATTTCACGATTAATGATTTTGGTAAAAATAGTTTCTTGGCTCATAGTGTGTTCCTAATTAAGTGTTGTGAATTTTAAGCTCACTAATGACAAACTTTCAAAGCAGTGTCAAACTGAAATCAAATAAAGGAGTTAATATGCTTAAACCAATTTTAATAAGTAGTGCAGTTGCATTACTACTTAGTTTTTCGGCTAATGCTGAGAATATTCACTTTCCAGAAGAATTTGTACCACTGCAAGTGGGCGATAAAATGCTAGAAAGCTCTTTGTTTAGTCGTATTGATGATGTAGAGCTTGCCCCCGGAACTTATCAGCTTAGGCTAAAGTACACCGATTTATATGAAGATGATTATGACACGCACGAAGTTGTGGAGTCGGAACCATTTTGGGTAAGTGTAACTGTTGAAGCAGGTAAAGATTATACCTTAGTGTTTAATCGTGCTGAAAATGCAGTATCTGCAAAAGTATTTGCAGAAGCGCCACAAGTTAGTTTAAAAGCAAAAAGTAGCGCTGTTGCTAAGCCTTTAAGTGTTATTTCTAACACGCAACTAGCAAGCAATAAACCGGTAATGCAAAATACATTGCCTGCAGGACCTTCACGTCCTAGTCAGCCGATAAAGCCGATAGCACCAATTACAGGTAAAGGAATGCCAAGTGCGCCGCAAATGCTTGATTTTTGGTGGCAACAAGCCACAACTGCAGAGCGTAAAGCTTTTTTAGAAAAAGTAACAAAGTAAAATAACAGAAAAACAAAAGGGCCAAATTTGGCCCTTTTTAGTTTCTAGTTAACGCTATTTATTCAAATAATGCGTCAATAGTACCTTGCGCAAGAGGGTGATACCCAGGGCGTGCTTTTAAGTACACGCTTTGTGCCCAGTCTTTTTTACCGTTAGTGATAAGTGATTTATATAACGGCACAATTAACTTACGACGGCCAATACCTGATAAGTGCTTATTAAGCGCAGGATAAATTGGTTGATAACCATTACCTACTGCTAGCATAAACCAAGCAAACGCACGTTCAGCGTTAGTTGATTGCGTTAGGTTAAATTCACTATCAAGCTCGCTCATTTTCTCTATGCTTAAATCGCGTGGTAAGTTATTTAAAAAGTGTAGCCACTCATGTACAGACCAATCAGCCGTTGGTAGTTGAGCTGCTGTTGTGTCGCCTTTCAACCATGCTGCTGTTGCAGTATCTACTTTATCAAATGCATCAGAAGTAGGGTTTGGCGCATCACTTGGTAAGCCAGGCTCAAAAATCCATTCGTTTACTTTATCCATACTTACAACACCAGGGTACTTCTCAATTAAGTTAGCTTTTAAGTAAGTAACAAATTGCGCGGTAGTAAGTGATTTAAACGAAAACTCTTTAAAGTACGCTTTTACGAACGGGTCAAACTTATCGCGGCCATATTTGTTTTCTAGATAGATTAAAAATAACTGACCTTTAGTGTAAGGCACTGAGCTAAACGCATCGTCTGGGTCGCGGCCATTAAGCTTTAAATTAAGGCGTGTATCTGGTGCATCAATTGTTTTAATTTGTGCGCGTAAAGACGCTGAATCAAGTGCTTGTTCCATAACCGCACGGTCACGACCAAATACTTCTTCCATAATGCGGTTTTCAACGTACGAGGTAAAACCTTCGTTTAACCATAAATCTTCCCACGTTGCGTTAGTTACTAAGTTACCTGACCAAGAATGAGCAAGCTCATGGGCAATAAGGTTAACTAAGCTTTTATCACCGGCAACAACCGTTGGGGTTATAAATGATAAGCGTGGGTTTTCCATGCCACCAAACGGAAAACTTGGCGGTAGCATTAATAAGTCGTAGCGACCCCATGCATATTCGCCGTACATGGCGTTTGTTTTGTCGATCATGGCTTGAGTGTCGTCAAATTCAGCAACTGAGGCATCTAAAATTGTAGGCTCAGCAAATATGCCCGTTTGGTGCGACATTGCTTTAAATTCTAAGTTACCTGCGCCAATAGCAATTAGGTAAGGTGAAATTGCTTGTGGCATATCAAAAATGTAGTCGCCATCTTTATAAAGCGCATCTTTGTTATCGGCACTCATTACAGCACGTATATCTTTTGGTGTATGAATTCGTGCAGAGTAAGTTACACGCATTGCGGGTGTATCTTGCACTGGGATCCAACTACGTGCATGAATTGCTTGCGATTGGCTGTACATAAATGGATGCGTTTTACTTGCCGTTTGCTCTGGTGTTAACCATTGCAGGCCAGATGCTTCTGGACGACTGTTGTAGTAAATACGAACTAATTCAGCTTGGTTTTTAAACACAATAGTAAGCTTTGAACCTTTAACGTCATCTCGCTTAGCTAAATCAAAAGTCGCCTTTTTCCAGTTACCACTTTGATCTTTGTACATTACTTTATCAATGTCTAAGTCGCGGGTATCAAGTACGAGAGTTCTGCTTTTGCTGTTGTTCCACTGAAGAGTATGCTCAACAAAACCTTCTAACTGCTTGTCGGCAAAGTCGACATCTAAATCAAGGTTTAAGTGAGTAGTAACAACATCATCAAGGTTAGCATACGAGTTTTGGTCAATCGCATTAGCCATTGCTTGCGAACACATACCCGCCATAGCGAGGCTTAAAAAAAGAGGTTTAATTTTCATCATTACTCTGAACACAAATAAAAAAGTGCTGGTTTTATATCACGATTGACACGGTGGGTTGAGTGATTTTTACAATCTAGTGCCACATTTGCGACGATGAGGTAAACTATTGCGATTAGTTACCGGTATTTTTAGAGAGCTTTGTGGCGCATTCATTACACTCCTTACATACATTCGCATTAAACAGCCAATGCCAAAATTTTGTTGAAATTACTCAGCTTGAGCAACTTAAAACGCAAAGTTTTAGTGCACCGTTTTGTTTGCTAGGCGAGGGCAGTAATACCGTATTTTTAAATGACTACATGGGTACGGTTATAAAAATAGCCTTAAAAGGTATTAAAATCACCGAGCGTGAGAGCGACACACTAATAAGTATTGCTGCAGGCGAAAACTGGCATCAACTAGTCAGTTATTTATTAGAGAAAAATATACCCGGGCTTGAAAATCTAGCACTTATACCGGGCACTGTTGGCGCATCACCGGTACAAAATATTGGTGCTTATGGCGTTGAGATAGCTAAATTTGTTGAGTTGGTAGAGTACTTTGATATAACCACTAAAACTATGCATTCACTAAATAACGAGCAATGTGAATTTGCTTACAGAGACTCAATATTTAAAAATACTCTCAAAAATAAAGCGGTGATCACGCAAGTGCATTTAGCGCTCCCAAAAAAATGGCAACCAGTATTAAGTTATGGCCCCCTGCAACAGCTCTCAAGCATTACCCCGCAAGCAGTATTCGATCAAGTAATACAAACTCGCAATAGCAAATTACCTAACCCATATACACTTGCCAATGCGGGTAGCTTTTTTAAAAACCCAATAATAACCAACCAGCAGTTAGCTGAGCTATTAAAGCAATTTGCAGATTTACCTCATTACGAATATGGGCAAAGTCATCACAAGGTCGCAGCAGGTTGGTTAATCGATCAAAGTGGTTTAAAAGGGCACCGCGAGGCAGGTATAGAAGTGCATCAACAACAAGCACTAGTACTTGTTAATCACGGAAATAGTGAAGGTGGTGACCTAATAAAAATGATTAAACACATTCAGCAAGTTGTTTATACGCGTTACAACATTATGTTAGAGCACGAAGTACGTTTAATGGATGCGCGCAGCGAATGCCATATTAACGCGGAGCCTGAGCAATGAAAGCACCTGATGGAAACAAACTCGCTATTTTAAATGCACTTAACCAAGGGGGCTTTGTATCTGGCCAAGCCTTGGGTGAAAAGCTAGGAATTAGCCGAGCTGCGGTGAGTAAACATATCAAAACGTTACAAGAAATGGGCTTGGATATTTTTAAAGTGACTGGCAAAGGCTACTGTTTGAATAGTCAGGTGGGCCTTTTAAATAAAACACAAATTGATCAGCACTACAAAGCGCTAGGTGCTAATACTGCCGATGTAGAAGTACACCCTATTATTGATTCGACCAACAGCGAGCTTATGCGCCGTATACAGGCTAAAACAGCGCTTGAGTCTGGCACTGTTATTGTTGCCGAAATGCAGCAAGCAGGGCGCGGCCGACGCGGCCGTGTTTGGCAATCCCCATTTGGCGCTAATCTGTATTACAGTTACTTTTGGCGTTTAGATGACGGGCTTCAAGCTGCAATGGGTGTATCAATTGCGGTAGGCCTTGCTGTTTATGATGCAATTAAAGCGTTATACCAAATTGACGTAGAGCTTAAATGGCCTAACGATATTTATATAAATAAACAAAAACTTGCAGGTGTATTGGTTGAATTAGATGGGCAACCGCAAGGACCTTGTCAGTTAGTGATTGGTATAGGTATTAATTTACAAATGCCTGAGAGTTTTAGCCAACATATAGACCAAGCGTGGACCGACTTAAATCAACATACTCAAAAGCTTGATAAAAACCAGCTGGTGGCGTCACTTACTTATCATTTAGAGCAGCGTTTAGTGCAGTATCGCCAAACTGGCTTACAAGATATGTATGAGCAATGGAATTCGCTTAATGCGTTTGCTGGCGATTATGTTGAGCTAAATACAGGACACCGAAGCTGGCGTGGAATATGCGAAGGTATTGACCCACAAGGTGGAATACGAATTCGCCAAGATGGTGAAGTAAAAAGTTATTACGGTGGGGAAGTCTCCCTCAGAAAGGCGCAAGTATGAGATTACTGATCGACGTAGGAAATACATCACTAAAAGCTGTGCTGTGGCATAACGAGCAAGCACAACCAGCAGATATAAATAACCTACCTTGGTTACAAATAACCGAAGTGATTTATGCGTGCGTAGGGCGCAGTGATTTACTAAACGATATTCTCGCGCAAGCGGCTAGTAATAATATTACTAGCTTTGAGGCCAAGGTAACCAAAACGCTTGGAGATCTTGTATGCGCTTACGAGCATGTGGGTAACTTAGGCATAGACAGGTGGCTTGCGCTTATTGCAGGCTTTATGTTATATCCAAACACAGTATGTATTGTTGTTGATGCGGGTACTGCGACAACAATTGATGTGCTCAATAGTGAAGGCCTACATTTAGGTGGCTGGATTTTACCCGGGCTTGATTTAATGACCTCATCGCTTACACAAAACACCCAACGTGTTTTTGATGACGGTAAAACACCGTTTACTAATGAATTGGGTAAAAACACGCCAAATGGTTTAAAAAACGGTGCCTTAGTGGCAACCATCGGGGCAATTGAGCAAGCTAAGCTGAATTTAACGGCTCAAAAAACAGAACAAGCAACACAAATTATTTTTGCTGGTGGCTATGGCTCACTATTGCAGCAGCAATTTGCAGGAAGTATTTTTGATTCATTGCTCGTAATGAAGGGATTGAATTATTGGTACGAATTAACCGAAACAGTATAAAAAAGTGCAAAAAACGCGTTTTCGCGTGAATATTGAGCATTTAAACTAAAAATTTACACTTTTTTTAATTTTATTGTTGCATCCCAATAAACCTTACTCTAATATCTCGCCCCGTACTAAAGCAGTGCCGACTTAGCTCAGCTGGTAGAGCAACTGACTTGTAATCAGTAGGTCAACCGTTCGACTCGGTTAGTCGGCACCACTTTCCTTTTACCGGAAGTGAATTAGTAGAGAATTATCGTGGAGGGGTTCCCGAGCGGCCAAAGGGATCAGACTGTAAATCTGACGGCTCAGCCTTCGCTGGTTCGAATCCAGCTCCCTCCACCACTTTATTCTTGACGGTTAGAGGTAGTTTAAGAACAGATTTTTATGCGGGCATCGTATAATGGCTATTACCTCAGCCTTCCAAGCTGATGATGCGGGTTCGATTCCCGCTGCCCGCTCCAGTTCTTGTGTTGCTGATATAGCTCAGTTGGTAGAGCGCACCCTTGGTAAGGGTGAGGTCGGCAGTTCGACTCTGCCTATCAGCACCAGTCCTAAGAATCTCCTTGATTACTTCCTTTATCTGTCAGAAAATACTATTTGAAAAAATTAACTTAATCTACCTCTGGTGGATTATTTTCATATGTAATTTAGATACACAAAACTGATAGGTTCCGTCATGGCAAAAGAAAAGTTTGAACGCGTAAAACCGCACGTAAACGTTGGTACAATTGGCCACGTTGACCACGGTAAAACTACACTAACTGCAGCAATCACTAACGTACTTGCAAAAGTATACGGCGGTGTTGC
>NZ_JADYXN010000047.1:0-18920 GCF_015864285.1 Pseudoalteromonas sp. NZS100_1
TTAAATCCAGAGAAAAAAGAAGCAATGCGGGCGGCATAAAATTTAATTTGATGCGACAACTAACTTGAAAAACTCCGTTTTAGAGAAGGGAATGAACACCGAAACTGTATTCTGATTGGCATTGTGTCTTCTCATTTACTCCTCTTTCGCTTCTCTTTGTGCAAATAGGCCTTTAATTTATTTAATTATTGATTAAGAATTACTGTTCTTCTAAATCAAACTCGGTTAAATGCCCTTCACCATGTATGAGTTGGTAGCGGGCTAAATTTCCTTGCTCTAGTGTTATTAAACTAATAGCTGAGTCGCTTACTAAGTATTTTTGCCCTTCACCTATAGTTTGGTGTTTATCTACTTCCATGTGCCAGCGTTTGGTAAAAAAGTTTAAAGGACTTTTTGGGCCGTATAAAATTGAATCTAGTTTATCGAGTATGTTTATTAATTTACGCGGGAACTCGTTTTTAATACCGCTGGCGGTAAGTTGCCAAATTCGATTAGGGTGATCGCCAAAACGCTTTTGCACTGAAAAGCAAAATGAGTAATGTACATCACCAGATAAAATAAGGGTTTCGTTTGGGGTGTCGGTTCGTCTAAATGTATCGAGTAGCTTTTTGGCTGAGCCTTCGTGCGCCATCCAGTTTTCTACGTCAACCATGAGTGGTTGGCCACATATGTTAAACATGGCTTCAATGGCTTCTATTGATTTAACACCAAACACGGGAGCTGGCGATACAATAATAACTTGGTCGTGGCTTAATAGGCTTTCCTCAAGCTCAGTGAGACGTTCCCAATCAAGTAGACCTGACGGCTCGTTAAAGTTTTGCTCATTTCGCCAGCGGTGCGTACGCGTATCTAGCACCACTACTTTGGGTATTGTCGTTAACTCGTAATGCCAAAAACTAAAATCGTTTAGTGGTTTATCAAATGCTTTAAACTGCCATAAATTATTAGCAGTACGGCTTTGCTTGAAAGGTGTAAGTAGCTCGCCTGTTTTATTTAGTGCATCGTTCCCCATCCCTTGGAAAAGCCAATAACTAATTAAACCGTTATTAATGATCCGTTTACTACTTGGGTTTTCATTTATAGCTTGCTCCCACCCAGCGGTGAGGTTCCAATCATCGGTTACATCGTGATCGTCAAACATCATTAGCGTCGATACATTGGCAAACAACCGCTCTACTTCACTTAAGCCTTTTGCATAATCAATCAGTGCTGTTTTTTCAGCGTCAAAAATAGTTTTTTTTTGCTCGCTTTGACCTGAATATGTTGTGTTTTGTATATCAACGCATTGCCAAGCAGCAGCACTAAAATTTAATAAATAAAGTGCTATATATTCTTCAAAGTGGATGAGGTGGTTATACGCTTTTACACTTGAGAAATGAGGTTCGTCTTTTTTTAGCCAGTAACCCACACCTAACTTTGAGCGTTTTTGCCAAGGCGTTTTTGGTAAAAACAAATGGCGATTATAAAGTTGCTCATTTATGTCGGCGGGTAGCTCAATGGCAAGTGGTTGCTCTTTATAAATACCTAAGGCTTTAATTAACTGATGAACAGCTAATAACATGGGCCCTGCTACGTCATCGGCATAAACCTGATCACCGCTCAGTAATAACAATTGTGCGCCTTGATTATTATTAGCGCGCTGAGTATTTTGCCAGTGACTTGCAGACACTAAGCTGTCTTTTGCTGGATGATGTGCATTACGGCACGAGCCATGCAAAATATCACTCAGTTCATTAGGAATTACAAATGCAGGCGTTGTTTGATTGCTATAGCACCAAGGCGATAAATCCATTGCTGTATCGTCAATTACAAGCTTATAGCTTAATAAGCTATCGACAGGGAGTTTGTTATTTATTGGCTTTATAATGACGAAATGCAGATACAAATGTTCCCCTAAAGAAACAGTGTGTTGATCGCTATAACATTCATGATTTATAAGTGTAATTTGGCAATTTGCAGGTCTGGAGGTAGCAAACTGAATACAGACTCCAGTTTGCTCTGCACGGCGCACCATTGGCCCCATTAGTAAAATAGGAAGGTTTACCGTGTGAGTAATCATGTATTTAGCCTTTAGCTGCTAATTTAAATAAAGAATAAAAGTTCTCGGTAGTCGCTTTAGCCAGTTCATTAAAGCTAATGCCTTTAAGTTCGCTAATGTAATAAGCAACATCTTCTACGTACGCTGGCTGGTTTGTTTGCCCACGATACGGTACTGGTGCTAAATAAGGCGAGTCGGTTTCTATTAGTAATCTATCTAGCGGTATTTGTTTTACTACTTCTTTTAGCTCAATAGCATTTTTAAAGGTAACAATGCCCGAAATAGAAATATAAAAGCCCATGTCTATGGCTTTTTTAGCCATATCCCAGTCTTCAGTAAAGCAATGTAGCACACCACCGCAGTTTTCGGCCTTGTGCTCGCGCATTAAATTAATGGTGTCGGCGCGGGCATCACGAGTATGAATAATTAACGGTTTTTGTAATTCGTTAGCTACTTCAATATGCCCAACAAAGCTTGCTTGCTGCACTGCGTGAGTATCTTTTGAATAGTAGTAATCAAGGCCCGTTTCGCCAATAGCAACGACTTTTTCGTGTGAGGCTAAGTCAATTAGTTGCTGTTTATTAAGGGCGTCTTTTTGATCAAGTGGATGTACACCGCATGAGGCTGAGACATCGTCGTAATGCTTAATTTTATCAAGCATGCTTGGAAACTGATCAAGCGTTACGCTTACACATAAAAAGTGCTCTATTTGCTTTGCACGCGCTTTATCAAGAACTTGGTCAAGGTTTAAGTCTAGTTTATCAAAATCAAGACGATCTAAATGGCAATGAGAATCTACAATCACTATAAGGCCTGTATTATGTTCAGGGTTTAAATTTGTTCGTTTAATTTATTATGTTAATAATTAAAAGAACCCAATATAGGGCGGCGTTAATCTCAATGAAAAACCGACCCTATAACTACATGGTATATGTTTGATCGCCTGAGTTTAACATAGTCCCAAGTAGCTTTTCGATTTTAGCGTTTAGGTTTGTTTTATCGTCTAAAAAGCTAATACCAATACCTGGAGGGTTAGAGCTTTGTGCCCCTTGTGGCGTGATCCACGACACTTTACCTGTTACTACATCATCTTCTAAGGCATCGGGCAAGGTAACTCTAAGTGCTAATGAATGCCCTGCTTCGTAACGCATATTAGTACGTACAAATAAGCCACCTTTTTTTAAGTAAGGCATATAACAACGGTATAACTCGTCTAAATCGTCTATGTCTACTAGTAGTTCTTGCATGATTAATCCTTTTAAGAATTTCGCAATGTGTATGCTAATCGCGATACAGCAAGCGATAAATTAAGGCCAAGTACTTGTGTGTTATTTTGTAAAAACTCGCCTAATGCATTTTGAGCACTTTTATAAGCGTCAAAACTCATACCTTGCAGTAATTGCTGCTTTAGTTGCACACTTAAAAACAAAGTAAATATACGAACAAGTTCAGGCTGTTTATTTATTATATCGACTAACACTTTGAAATTATGGCTTTGTTTAAACTCAGTTGCAAACTTATACAGTGTATCAATATTTTTTAGTTGGTCTTGCTGTTGCCAATGCTTTACTTGCAGCGGTTGGTTATAAAAAAGTGCTAACCAACTATAGTTGGGTATATCTAATGTCTCTAGCCATTGCTGAGCAAGTGCTGTATTTGTTATTTTTACATCGCTTTTAGCGCATCGACTTAAAATAGTTGCAGGGAGCTGTGCTGGTTGACTTGTAGTTAATATTAAAAAGCGGCTATTAGTTGGCTCTTCAAGTGTTTTTAATAATGCGTTAGCTGCTGCAGTAGTCATTTTTTCGCAATTTTCGATTATCGCTACTTTATTACCATTTTGCGCTGCTGAGTGATTCATAAAATCACTAATGCCGCGTATATCATCTACGCCTATGCTTTGCCCATCAACTTGCGTTAAACGCTTGTCGGGATGAGTACCCGCAAGAGTAAGTAAACAGCTTTTACAATGCCCGCAAGGTTTTAGCATACTGTTTTGCGCAGCTACCTGCTTAGCTATATTTTGGCATAACAAAGCATTACCAAGCTCATCACTTAACTCAAATTTACCTACGCCAACAGGCCCACAAAATAATTGCGCATGATGAAAACGCTCTGCGCGATAACTTTGCGCTAAACGTGCTTGGGTATCATGTAGCCACGGCAATGGCATATTATTTTAGGCCTTCAAAAAATGAATGCAGTACATTGGTTATATCGCGATGTACTTTATCAATACTTTGGTTTGCATCAACCGTTTTAATTGTGTTGTCGTCATTAGCAAGTTCAACATAACGCATACGTGTACGCTGAAAAAACTCAATGGCTTCTTGTTCAATACGGTCAAGCTCACCACGTCCTTTTGCACGTTCAAGGCCTATCACTGGATCAATATCAAGGTAAATAGTTAAATCAGGCTTTAAGCCCTTTAATACCATTGACGAAAGTGAAGCTAATGTATTTGAGCTAATACCACGCCCACCACCTTGATACGCCTGAGACGATAAGTCATGACGATCGGCAAGTACCCATTGGCCTTTATCAAGCGCTGGGGTAATAACATTGTGCATTAATTGCGAACGTGCTGCGTACATAATAAGCAACTCGGTTTCAAAGGCAATTTCTTCTTCGTGCTCTGCTTTTACAAGCGTACGAAGCGATTCAGCAAGCGGTGTGCCGCCAGGTTCGCGGACGTTAATGAAGTCTATTTTTTGTTTGTTTAAAAAGTCTTGGCATAACGAAATAGCGGTTGATTTACCCGCGCCTTCTAGCCCTTCTATTACTATAAATTTTGATTTCATAAAAATTAATTCTTTTTATTTAATATATACGTTTTAACTGCCGCGTTATGCTGCTTTAACGTGGTTGAAAACTGGTGGCTACCATCGCCTTTTGATACAAAGTAAACGTATTCACTTTGTGGCGGATTAACTGCAGCTAAAATAGCGGCTTTTGATGGCATTGCAATCGGTGTTGGTGGTAAACCATTAATACGATACGTATTGTAAGGCGTATAATCGCGTAAATCTTTGCGTTTAATATCGCCATCAAAATCAGCGCCTAATCCGTATATTACGGTTGGATCGGTCTGTAAGCGCATATTGGTGTTTAATCGATTAACAAACGCTGATGCAATTAACGGACGCTCGCTGGCAAGGCCTGTTTCTTTTTCAATAATTGAGGCCATTATAAGTGCTTCGTATGCTGTTTTGTAAGGGAGCTCAGCTGCGCGCTGCTGCCAAGCATCGTCTAACGTTTGCTGCATTTTTTGTGCTGCACGTTTTAATACACTGCTTGCAGTATCGTTATTATGATAGTGGTAAGTGTCGGGGAATAACCAGCCTTCTAAGTGCGTATTATTACCCAGTATTTGTGTACTTAGTTCATCACTTTTTAAATCGTTTTGTAAATTATCGGCTTTTTTAATAGCACTTAGTACTTCACGTAAGTTTTGCCCTTCAATTATGGTAAAACTAAAGTTGATTTGCTGGCCTTGATTAATTTTTTTTACGTTGTTGATAACGCTATCATCTGTTAGCTCGTAAAGGCCCGCTTTTAAATCGGTAAGTGTGGGATCTAATTTGGCAATTACTTGATAACGCCAGCAACTCTCTACCCAGTTGTTAGCTTGCCACTGCTGACATAACTTATTAAAGCCAGTGCCATGCTTAACTTCAAATTGTGTGTTTTGCGCTACTTTTAGCGGGCTATTTATTGTTGCTTGTAATTGCTGGTAACCAATAGCAGTGGTTATAACAGCTAAAAAAAGTACCGATAAAATAACTTTTAACACTCAGCCTCCTTGGCTAATAATCTAGTTAGTAATGCGTAGCTGTCGTCTGTATTAAATACCTGTTGCTCAATACGTTTAACAGGTACTGCTCCCATTAAGCTATTACACAAAAATACAGCGTCTGCTTGGGTTAAATCTTCTACTTTCACGCGTTTAAATTCAACAGGCAATTTATCACATAACGATTGTAGATAAACGCCCTTTATTCCGCACTCATCAAGCAATGGCGTAAACACACACTTATTTTTAATCGCAAAAATATTAGCGGCTGAAGCTTCAATTACATTGTTATTGTAATCAAGCACTAACACATCGTCACAGTTTTGCGTTTGCATCGCTTTTTTAACTAGCACTTGTTCAAGCCGGTTTAATGTTTTAAGGCCCGCTAAATATGGCTGTGCCGCTAATTTAATCGGGCTTATTTCGAGATTTACACCCTTTTTAGTAAGCGCTTCGTAATTACTAGGGTAATCTAATACACTCAATAAAATAGTGACATTACACTCACTTGGCAGCCCATAACCACGTCCGCCTTCGCCTCGCGTTACAAGTATTTTAAGCACGTTTAGTGGTGCAGCGTTTATATGCAAAGCAATTTGATTTTCAAGGCTATTAAAGTCTAACTCAGGAAAACCCAAGCGCTGTGCGCATTCAATCAAACGCGCTTTATGATGAGCCCAATACTGTACTTGCCCATCAACAACCTTAGCGGTTGTAAAAAAGCCATCACCGTAATTTAAGCCCCTGTCACGCGTGCTTAAAGTGCTGTTTTGATCTACTGCTATTATTGTTTGCATTTTGTTTGGCATATAAAAAAAGCCCAGTTAAACAACTGAGCTCTTATAATTTGATTCGTTGTTAAAAAAGATTATACCTTTTTAAATAGCAACGAGCCATTAGTACCACCAAAACCGAACGAGTTACACAGTGCAAAGTCTAACTTTGCATCACGTGCAGTGTGAGCAATATAATCTAAGTCACACCCTTCGTCTGGGTTATCAAGGTTGATAGTTGGCGACACTTTTTGATCTGTCAGTGATAAAATCGAAATAATCGATTCAACTGAACCTGCAGCACCTAACAAGTGACCCATCATCGATTTAGACGAGCCTACCATTACATCTTTAGCTGCATTACCAAAAATAGACTTAACAGCGGCAGTTTCTGCTTTATCGCCTGCATTTGTAGATGTACCGTGTGCGTTAATGTAACCAATTTGCTCAGCGTTTACTTGCGCATCGTTTAGTGCGTTTTGCATTGCAAGTGCAGCACCCGCACCATCTTCTGGTGGTGACGTCATGTGATACGCGTCGCCGCTCATACCAAAGCCTACTAGCTCAGCATAAATTTTAGCGCCACGTGCTTTAGCATGTTCGTACTCTTCAACTACAACAACACCCGCACCGTCAGAAAGCACAAAGCCATCGCGGTCTTTATCCCAAGGGCGAGAAGCCGCTTGTGGATCGTCGTTACGTGTTGAAAGTGCACGCGCAGCATTAAAGCCACCCATACCAATTGGGGTACACGCTTTTTCTGCACCGCCAGCAACCATTGCATCTGCATCACCGTAGGCAATCATGCGAGCTGCATGGCCAATATTATGCAAACCAGTAGTACAGGCAGTTACAATTGAAATATTTGGACCACGAAGTCCATGCATCATTGATAAATGACCTGAGATCATATTAATAATGGTAGACGGCACATAAAATGGCGATAACTTGCGCGGACCACTATTTAATAGCTTAATGTGGTTTTCTTCAATTAACGTAAGCCCACCAATACCTGAACCTACAGCTACACCAATGCGTGCTGCGTTTTGCTCAGTGATTTCAAGGCCTGAATCTTTAAAGGCTTGAACACCCGCTGCAATGCCGTACTGAATAAACAAGTCCATTTTTTTAGTATCTTTCGCTGACATGTATGCAGTTGCATCAAAATCATTTATTAAACCAGCGAATTTAGTACCAAATTTTGATGTATCAAAGTGCGTTATTGTTTGAATGCCACTTTTACCATCTAATAAGCCTTGCCAGGTTGATTGAACATCATTACCTAGCGGCGTCAACATTCCTAAGCCAGTTACGACGACTCGACGTTTAGCCACGGTTTGCCTCCAATAAGGGATATTTTACAAGGGGATGATCATACCCAAGCTACCTCAAAGTGCTAGTCCCAAAATAGATTAAAAACGCATAACACTATCAAAATTAATTTTTAGCTAAAATTGAGCATAGAGATTTAAGTTTTGAATCACGAACTTTGAGGTGGTTTGGATATAAAAAATTAAAGGCAGCGGATGCTGCCTTTAACGTGCGATTAATTACTCAGCGTGTGCTGTAACGTAATCGATAGCAGTTTGTACTGTAGTGATCTTCTCAGCTTCTTCATCTGGGATCTCAGTATCAAACTCTTCTTCAAGAGCCATTACTAGTTCAACAGTATCAAGAGAATCTGCACCTAGGTCATCTACGAAAGAAGATTCATTTTTAACTTCTTCTTCTTTAACACCTAGTTGTTCAATGATAATTTTCTTTACGCGTTCTTGGATATCGCTCATTCTTCTTTCCTTTATTAAAAACGCCAATGCGTTATTTTCAGATTGCGGCGTAGTTTACGCCGCATAATTCTCTGATTCAATGATTTGACCATAAATAATTGTCTGGTCAAACCTCTGAGTGTGTGTTTTGTCTTTTATCGCTTATTTTCGCAGCGATTTCAAGTATGTTTAAAGCAAGTTCACAAATAATTCAATGTTTTTGAGGTAACTTACTTAACTTTATCAAGTAGCAATCTAGGTACAATGGCGATTAAACCATGTACATCGCGCCATTTACATGCAAAGTTTCGCCTGATACATACGCAGCCGCGTCAGATGCTAAATAACATACTGCAGCAGCAATTTCGTCTGGTTGACCTAAACGCCCTGCTGGAACATTAGCAAGCGTTGCTGCTTTTTGCTCGTCAGTTAAATTATCAGTCATATCTGTTTGAATAAAACCAGGTGCAATTACGTTAACGGTAATACCACGTGATGCAACTTCGCGCGCAAGTGATTTAGAAAAACCAATTACACCCGCTTTAGCAGCTGCATAATTAGCCTGACCTGCATTACCCATAGTGCCCACTACTGAGCCAATGTTAATTATACGGCCTTTCTTTTTCTTCATCATTGGGCGAAGTACAGCTTTAGATAAACGGAAAACTGAGCTTAAATTAGTGTCGATAATATCGTCCCACTCAGTTTCTTTCATACGCATTAATAAGTTATCGCGTGTAATACCTGCGTTATTTACAAGTACGTCAATATCGCCTAAATCAGCTTTTATTGCAGCAAGTGTGGCTTCTATTGATGCAGGATCGGTCACGTTTAATGCATAACCTTTACCGTTTTCACCTAGGTACTCACTAATTTTAGCAGCACCTGACTCACTTGTTGCAGTACCTGCAACTTTAGCGCCTTGTGCAACTAATGTGTTTGCAATTGCTTTACCAATACCACGGCTGGCGCCAGTAATTAGGACAACTTTGCCCTCTAAAGAAAATAAATTAGACATTTTATATACTCTTATTTAGCTGCAGCGATTGAAGCGGCGTCGTTTACCGAACCACAAACCATTGCTTTATCAATTCGTTTCGCAAGCCCTGTTAATACTTTACCAGGACCAAATTCGTAGCTTTGTGTTACATCTTGTGCAACCAAGGCTTGTACTGTTTCTGTCCAGCGAACTGGGCTATAAAGCTGGCGTACTAGTGCATCTTTAATTGCATCTGCTGACGCTTGTGCTTTTACATCAACATTATTAATTACATCACACTTAGGTGTATTAAATGTTAAAGCGGCTAAGTCTGCTGCTAGCTTGTCAGCTGCTGGCTTCATTAACTCACAATGTGAAGGTACGCTAACAGAAAGTGGTAATGCACGTTTAGCACCGGCATCTTTACATGCTTGCGATGCTCTATCTACTGCCGCTTTATGGCCTGCGATAACAACTTGACCAGGAGAGTTGTAGTTAACTGGAGACACAACCTCACCTTGCGCTGAGGCAGCACACGCCGCTTTAATTTCTTCATCGCCTAAGCCAATAATAGCAGCCATCGAACCTACGCCTGCTGGCACGGCTTCTTGCATGTATAAACCACGGTTTTCAACAAGCTTTACGGCTTCGCTCAAGCTTAATACATCGCTACATACTAACGCTGAGTATTCACCTAAGCTGTGACCCGCCATAACAACGTCTGCATCAGGGTTAGCTGCTAACCAATCACGGTAAATAGCAACACTTGCAGTTAGTAATGCAGGTTGTGTGCGGTGGGTTTGATTTAATTTTTCTTCTGGGCCATTAATAACTAGCTCTGCTAAGTCGTAACCCAGTGCATTTGACGCTTCTGTAAATGTTGCTTTAACAATGTCAGAACTCTCTAGTAGTTCTTTTAACATACCAACGCTTTGCGAGCCTTGACCTGGGAATAGAAGTGCAATTTTTTGTGCCATACTTTGCTCTTTTTAATTAAACAAATAAATAATGAAATACACGGCACATCAATTATTGATTAACCGCCGTGTCTTTAGAATGTGTTTTTTCGAAAATAGCGGCTATTTTATCAGGAAGTTGACGTTCAACCTCTTTTACCGCTTCATCAATTGCTGCTTGAAATGCTTTAGCTGACGCATTTCCATGACTTTTAACGACAATACCGCGCAATCCTACCAGAGAAGCACCGTTATACTGGTCGGGGTTCACCCTTTTATAGAGTTTTTTTATTATTGGGCGCAATATAAACGCCATACATTTATATAAAAGGTGCTTTTCGAGTGCGGTTGTAAACTTATTCATAATAAGCTTGGCAATGCCTTCACATGTTTTAAGTGCTACGTTGCCAACAAACCCTTCGCATACAATGACATCAGCCTTACCCGAAAAAATATCACTTCCTTCGCTGTAACCAATATAATTTATATGTGGGCTTTGCTGCATTAATTGTGCAGCTTGTTTAATGTCGTCGTGGCCTTTAATGTCCTCAGCGCCAATATTTAATAAACTAACGCGAGGATTATCCAAACCAAGTGCTTGTCCAGCAACAATAGAGCCCATAATGCCAAACTGATACAACATTTGCGCATCACAATGCACATTAGCACCTAAGTCAAGTAAATATACTGGGTTTTTAAGCTCTGTAGGAACAGATGAAATGAGTGCGGCACGTTTAACACCTGGCAGCATTTTTAATACATAGTGAGCCATAAAAAATAGAGCGCCGGTATTACCTGAGCTAACACATGCTTGAGCCTCGCCCGATTTAACTAAATCTAGGGCAACACGCATGGATGAATCTTTTTTTGAACGCACAGCAATTGCTGGTTCACAGGCATTAGTGACTATTTCACTACAGTGACGAATTATGAGTCTAGGATGAGGTAGAGAATCGAGGGATTCGAGTTCTTTAGATATAACGTGTTCATTGCCACATAAAATGAGAGTTAAATTGGCATGAGCATTTACCGCACAAACGGCAGCAGGAATAGATGAACGGGGGCCGTAATCGCCCCCCATCATATCTAACGCTATGGTTAGATCTTTCAGCATATAAGTAATCTCTTATTTAGAAATTACTTGAACGCCTTTGTAGTAACCATCTGCAGTCACATGGTGACGACGATGAGTCTCACCAGATGTTTGATCTACAGTTAAAGTTGGACCACTGATCGCATCGTGTGAACGGCGCATGCCGCGTCTTGCACGAGACTTTTTGCTTTTTTGTACAGCCATAGTCTTCTCCTAAGAATCTTTCTTAAGTTGTTTCAAAATATCAAATGGATTAGGTTTATCATCTTCCGCCTTTAATACACCAAAGCTGGCAGGCTTTGCTGAATAACTGCATGAAGCTTCGTTGTGGGTAGCTACTAATGGAATTGCTAAAATTAGTTCGTCTTCAATTAAATTAAAAACGTTAACTTCACCATTTTCATCAAGCGCTACTTCATCGTAGTCTTCTGGAAAAATATCTAACTCTGTATCTTCACCTACTGGTGAATATGCAAAGTCTTGAACCAAATCCAACCCTAAATCACCATTACAACGTTGACAAATGACAGTAACGTGTGTGGACAAATTGCCTCTAATCACAGCGAAACCTTGATCATCGTTTTTGCAATGTATTTTTACCGCTATTTCACCTACTTCTTCCTGCACAACTTTCTCTAAACGAGTAAGTTTTTCAAGCGGTACAATTCCGTCATACTTTAAACGGTGCTGCGCTGCTTTGCCTGGATGAAGAGTGATGGGAATTTTCACCTTTTGCATAGGGGCTGCATCATATAGATAGTTAGTTTGTTAGTCAAAGTAAAAAACCATTTTTACTTGGTTTTTAACGTGTTTTACTCTCGGATCTGATTTATCCTAACTCAATCTGAATTATTGAAGGAAAACAGTCCGTGAAGCACCCACTTATTTTAGCGTCAAGCTCGCCTTTTAGGCAGTCTTTATTACAAAAATTTAATTTACCATTTGATACGTTTTCACCGGATGTTGACGAATCAGCACTTGAAGCCGAAACACCTACTGAACTGGTTAAGCGTTTAAGTGAATTAAAAGCCTCAGCGGCTAATAAACACTTTAACAAAGGGTTAGCTATTGGATCAGACCAAGTCGCTGTGTTTAACAATCAAATTTTAGGTAAACCACATAATAAACAAAATGCCGTAAAACAACTAAATTTATTTAGCGGCAATACTGTAACATTTTTAACAGGGCTTTGTGTTTACGATATTGTAACTGGCACTAAAAAAACGAGTGTTGAACCCTTTGATGTTACTTTTAAAATACTTAGTGATGCACAAATTAGTGCTTATTGCGACGCAGAGCAGCCTTATAACTGTGCTGGTAGTTTTAAAAGCGAAGGGTTGGGTATTTGTTTATTTGAAAAACTAACGGGTGACGATCCTAATAGTTTAATAGGATTACCATTAATTAAACTCAGCCAATTACTGGCTGAGTTTGGTATTGACGTGCTTACTGCTCAGGACAAGTTCTAGTTAAATAAATTAGCCAAGCAAAATCTGTTGCAGATGCAGATAATTATCTGCAGTTGCAATAGGGCTAAGCTTATTTAGCTGCTGTGCGTTGTGTACACCCATTGTTACGCCAATTCTATCCATGCCAGCAGCTTTTGCCATTGTCATGTCTATTTGAGTGTCGCCAATCATTACAGCGTCTTGAGCACTTATGCCAAGTTCTTCAAGTAATTGATACAACATATCTGGAGAGGGCTTTGATTGCGCGTCATCGCTTGTACGTGTTGCACTAAAAAAATGGCGCAATTGACTTTGTTCAAGCAAACGATCTAACCCACCCCTACCTTTACCTGTTGCAACCGCTAAAACAATGCCCTGCTCTTTTAAGGCATTTAAAACGCTGACAACATTAGCAAATACAGGCGTGGGAGTAGTATCCACACTGTATTGATATTTATAACCTGAAATTAACGCTTGGTGCTGCGCTACATTATCTGGAAATAAAACGTCAATTGCTTTTTCAAGCGACATACCAATAATATTTTTAATGGCTTCGTCACTAGGCGACACTAAATTAAGTGACTCAGCACTACTACGAATACAGTTAACTATTTTAGTGACTGAATCCATAATGGTGCCGTCCCAATCAAAAATGACGAGCTTATATTTTTTAATTGGAGTCACTTTTATCACAGTTTTGCATCTCGTAATTTTAGTAATGTATTTTTAAGCGTTTTATCTAGCGGTGCTTCAATACGCATAGTTGTTTCGTTTTTAGGGTGATAAAAACTTAAATCATGTGCGTGTAAAAACAATCGGTTTAACCCAACTTTACGCATAGAATCGTCAAAACCCTGATCGCCATATTTATCGTCGCACGCTATTGGGTGACCTTTACATTGCGTATGCACACGTATTTGATGTGTACGCCCTGTAACAGGTGATGCTTGTACCAATGAGCAGTCATTAAAACGCTCTAATACTTTAAAGCGAGTATGTGAAGGTTTACCCTCAGTGTTATCTACGCGTACTACGCGCTCACCCGATTTAAGAGTGTTTTTACGCAGCCCTTCGGTTACGTTTTTAGTTTTAGAGTCCCACTGCCCTTCTACAAGCGCCCAGTAATTTTTTTCCATTGTTTTTTCACGAAGTTGTTCATGCAATGCGGTTAACACCGAACGACGCTTCGCTATAAGTAAACAACCCGATGTATCACGGTCAAGCCTGTGAACTAGCTCAAGGCTACGTTCCTCTGGGCGAAGTGCTCGCAAAGCTTCAATTAAACCATAACTTAAGCCACTGCCGCCATGAACAGCCATACCTGATGGCTTATTGATAACGATGAGGTATTTATCTTCAAATAAGATATCGTTTTCAAGGCGCGTTACTTTGTCTAATTTTGATGGAACAAATTCTTCACGCTCAGCAACTCTGATAGGTGCAATACGAAGTACATCTTCAAGCTGTAGTTTATATACAGGCTTAATACGCTTTTTATTAACGCGTACCTCACCTTTGCGCAAAAGTTTATAAATAGCGCTTTTAGGCACCCCTTTTAAATGGGTAATAAGAAAGTTATCAATACGCTGACCTAAATGGTCTTCGTTGATCGTGACATAAGTTACTTGTAAGTCGTTTTTTTCTGACATTGCCTAATCACTAATTTAAGTAAAATAATTTAGTTGCTAACACTGTAATAATAGTGGGATAATCAGCAGCGCAAATATTTAGTATTTGCAAATAACAACGGTGCTTTTTAACACATTAAAACATTCGTGATGCACATTCTGGGTAGCCGATCATACAGATCCGAGTTAAGTTTTCCAAAGCTTTTATGCCTCCTCAGTTAACACGTGCGATCAATTAACGGCAATGCGCGTAATATATTGCTGGTTAAGTTTGAACATGAAACGATTTTTAACGTGCTAGAGAAAGCAATGAACAGATAATTTGTCTGATAGTGACGACGTAAAAAACGTCGTTCAGCACTAGCTCAATTATTGTAGTACCGTACAGCAGCTTATTTAGAACTAAAAAAATCTAATAAATAAGCGTTCATTAACATCGGCAGCGATTTTTGCTCTTAAAACGGATATTAGCGATACATCAGTATGTATTGCTCACCAACTTAATGAGCCCTACGCGCCTAATATGAATGATATTTAGTAAGATTAATATGACAGGCCGACTTCTGGGTAAAACTTGTAAACGTAGCTGAAAAGCCGACAGTTTTAGCACCATTAAGAATTTAATAGCGATAACAATTGCTATTGTTTGCCAGCATTTAAAATACTGCATACGAGATACAGAGCCGTTCCGTTAAAGACCCAGTCGTGAGGCTGCACATTCTAAAAATAGGGACAACTGAACAGGCGAGAAAAACATCGTCATGTCAGCGACATAAATAAGTAGAGTAACAATATGAAACGTATGCTAATCAATGCAACGCAGCAAGAAGAAATGCGCGTAGCACTGGTTGATGGCCAGCGCCTTTATGATTTAGATATCGAAAGCCCAGGTCACGAACAGAAAAAAGCCAATATTTATAAAGGCAAAATCACTCGCATTGAACCATCTCTTGAAGCAGCATTTGTTGATTACGGTGCTGACCGCCATGGTTTCCTTCCTTTAAAAGAAATTGCCCGTACTTACTTCCCTGCAGGTTACACTTTTCATGGTCGCCCTAATATTCGCGACGTGATCAAAGAAGGTCAAGAAGTTATAGTACAAGTTGATAAAGAAGAGCGTGGCCAAAAAGGCGCTGCGTTAACTACTTTTATCAGTGTTGCTGGTAGCTACTTAGTGCTTATGCCTAACAACCCACGTGCTGGCGGTATTTCTCGTCGCATTGAAGGTGATGAACGTACTGAACTTAAAGAAGCATTGGGTCGTTTAGAACTTCCTAAAGGTATGGGCTTAATTGTTCGTACTGCCGGTGTTGGTAAATCGTTTGAAGAATTAAACTACGATTTAAAAGCATTATTAGTACATTGGGAAGCAATTAGACAAGCAGCCGATAGTGCTAAAGCGCCATTTTTAATACACCAAGAAAGCAATGTGATATTCCGTGCGATACGCGATTATTTACGTCGTGATATTGGCGAAATTTTAATTGATAAACCACGTGTTTTTGAAGAAGCTAAAGCGCACATTGAGCGTTTTCGTCCTGACTTTATGAGCCGTGTTAAGCTTTATCAAGGCGACACTCCTTTATTTACGCATTACCAAATTGAAAGCCAAATTGAGTCTGCGTTCCAGCGTGAAGTACGTCTGCCTTCTGGTGGTTCAATTGTAATTGACCCAACTGAAGCACTTACATCTATCGATATCAACTCGTCTAAGGCAACTAAAGGCGGCGATATTGAAGAAACAGCACTTAATACTAACTTAGAAGCAGCTGATGAGATTGCACGTCAATTACGTCTTCGTGACTTAGGTGGTTTAATTGTTATCGACTTTATCGATATGACGCCTCCACGTCATCAACGTGAAGTAGAAAATCGTTTAAAAGATGCTGCTCGTCCAGATCGTGCGCGTGTTCAAATTGGTAAAATTTCACGCTTTGGTTTACTTGAAATGTCGCGTCAGCGCCTGCGTCCTTCATTAGGTGAAGCAAGCCAAGGCCCATGCCCACGTTGTAGTGGACAAGGTACTATTCGTTCAAACGAATCTATCGCACTTTCTATTCTTCGTTTAATTGAAGAAGAAGCAATTAAAGACAACACAGCACAAGTAAATGCACAAGTGCCTGTTGCCGTTGCTGCTTATTTATTAAATGAGCAACGTCGTAGTGTTCATCGCATTGAAAAGCATCACAAATGTGACGTAGTGATTATTCCTAATCAACATATGGAAACACCACATTACGAAGTTATGCGTTTACGTAAAGACGAAACACTTGAAACGGTAAGTTACGGACAAGTTGTTGCGCCTGAACCTGAAGCATTTGAGATGTCAAAATCACCAAGTGCACCAGTACGTGAAGAGCCAATGCTAAAAGGTGTTGTAATGCCTTCTACACCGGCTCCACAAGCAGCGCCTGCACCAGTAGCTCAGCCTGTAGTAACAGAGACTAAAACTGAAGGTGGCTTGTTTGAAGCAATCACTAAATGGTTTAAATCATTATTTGCAAGCGAAACAGTAGAAGAGAAAAAAGAAGCTGTAGAAAAAGAGCAGCAAGAAGCGCGTAATAACGCTCGCCGTGGTAACGATAATCGTCGTCGTAATAACAACCAACGTCGTCGTAATAATAACCCGCGCACTAATAAACCACGCAATGAGCGCCCTGCAGCTGAAGAGGAAGTTAAAACAGACTCACCAGCAGCAACAAGTACCGAGACTCAAGAGAGAAACGAGAACCGCAATAAGCGTCGTCGTAACCCTAACTCTCGTAAGCGCCCAGAGCATAAAAGCGAAGAAAAAGATCAAGTTAAAACTGAAGCCCCTGTAAAAGCAGAAGTAGAAGTAGAAACTGATTCTAAGCCAGCTCAAGCTGTAGAGCCTAAAGAGCAAAAGCCTAAAGTTCGCCGTCAACGTCGTAACATACGTAAAAAAGTACGTCTGCAAGATGAAAACGCTGAGCAAGCTAACTCAACAGAGCAAACACCTGAACAAGCTGTAGTTATTGATACTCCACAAGTTCAAGAGCAAGCACCTGTTGTAGAAAAGCAAACGCAAGCTCCGGCAGAAAAAACAGCGCATATTAAAGAGGAAAAAGTTGACGTTGAAACTGTTGATTCTAACGATGAAACAGCAACTACAGAAGATGAGCAAGAGCAAACACGTACACGCTCACGCCGTTCTCCTCGTCATCTTCGTGCATCAGGTCAACGTCGTCGACGTCCTGAAGGTGAAGCAGAAGTTAAATCTGACGAAGCCCCTGCATTTGTTCCAGTTGCTGATCAAGCTGCTGCAGAATATGAAGCAGAGCTTAAAGCTAAATCTGAAGAAACACCTGTGGATGCAGCGCAACAAGTTGAACAAGCCGTTGCAGTTGAAGACTTAGCAAAAGTTGAAGCTGTAGAAGAGCCAGCTAAAGTTGAAACGCCTGTAGTAACTGAAGAGCCAGCTAAAGTTGAAACTCCAGTAGCAACTGAAGAGCCAGCTAAAGTTGAAACTCCTGTAGTAACTGAAGAGCCAGCTAAAGTTGAAGCTCCAGTAGCAACTGAAGAGCCAGCTAAAGTTGAAACGCCAGTAGTAACTGAAGAGCCAACTAAAGTTGAAACTCCAGTAGTGACTGAAGAGCCAGCTAAAGTTGAAGCGCCAGTAGTAACTGAAGAACCAGCTAAAGTTGAAACTCCAGTAGTAACTGAAGAACCAGCTAAAGTTGAAACTCCAGTAGTAACTGAAGAGCCAGCTAAAGTTGAAGCAAAAGTGAAAACTGAAAAATCAGCACCGCATGTTAAAACAGCGGTTACTCAAGGGTCTGCAAGTGCGCCAATGGCACAGCCTACTCCTGTAGCTGATAGCGAAGTAAAACACACATCTGTAGCAATGGCTCACGATAAACGTGAACTAGTGCCAGATAGTGGTTTACGTGCGGGTTCTATCAAACCTGCTGGTCGTGCAAGTTCTGCAATGACTAAAACATTGAGTGTTGATTAATAACTAACACTTATTTAAAAGCCCCGCTATTTAATAAATAGCGGGGCTTTTTTGTTTACATACTTTGAATAATTATTAAAGTTTCTTCACGCCCATAATAAGCGATTTGTTCACAAAGAGGTTAAAAGACGCTGCGCTTTTAGAGGTAACAATAAAGCTAAATTGAAAAAGCTCCGCTAATAAACCATCGCTTGTGTTTTCTCATTTACTCCTCTTTCACTTCTCTTTGTGAAATAGATCTTTAAGTTGTTTTGTTAGCAAAGAAATTAAGTAAACAGAAGCGATGCTTCTCCCCCTGTGTCAGGATAGTTGTCGCCTCTAACTTTTAATAGAAGCAGATAAAATGAGACGTCGATTTACACCAGAATTTAAAGTTCACGCTGTTGAAAAAGTATTATCTCAATGTGATGATGTTCGCCTAGAAGATATTGCGCTTGATTTAGGCATCGGTTATTCAACCTTGCAACGAT
>NZ_JADYXN010000048.1:0-16991 GCF_015864285.1 Pseudoalteromonas sp. NZS100_1
GCTGGTGGATGCAATCCCGCGGGCTCCAGCTGGTTAAATATTTCTTCAGGAATAATACGGCGCCTGTCTGAGCCATCAAGTTTTGATGACCAAAGCGTATAAACCTCGCTATATTTATATTTATTCCAGAACATTAACCGCGGGGTTGAAAATGTATCTGCATCGCCATACACCTCTTCGCGTATTTCTAGTGGCCACTCTGGATGGTTTTTATGCTCTTTTGCCCATGGGTATTTAGCAACATCAACCTCTACTTGTGGCGAGCTTTGCGATGATGGCTCTGAGCAACCGCTCAGCAATAAGCTAACACAAACGCTGAGGGCGCAAAGCATGCTGTATTTTTTTAAAACCGTCATTATTAAAATCCTTTTTGGCTGTTATTTAGAGAAAGGCATGTATGGTTAGTTACTCTGTGCTTTTTGGTTGGTGATAGCGATAGGTGCTAATACGTTAAGCCCCCAAATATTCATTTCTTTAGTACGCGTAATGCGTTTCTCTTCTGTTAAAATATTCGCTCTAGTGATAATGCTATAAGTAACAGGCTTACCAAGCTCATCAACCTCGCCCATCGGGTTAAAACCAAATTTAAGCGTGACATTTTCATCCAATGAAAATATCACTCCACCACCCTCCCCTTTTTCTGAGTGCCCTATTTCAGGATTAGCAATATTTACCCAATGAAAATGCGCCTTTGGTCTAGCGTGGGTCATAAACGCTAAATACTTGCCATCGGGCGAAATTCGATGGTTTTTCATTCTCCATTTGCGTGGAAAACCAAAATTAACTTTGCGAACTACTTCACCATTAAACTTATGTATCCAAAAGCCATCGTGCTTTATGGCTAAAAACTCTTTATCGCCCGGGAGTAAAAACAGCTCATCTGAATAAATTATTTTGCGTTGTGTAAGTGTTGCTGTGGATACGTTGTAATTGTAATGTTTACCATTTGCATAAAAAATAACGTTGCCACTGTCTGAAGTCCAATTAAACGAAGGGTAACCTCCTCCAGCTGACATGGTGATTAGCTTTTTCTCTTTAGTATCGTATAACTGGCGAGTCGCTCGGTCATTTATATAGCCCGAAATAGCGATATAACGGTTATCTGGTGAGCGTGCTGGTGCATGTATACTAATAGATTCAAGCTTTTGAAATACCTCTTCTGGAATTATGCGTCGTCTGTCTGAGCCATCTAATCGTGATGACCACAGCGTGCGTACTTCACTGTATTTGTATTTGTATTTATTCCAAAACATTAACCTTGGAGTTGAAAATGTATCTGCATCGCCATACACCTCTTCGCGTATTTCTAGTGGCCACTCTGGATGGTTTTTGTGCTCTTTAGCCCATGGGTATTTAGCAACGTTAACGGCTGTTGTATTTGCTGAACTTTGCGATGAGGGCTCTGAGCAACCAGTTAAAAAAACAATTAAACTAAAAATCAATGCAAAAACACACGGCCTCTTTGGCGAAAACATTTAAATATCCTTTTTAAAAAACTCAATAAAAAAGCCCAAGTTAATGGGCTTTTTTTGTATATTGTGGCTAATCACTTATTTTACGTACATTGATTGCCTCTATACGCGCTTCATCTAAGCTTTTTGCATGTGTTTCAAACCACTCTTTAACCTCATCGATAGTCATGTCATTCGAGCTATAAAAGTCTTTTTGATAATCACTCAAGTGGGGCTCGAGTTTGTTATAGCGTTTACTCTTCATTGCTTTAGCCCATGGCGCGTTACTGGTTATTGATTTCGGTAACTCCACCTCTAGGCCAAAGCCGTGACTGTATGTATCGTCTAATAACAAACCATCAACAGTACTAAAGTCGGCAACGCTTATTCCTGAATTACCAGCCGTTCTAAATTCTTTAAAACATAGTTTAGGTGATTCATCAACAGAGCCATTAGCGTTTATATCCACGTTACCAAAAGGGCGAATACCTTTTACGGTATTGCCTTTTGGGGTCTTATAATCCAGTTTAAAACGTGCGACATACAAATGCTTTTTCTCAGTTTGGCCTTGCTTGTCTAACTTAGCTTTTTTGTTATGCCAATTAAATAGCGAGAGTACCTCTGAAGAATCGTCTTTTAAAAATGAAATAAAATCGCGAAGTTGAGACTGCCCTTTAACTTTACGTCGTCTTGTCAGCTTATAGTGGTTATCACGTATTTTGCCTCTGTTAAAACCACCTGTTAAAGAACGCTCAATTTCACCAATATTAATTAAATTACTGGGATAAGTGGGCCCTTGTAACTCACTGTCTTTGAGCCAACCCGACGAAATACCCGCCATACTTAAAGAGCACGGAATAGTATTGGGGTTAAGGTTGATCAGGTCTTTGCTGTAATTATCTTCAAGTAACTTATCGGCGGTTACCACGACAAAAACTTCAATTTCAGTATCCCAATCATATTTTTTAATTTTAAGGCTATTACCGTGGCGAGTGATTGTAAGGCTATTTCTACTTTCACTAATCGAACACTCGCGCTTATAGAGCTCTTTATTAATAGTTTTTTTGTAAGGTCCCTCTAAATACTCATTGTTTAAATTCGCTAATGAGATAAATGGCGCACCTTCGCCCCCAATTCTAATTGCCATAGTAACGGTTTTCTCACCATCAAATAACTCAGGGTAGGCAAAGCTTGAATCATAGCTTGTTAGGTAGTCTTTAATTAACAGCGAGCTGTGTTTTTCTTTATCAACACTTACTAAAAAGTCGTCTTCAATAAAACTAAATACCCCATCAAACTCAACAGGGCCTTGTGCAGGTGTTTGTTTAAGCGGTAAATCTTCACTCTTAGTGCCAGCCACTTGGCACGTGATTCTATAGCGCATATTATTTAGACGACCAGAGTCAGCATAGTCATCTGCGCTATTAATTCCGGGTAATAAAAAAGCTCCTTGGTGTGCGGTTGGCTTTATGCCTAAATACGTTTTAGGCCCAAGTTGATAAAATGGCTGAAATACACACCCAACCATACCTATATAGCGCGATTCATCAAAACCGTCTTGATTTATAAACAGCTCATCTTTGGTCAGCGCACGTGCAAGCTCTGAATACTTAATACTGGTCACATCCCAGCCATCTATACGCTCCACTTCAAATGTGAGTGGTGCTATATGGGCCATTTTTTCATCAAACACCACCAGCACTCTAACCGGTGTAAATGGGGTAATTGATTCATCCCCTAAATCACTCATTAAATGCCATTTTTTAGTATTAATATCTTGGTAATACATCACACTACAATGATAGTTTGCCTCACCGTATTGCATCATTAAGGGGTCAAAAGTATCAATAAAGTTGTCAAGCTCATTAGTGCCTAAAGTATGAATCGGAAAATACTTTTGATACTGTGTTTCTAAGTAACCTTGCAAGGAAGACACTGGCGCTTTAGACATCATATAAAACCCAAGCGCAGGGCTAACCATGCCTATCAAACTTGATGTTGCTCTTTTATCATCCATTACTTGTACGTGGTTTTCGTATAAAGTTTTACGATTACTTGCGGCGGTTAATTTAAAGTCTTGGTTTACACCGTAGGTTAATTGATATTCCTGCTCAGCGGCACCAGAGCTTTTCATTTTATTTACGTTTTCAACTAAGTTAACCCAAAACGTATCCATTTTTATTACCGCGTTATCTATTAGTGGATATGCCCACTCATCGCCGAGTAAAAAGTTTTCAATATAGGCTTGAATCTCTAATTTTTTTGCATTGTTAATGTAATCTTCTTTGCTGCTCGCATACACTTGTGCTCTTAGCAGTAAACCAACCAACCCCGCGATGGCTTCAGCTCGCACTCTGTATTGCGCCGCCCATAAAGTGCTATTAGCAATGGTATGGTTACTGTTCATTTCTGTTATTAAATCACGCATTAATGCTTGATTAGCGCTGCTTCGTTCGCTTTGCTGTTTTTGCCTATCATCAACTGCTAAATATTGTTTGCATATATTATCTGTCATTACTTCATCAGCTAAGGCAGCAACGCCGCGAATAACAACAGGCGCTGCGTCTACCACCGCTTTAAAAAAACCAATTGAACGTGCCGCAAGCGCGGTATGAGGTATTACACTTAATACAGCAAGCGCAGTGTCAAGTGCGGCCATTAATGCTTTGTCGCCCTCTTTTGAGCGTGCGATTTTTTTCTCAACACTTAAGCTACGGTAACGTTCTAAATTATTTAGCCCCTCACGAGAGGCACTTACAGCAAGGCTACTTACAATATAAGCCTTAAGGCTTACCCGCCGGTTAATTGCGCGTTGGCTTTCTGAGTCGTTATCAACCAAGTTCTCAAGCATGCCGTACCCATATATCCGCATGCGAGATTCAACTTGGTTAGAATCCATACCGCGGCTAATCATCTGCTCAGCCAAAATAGTTTTAACAGCCTCGGCGCGCCTTAAAGACAACTTTTTATTATATTCAACACCGCCTATATCACAGGTATACCCTGAAATATCAACCATTGCATTAGGGTTTGCGAGCAGCCCTTCAACAATAATTTGGCTACGCGATATTATTTCATTTTGGTACTGCTCACTCACAACATCACTGTCAAGTTCAAACAGGCTCTGAATAACTACATCGTGGCTTACTTCGCGCTCGCTTAAGCGGGCAAAATAATCATCAGCTACTCTTTTATAATGACTAACACTGGTGTTTAAGGTGTTTTCCGCTTCACCAAAATACGATATGGTCGCCTTACTAAACGCGCTAATACTCACAGCTAAATTAGCGGTATTAATAGACTTATCTAATACGTTGAGTACGCGTGCAGGCACTCCTAACGTACCACCTAAGGTATTATTGAATTGCCGTCTTTCATTTTCAGTTAATGTATGCAATTCACTAAAAGGCCAGAAATTTTTGCTTAATGCAGTGCTTGTTGTCACGCCACTGGGGTTAATTAACGCCTCCCTCACTTTAACCCAGGCATCAGCGCCGCTATCAAGTGCAAAGGTAGCATCAAGCATTGCCGATACTGCAGGGTCTTGGTTAGTTTGAAAGTGGGTATGCAGCGTTTTAGCAACTAACTTGGCAAATTTCCCTCGGTTATCATGATGTACGCCATCGGCATCAACATATTGCTGCATGTCGGCAACTAAAAAGCCCGCAGCAAGGCTGGCGCGGGTTTTCGTTAACTCCCAGTTTGTACAGTAATCCAAAAAGCCACTGGCAATTGCAGTGGGTTTGCTATTCGGCATTTTGGCATCGGGCGAGCCATATTCAGGCAAGCCTTTTTTTGGCTCATTAGGGTCAAAACCCTCAGGAGCAGAGGCCGTGTTTTTTGCAAAGTTGATTAAGTGGGTGTAATAACTAGGAAACTGCTTAATCAGTGACTCTTCAACAGAGATTGGGTCGCAGTTAATAATATCAAACTCACCTGCTTCGTTTTGAATGTCAAAATGCAACATTTCGCTGAGTTCGTAATAAGGAGTGCCATGTTCATCATAGCTAAGAGCGTTATGGCTCCAACGGTGACCTTGTTGACCTAAAGCGTCATCATTCAATTTAATTCGTATTTTGTATAAGCCTGCACTCAGCTTTTTATCATTATTATTTATAACCGCACTATAAACTTTACTTTCTTCTCGCTTGGCTTTTGCTATATCAAAAAAACCTGCAATGGCCCTTTCAGTACCTTTTATTATTTCAACATTACCATCGCCGGCTGCTAAAGGAATAGAGCTATTTACACTAAGCAACAGCGCCCGTGTTTTGGGTATAACATAACCATAAATATGGCTAACCTTGCATTTAATAATGTGTTCGTTATACCAAGCGCTGTAGGTTGTATCTTTATTATTAGTGTCGGGCCGTTGTAAATCTTCTACCGCAATTTTTTGATAGCTAAGGGTATTAGTCTTGCCCTTATAACTTCCTAGTTCAGTTTTGAAGGCCTCAAACCACTTATCACCTTGGCTCACCGCTAACAAGCTTATCGCATCAACCGGCGGCACAATAATAGGTCGGTTTTTATGAGCATGAAACGGTGTCCGTGTCGTCAGCAACTTGCCATCAACAGCCTCTAGCACCGCGCCTTCATCACTGCTTAACAGTATTGGTGCAGCTCCATCGCTATCAGCCACCACCACACGGTTAAAAAGCGGGGTGAGCTTACTGATTGGTTTACCTTCATTCACATAACCCGTGAGTAAATATGCTTTAGGGAAGCTACATACCCCTGTATTCAATTGCTCTGTCATTATTCATCCTTGATATTAAACACGCCATAAATAAATATTCCGGTCATGCCCCAAATATTACTTTCTTTAATCGGTATCTCTTTTGTTTGCCGGGTCACTAAATCTAACTCAATAAAGTAATAATTATTAAACGCCCAACCATTCCCAAGAAGCTCAGTAGACTTTCTTTTAGATTTTGTTAACACTTTATTTTTTTTATCTGAGAAAAAGTAAGTATCTGCTTTTCTTGGTGATATAATGCGCTTATTGGGGTCCGATAAGTTAATCCAGTAATTTTGCGCCGCCCCAAGCCCTTCTGATAAAAAATAAATATAATCGCCGAAGGGAGATACCTTAAAACTACGCATAGAAAGGTGGTTGTTATAGCCTAAATCAACCTTTTCTATCACGTCGCCATTAAAGTCATGTAACCAATACTCATTTTTTTTATGTGCTAAAAAGGTTTTTCCATCTGGCAATAAATACAAGCCATTAGAGTAAATAATTGGCCGCTCAGTAAGTGTTTTAGTGGGTACGTGGTAGTTATAATGTTTACCACTGGCGTAAAATATTACATTCTCACTGTCTTTGGTCCAGTTAAAATGAGCATAACCATGGCCTTTACCCATAAAAATAAACTGTTGGGTTTTAGTATCCCAAAGCTCGCGGGTAAAACCATGCTCTGTTGTATCCATAGACAAGGCAATATAGCGGTTATCTGGGGAGCGCTCAGGTTTATGTAGCCCAACCATCCATTTATCATTAAATGCAGTTTCGGGAATAATACGGCGCCTATCAGAGAGGTCCATACGCGCAGAAAATAATGTAGTTTGCCCCGTCCACTCTATGTCGGCTTTAAATAAAATACGCGGGGTTGAAAACGTTTCTTTATCGCCATACACCTCATTGCGCACCTCTTTAGGCCACTCAGGGTGATATGTATGACGATACGCCAATTTGTCTTTACTAAATCGACTGGGCTGCTCTTCAACAACTTGTTTTGCAGGTGGATTAGACTCCTCACCACAGCCAGTTAATAGCAATGTAGTAATACTTAGCAATATCATTGCGCTGCTACGCACGCTTTTACTAAAAGCTTTTATATCCGTTATGTTGTGTAAAAGCGCTTTAAATCGGGTTTTGTTTCGTGGGATTAATGACATTGGCAGTCCTTGATTGTACGGTTTAGATTGGTCGTAGAAGCAGCATTGCTGAGCTTAAGTAGGATAGTTTTATGAGCATGAAACGGTGCCCGTGTTGTTGACTGCTTGCCATCAACTGCTTCTAGCACCGCACCTTCATCACTGCTTAATAGTATTGGTGTGGCTTCATTGCTATCAGCCACCACCACACGATTAAACAGTGGGCTTAACTTACTGATTGGCTCCCCCCGATTAACGTAGCCCGTGAGTAAATACGCTTTAGGTAAACTACATAGCCCTGTATTCAATTGCTCTTTCATTATTCATCCTTGATATTAAACACGCCATAGAAATTATATATTGCCCCCATACCCCATATATTACTTTCTTTAAGTCGCATTTCTCGTGTTTGCTGAGTATTTAAATCAAACTCAACCAATAATTCATCTTGATAATATTGACCATTACCCATAAGTTCCCTTGATTCTATTAACCAAAATGTTATTGCTTTATTTTTTTTATCCGAGAAAATATACGAGCTTATACTTCGTGATGTAATACGTTTACTGGGGTCTGATAAATTAATCCAGTAATGTGTACTACCTGATAAAAAATAAATATAATCGCCGAAAGGGGATACTTCTAAATACTTCATCGTAAATTGAGTGTCAAAGCCTAAATCGACCTTCTCTATCACGTCGCCATTAAAGTCATGTAACCAGTATTTATTTTTTTTATCGGCTAAAAAAGTTTTACCATCTGGTAATAAAAAGAAGCCATTAGAGTTAATAATTGGCCGCTCAGTAAGTGTTTTAGTGGGTACGTGGTAGTTATAATGCTTCCCATTGGCGTAAAAAATTACATTTTCACTGTCTTTAGTCCAATTAAAATGGACATAGCCATAGCCTTCGCTCATAAAAATAAACTGCTGGGTTTTAGTATCCCAAAGCTCAAGTGTTTGGCCAACCTCAGGGACATACATCAACATTGCGATGTATCGATTATCAGGAGAGCGCTCAGGTTTACGGCCGTCGATCATTCTCTTACCCGAAAATGCACTTTCTGGAATGATCCGGCGCCTATCAGAGCCATCCATACGTGCAGAAAATAATGTAGTTTGCCCTATCCACTCTATCTCAGCACTAAATAAAATACGCGGGGTTGAAAATGTTTCTTTATCGCCATACACCTCATTACGCACCTCTTTTGGCCACTCCGGATGGTATGTATGGCGATACGCTATTTTATCTTTACTAAAGTTAGATTCACCGCCACACGCAGTTAAAAACAATGTAGTAATACATAGTAATATCATGGCGCTGCTTCGCGCGCTTTTACTAAACGCCTTTATATTCGTTATGCTGTGTAAAAGCGGTTTAAATCGGGCTGTGTTTTCTGAGATTAATGACATGGGTAATCCTAGTATATGCGGTGTGAATTCATTAATAGATTTATCTTATAAATCTATGTTATTTATAATAAATTCATTCATCATCTATATTAATGCTTGGCATTAATTCTGCTTGCGGTGTTTGACCACTCAACTGTGTATAAGGCACTCGTTCAAAGATATAAAAAGGCTCAGCCCCGTCATCTGGATCTTGTATTAAATTAAAAGTACCTTCTGTAGGGATTTTTCTAAATGTTAGACGAACCCAGTCGGTATTTACAATACGTCGATCACCAACAAGGCACTCTTGACGCCAACAGCTTTCTACATGTTCCAAAATAATTTTTTCATTAAGCGGGTTTATAGGTTTGCTCGACGATTTGCTTAAATTTAACTGGTATTCAAAGGTGATTTTTGGCTCTGTAATATACTTTTTATTTATATTATTTATCTGCATAGGCGAACACTGTGAAATACTCATTTTAGCTCCCAAATACTTGCTGTAATTTTGCTTTGGTTTTTGCCCCTGCAATTCCATCTACTTCAAGATCATGCTCGTATTGAAAATCCCTCACTCCCGCTTTGGTTTTTGAGCCGTTAATTCCATCAACTGTACCGCAGTCAAAGCCTAATAAATTACAGCGAGCTTGCACACCTGAAAGTGTATCGATGGGATCTAAATGACCAACTTGTGCAGTAAAACTTTCACTAGGTGAGCTTTGATCTTCCTTGAGGTATAAATCAACCTGCCCAGTGAGTGAATCGTTATCGTTTAACTCAACTTCTATTAAACCATCGCTCGGCAATACAGTGTCTATTGTTTGGCTACCAATAGTAATTACGATGCGCTTACCCGTAATATCGTCACCATCTTCATGAATAATTTGCAGACGAAAGTACTCTTTTTCGTTTTGTACAACAAAGCTGTTAATACTGTTGGTGCGCAGCGGTATAAACTTTTCTTTTTTAGGCGGAATCGTAATTTTATCGCCCGGGTAAATTAAGTTTGGGTCTGGGCGTAGGGCTTTAAACTCTGCATTGCTTGGGTGGTTGTAAAGCGCTTTAGATGTTTGGTAGCCGTATTGCTTTGCTATGCGCAATAGCGTTTCACCTTGGGCTACGGTGTGTTGTTGGGTCATTGTGTATCCTTAAACTTTGCCTACAGACCAATCTTCGCTGTCGAGTTCAAAAAAGCTGACTTTAGCGTTTTCAAAGTCGGGGCCTGATACGTTGGTATAACCGTTTTGGTCAAGTTGCCCGGTAATAATGTGGCCGTTGCGTAGGCGTATTTTGTAGCCCATGTTGGCTTGTGGTTCGCCAGCTTCGTCGAGTAGTTCTATTTCGTAGGCTAAAGTGGGTTGTTCAACAGTAAATGTGGTGGTGTCGGTTGCGCCACTGGCCGTTACCGTAACATTATAAAGACCCGGTTTTACCTCAGCGTAGTGCTGCCAAAACGAGACTTCGTCTGGGCGTTTTTTTTCTAGTTGTAGTGTTATTTGACCACTTGTTGGCCCTTGCCATTGAATAACTACACTGCGACTGTTACTGCATGAGCCTTCTATATTGAGTTTCCAACCACTGGGTACTGTTAAGCTTGTGCCTGCTTTAGCAGGTTTGCGCTCGCTATAACCTAGGTTGTAATCGTAAATTAAATTGGCATTTTTATAGCCGGTATATTGCTGTGCTAATTGCTCTACGGTTTCGGCGGCGCTAAGTACGTGGGTTGTAAAATTTTGCCTAACAGTGTGCGATGCTTTTAGTAGCATTGTGCTGTTTAGCTCTGGCTTATAAATACGTACAGCGGGCGCATGCTGTTGTACAGGTTGCGCTGCTTTTTTAGGTTTTTGATTATAACTTTGCTGATTTATAAATTGCGGACTATTTTGCGCAGCTGATTGGCTGTTTATAAATGCAGAAGTGCTTGGCGTCATTACTGTGTTATTTATAAAAGTATTGTTTTGCAACGCTGTTTGCGATGATGTAACTGAACCATTATTAACCGCGCCCGAGTACTTTGTTGGTGCTTGAGTTTGTTTTGGGTAAACAGCTAGGCGTGTACTAGCTTGCTTAAACAGAGAATATGGTACCTTTTTCCACTCTTTGTCTTTAGCCCAATATTGGCACCGAGTGTCGTCGCGTAATCGCGCAGCTTGGTGTTTATCTAGCGCACCAAACAGGTTGTCTTGCAGTTGCCTTTGCAACACTTTAGGAAGTTTGCAAAGCTGAGCACGACTTAAATAAGAGAATGTAACCACAGGCTCTGAATTTTCAGGCTCATTATGTGGTTGTTCAAATAGTGGGGGGTAATTTAAGTTCACCGGATCCTTGGTGAGCATTTGCATCCTCGCTTTCTCTTAATAAGAGACTTATTTATTATTTAGTTACGGCTAAAAGGTATGCCGTTATTATAGTGCGTTAATATAAAGAAATAGGCACAAAAAATCTACAATGAATTTTTAAATTTGCTAACTTTGTTCAGTGTTTTCTCTTACGTAATGTCCGGCTCCACGAGTAATATAACGCAGCTGCCAAATAACGCGCTCAATTAATTCGTCGCGTTGCAATCCTTCTATATCGAGCGCTTCTGCACCCGCATTAAATACGAGCGTTACCATAGATTCCGCCTGAATATAGGCATGCATAGCATTACATTTAGTTTCGCTTTCTAAATAATGAGCCAGCTCTAAAATAAAATGTTTTACCTCGCGCGCTACAGCGGCTCTAAATGCTTTAGAAGTCCCTGAGCGTTCTCGCAGCAACAACCTAAATTGGTTACTTGAGTTATCAATAAACTCCATAAAAGTAACCACTGAGGTATTTATAACACTGCCGCCATCGTTTGCTATTCGTCTGCGTGCTTGACGCATAAGTTGGCGAAGGGTTAAACCGGCTTCGTCTACCATGGTTAAACCTAGCTCATCCATGTCTTTAAAATGACGATAAAAAGAAGTTGGGGCAATACCAGCTTCTCGTGCTACTTCGCGTAAACTTAAATTCGAAAAACTATGATCAGCACTCAGCTGATTAAATGCCGCTTGAATTAACGCCTGTCGTGTTTTTTGTTTCTGTTGCGCTCTAACACCCGACATCAACAGCTCCCTGAATTATTTTATATGAATATTTAGTGATATTAGCTCAATTGTACAGTCTAATACTTGACGACGAGAGTTTGAAATACTATTTTAGCTTACAGTTGTACGCTGAGATTGAGAATTATGAATAAACCACCGATTATTTGGACAAACGTCCTATTTTTTAGCCTAACCTTTTTGGCGGCTGCCACACTTGTACCTTGGTACGCCATTAGCTACGGATTTACCAGCGCGCATTGGATTGCTTTTGTTGGCTGCATGTTTTATGCAGGCTTATCAATTACTGCTGGCTACCATCGATTATGGGCACATAAAACCTATAACGCACACCCTGCTGTTGAATTTATTTTTGCGCTTGGCGGTGCTTTTGCACTACAAAACAGTGCTTTGCATTGGAGTAGCGATCACCGTATACATCACGGTCAAGTTGACGACCCAATAAAAGACCCTTACGCGGCTACCAATGGTTTTTGGTATAGCCATATCGGCTGGATGTTACGTGACTACCAAGGCGATAGCTACAACGACTATAGTAATTGTCGTGATTTACAACGAAATAAAGTCGTTATGTGGCAACATAAGCACTACTTAAAACTAGCTATTGCTATGAACGTAGGTTTGCCTCTTGCACTTGGTTTATTAGTTGGTGATGTGTGGGGTATGTTAATTCTTGCAGGTTTACTACGCTTAGTACTAAGCCAACACTTTACCTTTTTTATAAATTCGGTTGCACATATTTGGGGCTCTCGCCCATACACCGAAAAAAATACGGCACGCGATAACGGCTTTTTAGCGTTATTTACATACGGTGAGGGGTATCACAACTTCCACCATATTTTTGCAAGCGACTACCGTAACGGTATTAAATGGTTTCATTACGATCCAACAAAATGGATGATCCGCTCTTTAGCCGCTGTTGGTTTAGCCAATAAACTAAAGCGTACACCTGTTGAACGTATCGAAAAAGCAAAGGCCGAAACGCTAATGAGCAAAACGCAAACGCGTCTTGCAAAATTGCCTTTAGCACAAGATAAGATTACATTATTACAACAAGAGTACGATTTACTGCTGAAAAAACTGCAAAATTATTGTTCACTACAAAAACAAGTGTTAGAAGTTAAAAAAAATAACATGGCAAAGCAGTGTGAACGCTCAGCATTAATGGCACAATACCATGAGTTGGAAGCCGCCTGGGAAAATCAAAAACAGGCATGGCTAGCACTTAATGCGAGGTTATTAAAAGCCTCTTTTAATTAATTTAGGAGTGGCTGTGGCCAAACAACCAGAACAAAAAAAAGTACCCGTGACATACCAATATGATGCAATAATTATTGGCACGGGTCCTGGCGGTGAAGGTACCGCCATGAACCTTTCAAAAAACGACAAAAAAGTAGCGGTTATTGAACGCCAAGAATCAGTTGGTGGCGGTTGTGTACATTGGGGAACAATTCCTTCAAAAGCGCTTCGCCACTCTGTTAGCCGCTATATTGAATACAAAGCAAATCCGTTATTTAATGTTGGTGAGCGCCCTAGCCGCTTAACATTTCCTGATATTTTACGTCACGCAAGTTCTGTTATTTCTAAGCAATCTAATTTACGTAGTAGCTTTTACGATCGTAACCGCATTCATATGTTTCAAGGTGATGCGAGCTTTGTAGATAAGCACACAATTGAAGTAAAAAGAAATGATGGTTCAACTGAGCGACTGACTGCTAAAACGATTGTTATAGCAACCGGCTCACGCCCTTATCGCCCACCAGAGGTAGATTTTACGCATTCTCGTATTTACGAAAGCGACACTATTTTAGGTCTTAAACACGACCCTCACCGCGTACTTATATACGGCGCTGGTGTAATTGGTTGTGAGTACGCTTCTATATTTAAAGGTTTAGGCGCTAAAGTTGATTTAGTTAATACACGCGACCGACTACTTGCTTTTATGGATGCTGAAATATCTGACGCGCTTAGCTATCACTTTTGGAACAGCGGTATTGTTATTCGTCATAACGAAGAGTTTGACCGAATAGAGACCCGTGACGACTGCGTTATTATGCATTTAAAATCAGGCAAACGCGTAAAAGCTGACTGTATTTTATTTGCTAATGGCCGTACTGGTAACACTGATACATTAAACCTTGAAGCCATTGGTTTAAAAGCCGATAGCCGTGGCCAATTAAAAGTTAACGAAACATATCAAACAGAAATTGATAACGTTTACGCTGTAGGTGATGTAATTGGCTATCCAAGCCTTGCAAGTGCTGCGTTTGACCAAGGTCGTATAGCTGCTGATGCAATTGCGTGTGGTAACTGTGATGACAGACTGATAGTTGATATTCCGGCCGGTATTTATACCATTCCAGAAATGAGCTCAGTAGGTAAAACAGAGCAAGAGCTTACAGCCGCTAAAGTACCATATGAAGTTGGCCGTGCTCAGTTTAAGCATTTGGCACGTGCGCAAATTGCTGGTACTGAAGTAGGTAGTTTAAAAATATTATTCCACACCGAAACCAAAGAAGTACTTGGCGTACATTGTTTTGGCGAACGTGCATCTGAAATTGTTCACATTGGCCAAGCTATTATGGAACAAAAAAATGGTGGCAATAATATCGACTACTTTGTAAATACCACATTTAACTACCCAACCATGGCTGAAGCCTACCGTGTTGCGGCATTAAATGGTTTAAATCGCTTATTTAAATAAACTGCTTAAATAATACCAATCCGCAATAATACTTAATCAATTTGAGGGGTTAAATCTGACGTTAACTACGTTAAAAATTTCTGATATAGAACACTAAATAACGAAATTTTTGCCTTGTTATCGACACGATTTTCTTCCCTCAAAATAGATCACTTAATTAAGCGAATTGGTATAAGTAGTTTTAAAAGCCTTTATAAATAGGTAACAAAAAACCCGCAACTTAGCGGGTTTTTTACTTTTAAACAGTTTTAAAGTTTATTTAAGTAGCTATTACTTATGGTACTTAGCACTTAGCTCATGTACTGCATTAATGAATACACCAGCATTTTCAGGGTCTACATCTGGTGTAATACCGTGGCCTAAGTTAAACACGTGGCCATTGCCTGTACCGAAGTCTTCTAAAATAGTGCCTACTTCTTGGCGAATACGCTCTGGTGTACCGTGTAACATAGATGGGTCCATATTACCTTGTAGCGCTACTTTATCACCCACACGGCGCTTAGCGTCGCTAATATTAATAGTCCAATCAAGACCAATTGCATCACAACCTGTTGCTGCAATAGCTTCAATCCATTGACCACCATTTTTAGTGAACAAAGTAACCGGTACTTTACGACCATCGTATTCACGAATTAAGCCATCTACAATTTTATGCATATATTGCAGTGAAAATTCGTTGTAATCGCGCGGGCTTAATACACCACCCCATGAGTCAAATACCATTAGCGATTGCGCGCCAGCTTTAATTTGAGCATTTAAATAATCAATAACTGAGTCAGCTAACTTATCGAGTAATAAATGAAGTGTTTGCGGCTCTGCAAACGCCATTTTTTTGATTTTACCAAATACTTTGCTGCTACCGCCTTCAACCATATAAGTTGCTAGCGTCCAAGGTGAACCAGAAAAACCAATAAGCGGTACTTCACCTTTAAGTTCACGACGAATAGTGCTTACTGCGTTCATTACGTAGCCAAGCTCGTCTGTAGGGTCTAACTTTGGAATTTTTTTAACATCAGCAAGTGATGAAATAGGACGTTCAAACTTAGGGCCTTCGCCAGTTTCAAAGTAAAGACCTAAACCCATCGCATCTGGAATCGTTAAAATATCACTAAATAATATAGCGGCATCTAACGGGTAGCGACGTAGTGGCTGCAGTGTTACTTCACATGCAAGTTCAGCATTACGGCACAGGCTCATAAAATCGCCCGCTTGTGCACGTGTAGCGCGATACTCTGGTAAATAGCGTCCTGCTTGGCGCATCATCCATACCGGAGTTACATCAACAGGTTGTTTTGCAAGTGCACGTAAATAACGGTCGTTTTTTAATTCGCTCATGGCGTAAATGATCCTAAGACTTGTATAAATTGTGCAAGATTGTACCACCATATTCTCCGACCCTCTATTGCTTAGGGACGAAAACAGCTTTACCTAGAGGCAGATCAATATAATGGCGTGCTTTAATCCATTTTGACTATAAAGTAAGCAAAAAAGAATAACATTTAAAACTTTTTATTAATATGTTTGCAACATTACAAAAACCTTGTTATTGTTTGTCCCGCGTTAACAAAAAAAATAATAAAAATCTTAAAACAATAAAAATAAATGTTTTAAAATAATAACAATAAAAATCATCTCATAAAAATAAGAAAGCTTGTTATAACAAGTCACTGAAAGAAATTAGACCACCGTAACTGGTGGTTTTTTCTTGCCTAAAATAAAATCCCTCGCCTTAGATTATATAAAAAGGTACACCCCTCAAAGTAGCTCAACTTTACTTGTTGATATACTCGCAAATTAAATATATCTTGATGTACATAAACTTATTATATTCTAATTGAAAGACCAACCCAGCTAGGAGAACAGTTATGCTGACGCGTGTAGAAAAAGCTCAACAAAAATGGGGTGGTAGCCACACAGTAATTGATAAATGGCTAAACGAACGCCAAGACCTTATTGTACTTTATTGCAAAATTGCAGGTTTTACGCCGTACGAAAAACAAGATCAAGCATTGCCAGAGCCAAAACTAATTGAATCATTTTGCCAACTTTTAATGGATTACCTATCTGCGGGCCATTTTGAAGTGTATGACGATATAGCAAAAGCATGTGAAAAAAAGGGCTTACAGAGCCAAGAGCTTGCAAACTCTATTTACCCGCGTATTTCCAGTACAACCGACATAGCGTTAGATTTTAATGATAAGTACGCTGAAGTAGACAAAGAAGACTTGTTAAAGGGTTTTGATGATGACTTGTCTGTTATTGGTGAGGCATTAGAAGCACGCTTTGCACTTGAAGATGAGCTTATTGATAACTTGTTTTCTAATCACGCAAACTAATATGTTATTTACGCATATTAAAAAAGGGACCTAAGGTTAATGCCGATCAGTTAAGAAAATGACCGGTTGACCGATCCAAACGATCATGCAAAATCCGTAGTTAGGAAACTAACTACGGATTTTTTTGTGAATATAGAACAA
>NZ_JADYXN010000049.1:0-15885 GCF_015864285.1 Pseudoalteromonas sp. NZS100_1
CTAGACGCACAGGCAAGCTCACTGACTTCGATGTGATAAACGATAGCTAATCATTTATCAATGAGAGATACAAGACGCGCAGCTTGCTGGCGTGTAAAAACGCAGTTTTTAAAATGGCTTAATAATTAGAAGCTGCGCTTCCCTCATGAGCAAGCACATCTACAATATATCAAACCAAAGCGTTACCAATTTTGCATTTCGACTATGCGCGATTGCGTGCGTGCATATTCAAAGCTCAACTTTTTACCTTTATATAAATGTTCAATGTCGGTTTGCGCATTTATTACCAGCAATTTATGGCAATCGTAAAACTCATCTACTAAGGCAATAAAGCGACGTGCTTCGTCGTCAAAGGTGTGCTCATCAAGCGTTTGTTTTTCGCGCTGATAACTATCTTCTATACCGTGAACAATAACTTTACCCGTTGCTTTAACCCCCATTTGCGGCACGTTTGTTACATATAGCACATCAAATTGCGTTGCTAAAAACATATAATCGTTAGCGCTACGAGGGCCTGAGCATAGCGCCATAAAATCAATCATCAAGGCGTTATCGGCTTTTAATAAATAAGGTAAATCGCGGCCATGCACGCTAATTGTATTTCTATATGTTACCTCTGCATAAGAAGCTAAAAACTCATTTTCAAAATCATTATTAGGTAAATTAATAAAATAGTGACGACTGTTTTTTCCATATCTAAAACGGTGATCGTCCTCCCCTGCCACGTTAATTATATGGCAATGGCTATTAATTAAATCGATGGTAGGTAAAAATCTCGCTCGTTGCAGGCCGTTGTAATAAAGTTGCTCTGGCTTTGCGTTCGATGTGGCCACCAGCACAACACCTTGTTCAAACAAGGCATTGAACAATCTGGCCATAATCATGGCATCGCCAATGTCGCTCACAAAAAACTCGTCAAAACACAGTACGCGGATGTTTTTAGCCCACTGTTTTGCAATCAAAATAAGTGGATTTTTTTGACCTTGTAGCTGCGAAAGTTGGGCATGCACCTGCGCTATAAAATGATGAAAATGCAGCCGCTGCTTTTGATCAATAGGTAGGTTTTTATAAAATAAATCCATTAACATGGATTTACCACGCCCTACTGGTCCATATAAATATACACCTTTTATTAAAGGCGCTTTTTGCCACCATGATGTGTGAGCTTGAAGTTGCTCGCTTAGCGTATTTAAAGCCTCCACTGCATTTTGCTGCGCAGCATCAAAACATAGTTCACCCGAGTTTATTTTTGCTTGGTAAAGGCTTAAAATTTGTGTGCTGTGCACTGTCATGGTATTTCACTATCGGCTATAATCGCGCCTATTGTAGCCGACTAAAAATGTGAACCAAAATGAAATTCCCTTGCCGCTTAGATAAATTTATTAGCCACTTAGCTGAAATACCGCGTACCCAAGCTCGCGCGAGTATTAAGCGAAAAGAAGTAAGCGTTAATGGCGAAGTAATCACATCACATAATTTTCAGCTAGCTCAGCAAGATGAAGTACTGTACCAAGGTACACCTTTGGTATTTTTAGGTAAGCGCTATTACATGCTAAATAAACCTGTTGGCTATGTATGTGCTAACAGTGACGAGCTACATAAAACTGTTTTTGACTTACTTGATGAGCCAAATATGAGCGACTTTCATGTGGCAGGTCGCCTTGATATAGATACCACCGGGTTAGTTATTATTACTAATGATGGCGATTGGTCACATAAAATTACGGCACCTAAAAGCAATAAATTTAAAACCTACCTCGTCGAAACCCAAGAGCCTATTACCGATGAAGCCCTTGAGCAATTACGAACAGGCGTCATGCTGCATAACGAAAAAGATTTAACCCGCCCAGCTATAGCAGAGAAGCTTGCTAATTACGGCCTACGTTTATCAATAAGTGAAGGAAAGTATCATCAAGTTAAGCGTATGCTTTACGCTGTAGATAACAAAGTAGTTGAGCTGCATCGCGAGCAGATTGCGGGAATTACTCTAGATGAAAACTTGGCCAGTGGTGAATATCGACTATTAACAGCGCAAGAAATTAAGCTATAAAAGTGCTTTAAAGGAGCTAAGGCTTGGATTATTAGTTAAAACAATATAGCCAAACTTTTACTTGAGCCTATTCCCTTGCTCTACTAAAATAGCGACCTTCAAAATTACTAAGGTCGGCCGTGTTAGTTAACTATAACCCCCCTATGAATCCGTATTTAACGATACTTTTTCAGGATGACGACTTACTGATAGTTAATAAGCCAAGTGAGTTATTAACTGTCCCAGGTAAAGATCCTAAACATGCCGACAGCTTAATTAATCGTGTTAATCGTGTTTTTCCAACAGCGAGAATAGTGCACCGCTTAGATATGGCAACTTCTGGCATACTGTGCCTTGCCATGAATAAAGCCGCGCACAGACATTTAAGTATGCAGTTTCAAGAGCGCGAAACAGCTAAATGTTACATAGCACGTGTATACGGACAACTTGAAGCTGAAACAGGATCAGTAGATTTACCCCTTATTTGTGATTGGCCTAATCGTCCAAAACAAATGGTTGATCACGACAGAGGAAAACCTTCGCTTACGCATTTCAAAATACTTGAGCGTGAAGAAAATGCAACCCGTGTAGAGCTAACCCCAATCACTGGTCGCTCGCATCAACTACGTGTGCATATGTTAAGCCTTGGTCATCCTATTTTAGGTGATAGACTTTACGCCCACAAAGAGGCACTTGCTGCCGCTCCTCGCTTACAATTACATGCACAAATGCTGCAATTAAAGCACCCTGTAACTGAGCAAGTACTTACTTTTGAAGCCGAATTAGAGTTTTAACAGGTTCAAATTTACTAGCTAATTCGCTCTATACATTAAACTTTTAGATAACCTTGCCGATACCTAACTAATTGTCATTAGTTAGGTGCGTTATGCTATTTCTACGGTTTTTAAAAGGGGCTTTTTATATACAGCTCAGCTGTGCCCTACTTTTAGTTAACCCCATCAGCGCAGCTGAACATATTGCTCCACCTAATCTATCAAGCATTGAAAATAGCGACATTGAGCGACTACTTCCAAGTGATGAAATAAAGCCTATATTGGCGGGTGAAACAGAATTTTTAAGCCTTTACAGCGAGTATATGAGTAGTAATTTCAGAGGTATCGTAATACTTATACCCGATTGGCACTCTTCACCTACCAATAATTCAGGTATGAGCTACTTGCGCAAAGAGCTTAATAATTTAGGTTACAGCACCTACGCAATGACAGTACCCGACATTGATTGGCAAGCTAGTAAAATAGCAAAAAAAACACCAAATGAGACCGAAGCTACGCCTAGTAAAGCCGAGGAACCTGTATCACCCGAGGCCACAACAAACGCACAACCGCAGCCTGCAAAAATAAAAGAAGAACCTCATTACGTTAATGCAATTGAAAAAGTAACTGACGACATACTTGATAACTATAAAATAAATCTCATTTCTCGCTTTAATGCGCTGTATCAAACCGCTATGGAAGATTCGAGTAATATAGTGGTTATAGCACAAGGCACGAGTGCGGGTGTGTTGTTGGAGTACTATGCAGATTTTCCGGATGAGAGACTGGATGCGTTTATAAGTTTAAGTAGTTACCTGCCTAACACAAAGCGTAATGAAAGTTTAAGCCAAACGGCTTCACTTGTTACACCTGCCTTGCTTGATATTTACTATGCAAATGACAGCACAGACATTTTAATGAGCCTTAAAAATCGTCAGCGCTGGGTTGACCGAAATGCAAAGTTTGATTACCGCCAACGTCAGTTGTTTGGCCTGCGCGATCAACCCGATCAACACGCACGCCTAACAAAAGAAATAGACGGCTTTTTACGCCGACTTTTTTAAATACTCATAAGCAGCTTGAATATCTTGGCTCTTTTTAACAGCCAGTTCCATCATGTGCTTTGGTAAACCTTGCGATACTAATTTATCTGGATGATGTTGCGACATAAGTTTACGGTACGCTACTTTTATATCACGCTGCGTTGCATCGCTACTTAAGCCTAATAACGCCAATGCTTGCGCACGGTTCATATTATTATTTGGCGGTACATGGTGGCCAGAACCTTCACGGTAACTACTACTTTGACCTTGGTTTTGTTGCTGCTGATTAAAGCGCTGTTGTTGCTTTCTAAAGTTAAACTCTGCTTGGTAGCGCTTTAATACAAATGCAAAGTGTGTTTTAGAAATGCCTAGCTGTTTACTTACTTCTGCTAATAATTGCTTTTCTTGTTCGGCTAGCACTCCATCAGAAAACGCCATTTGAATTTGTATTTCTAAAAATAACTGTATTAAATCGTTTCGTTTAGCAAAGCGTTCTTTAAAATCGTGTACTGTTTCTTTAAGTGAAAAGTCGCTCTCTTTACCTGACTGAAATGCATGTTGTGCTTCGCGGCGTTCTTCGCCCTTTAAGCCCATTTCATCCATAAACAAGTTAGCCGCTTTTATATGTACTTCGCTGACTCGACCGTTCGACTTGGCAATGTGCCCCATGACAGCAAAGCAGCTTGAAAAGAATAAAGCTTGGCGCTCGTGAACATCGTCACCACTAAATAAGCTAGAAAAGCCGCCTGCTTTATCAAAGTTATTTTTTAAGCTTTTATCAAATAAATGACCTAGGTATAAACCTAAAATGGCACCAAATATTTTGCCAAACATAAAGCCAAAACAAAAACCGAGAATTTTTCCCCACATCTATAATACTGCCTTCTTAAAAATTGAGTTGTTACGCCTCAAGGCGCGTGTTTAATTGGTTTAAACGCTCTGGTGTACCAATGTCATCCCACTGCCCTATATAGAGCTCAGTAGAGACTAAATGTTCATTTAGCTTTTCACGTAAAATAGGCCCTAAAGGGCGAATACCTTGCTTTAAGCCTTTAAAAAAATCAGCCTGATAGCGGCCAATCCCTGAAAATGTATATTTTTGACTCTCGGCCGATAAATGGCTCAATGCAAAGTCGCCATCTGGATTGTGTGGCGGGTTTTCTATAAGCACTATGTGCGCCTCACCGGGTTGTAAATGAAGTTGCATTAGCGCACTTACATCATAATCGGTGTATACATCGCCATTTACTACGATGAACGAGTCACCCAACAGCGGTAACGCTTCAATAATACCGCCAGCCGTTTCAAGGCCACCTTCAACTTCTTGGCTGTAAAGTATATTTACGCCAAATTGACTGCCATCTTTAAAGTAGTCTTTTATTTTATCACCCTGCCACGCAAGGTTTATTACAATATCGGTAATGCCGGCAGCTTTAAGATTATTTATATGGTGCTCAATAAGTGGTTTTTCTGCCACTTTTAACATCGGCTTTGGCATATTTTGCGTGAGCGGCATCATTCTCTGCCCACGCCCTGCAGCTAAAATCATCGCTTTCATGAGCGCTCCTTTGCTAACTTTTCAGTCACTTTTGGCACTATGGTATTTTTTGTCCACTCACTCAATGCTTTTAGCTCTGGGTAATTTGCCGCTACTTCAATAATATAATCAAGCGTCGGTAAAATATTATCTAAATAGCCTGTTTTACCGTCGCGCAAATATAATCGACAAAATATACCCGCAGCTTTTAAGTGGCGCTGTAATCCGGTTAAATCAAACCAATATTTAAACTCATCAAATGAAGTGTTAGCCAGTAAATTTTGAGCCGTAAATTCTTGATAAGCAAAATCAAGCAAGCTTGTTAACTCTTTTTGAGGCAGTTTAAAATAGCAATCGCGTAGTAGCGATACTAAATCGTAGCAAAGCGGCCCACGTACAGCATCTTGATAATCTATAATTGCCCACTGGCCGTTACTGTTCATAATATTACGGCTATGGTAATCGCGATGAACAGTAACAGTGGGTTGCTCAAGCATGGCCTTTATTAATAGCGCTGAACTTGTTTGCCACATTACGTTTTGCTCTGCGCTTAGTGGCTCATTAATAAAGTCACTCACTAACCACTGGCTAAATATATCAAGCTCTAGCTTTATAAAATCTTCGTTGTACGCTTGCATAGCAGAAGCTGTGGGCGTTTTAGCCCATTGAGCGCTTAAACTAATTAATGCTTGATAATGCTCGGTGCGGTTTGCATCATCAAGCATGTCAGCTAGGTGCGTACTCCCTAAATCACTAAGAACAAAAAAGCCTTGTTTCTCATCACTTGCAATAATAGTAGGAAGTAAAAAACCTTGCTCAACAAACACCTGATTTAGCGAAATGTAAGGTTCGTTATTTACTTTTTTTGGATCTGAGTCCATCACTATTAAATGCTTATTATCGTGATTTAAACGGTAATAACGGCGAAAGCTAGCATCACCCGTGATCGCGTTTAAAGTATGCGGCTTGGCATTAAGGTGTATGTTTATAAATTGTTGTAAATTCTCAAAGCGTGTCATTTTATAAGATATCTATTTTTCACTAAGTTAATTAGGTCAATTACTGTAATTGCCATTATTTTCCTTTATTATGTGTATATTATATTAAACACACAGTATTAAGGTCGATAAATGAGCAAAACCTGGGGCATATTGATGCTAAGCGTAGTTAGCGCACCATCGCTTGCCGAAACTGAACTGGCACACAACCTTTGTGGCATTTCAATGCAAACCAGAGCTTGGCAACCACTTGAAGGCCTTAACCTTGGTGAAGTTGATATTCAAGCTGATGATGTTGAGCTACTTGGCACTCAAAGCGCTGAATTTACCGGCAATGTTGATATTAACACCCTTAAGATGAGTTTGTCCGCACAAACTGCGTTGATAGACAAACAGCGCGGTTTATTAAATGCAACGGGGCCAATTACTTATCAAGATTACGTAAGTAAAGTAAACAGCACCGGATTAAATGCCGATTTAAATAATTCAGAAGTCAGTTTGTTAGGCGCCGACTACAGCCTAACCGAACAACAAGGTAAAGGCGGCGCTGAAAAGCTTACTGTTAATCAGTCTGGCCTATTACTCATGAATGCAAGCTTTACTACTTGCCCAAGTGACACCCCAGTATGGGAAATTGAGGCTGACGAAATAAACCTTTCACGCGAAGAAGGCTGGGGCGAAACATATAACGCCGTATTACGCATTCTCGATACACCGGTTTTATATCTACCTTATTTTACATTCCCACTGGATGAGCGCCGTAAATCGGGTTTACTTACCCCGACTATTTCAAGCTCTGATAAATACGGCCTTGAAACAATTACGCCGTACTATTTAAATATTGCACCTAATTTTGATGCCACTATTACGCCTCGTTATATGTCTAACAAAGGGCTGCAATTACAAACCGAATTTAGATACCTAACAGAGCAACATGAAGGCTTAGTAGGAATTGAATATTTAGATAGTGATGATTCTGAGCCAGATTTGAATGAACGCTACATGTTTCATTGGCAACAGCAAAGTTATCTGGGTGAAAACTGGCGCGCAAACGTTGATGTAACCAATGTAAGCGATGATAACTACATCACCGATTTAAGCTCAAATTACGCAAGTAAAACCGATACACAGCTGTATCGTACTGGCTCACTTACTCATTTGGGTGATACATGGCGCACCGATATTAAAGTACAAAACTTTGAAGTACTGGGCGATCACTTAGAGTCATACACTGCAATACCACAAGTTAATTTTACGCAAACTGCGCCTTGGCGTTTTGATAATTTTGATTTTAGTGTGTCTGGGGAGATTAGCCATTTTACTAATGATTCATCAGAAGTGGCCATAGACAGCGCAACTCGTGTACACGTAGAGCCAAAAGCCCGCTACAACTACGCAACGCATGCGTGGTCATTTTTATCTGAAGTGAGCTTATTGCAAACTAATTATAAGCAAAACGGAAACTTAACAGGCACGCAATACAGCGATACCGTATCGCGTACTATTCCTAAAGTACGTTTGTATTCTCAGCTTAATTTTGAGCGTGACGCATCTTACTTTTTTGAAGATGCTATACAAACGCTAGAGCCGCAAATTCAATATTTATATACACCTAATAAAGACCAGTCAGACATTGGCTTGTTTGATACAACCAAGCTACAAGACGATTATTATGGTTTATTTAGAGACGTGCGCTTTTCAGGTGTTGACCGCATAGCAGCAGCGAATCAGTTTACTTTAGGTGCTACAACGCGCCTATTTGATAAAAAACAAGAAGAAGTATTTAATTTTAGTGCCGGCCAAATATTTTATTTAAGTGATGACGCCAAGCCAACAGAGCAAGGATTGAACTCAGACACTAATTATAATGCACTATTTGCAGCTCAAACCATGTTACATTGGCACCGCCGTTGGTACCTCGCTGGAGGTATTCAATACGATACAGATGGCAAGCAAATGGTACAGTCAAATGTAACACTTGATTATAAAGGTGATAATAATCAGCTAGTACAATTGAACCATCGCTATGCAAATGATGTCTCAGGAAATACAATCGAGCAAGCAGGTGTATTTACAAGTATTCCTATTAGCGACGAATGGCAATTTATTGCAAGCTATCATCGAGATCTTGAAAACAACAGAAGTATCGAAGTATTGAGCGGATTACAGTATGAATCATGCTGTTGGGCTATCCAAATTACTGGGCACCGCCAAATTGAAACAGATTTAAATCAATCAATAGGCCAAGAACAAGCAACTTTTGATTCAGGTATTAGTTTGAATTTTGTATTAAAAGGACTTGGCAGTAAAAGCCGTTATGATGCACAAAAATTATTACAACAAGGTATTTTTGGCTATCGTAGACCGTATTTTCTTAGTAACTAGAGTACTATCAGCAAGAGTAGTAAAAAGAATATGAATTTAAAAAAATTATTAACATCAGCAGTTTTAAGTGCCAGCCTTTGTCAAAGTGCAATGGCCGCACCAGTAGAAATAGATAAAGTTATTGGCGTTGTAAACCAAGGCGTAATTTTAAAAAGCGAAGTAGACACCATTATTAATCGTGTTAAAAAGCAAGCCGAAGAACAAAACCAGCAATTACCAAAAGATGAAACTCTTCGTGTACAAGCTGTTGAGCGTTTAGTTAATCAAGCCCTTATGATACAAATGGCTGAACGTATGGGGTTACAAATCTCAGACAGCCAACTCGATCAAACTCTTGCAAGCATGGCACAAGAGCAAGGCGGTACAATTGCCGATTTACGTCGTACTATTGAAGGTTCGGGCGAAAGCTTTCAAGCTTACCGTGAAGAAATTCGTAAAGAAATTACAACGCAGCAAGTAACACGTGCAAGCGTCGATCGCCGTATTTATATTAGCGAACAAGAAGTTGATAACCTTTTAAAAATTATGGAAACCCAAGGTCAAAGTGCTGAAGAGTACGACATTGGTCATATTTTAATAGATATCCCTAACGATGCGAACGCTGACGAAATTGCTGGCGCAAAAACACGCGCAGATAAAGTTATTGAGCTATTAAACGATGGCCAAGAATTTAAGCGTATTGCTATTTCATCGTCAAGCGGCTCTAAAGCACTTGAAGGTGGACAGCTTGGTTACATGGGTATTAACGAAATGCCATCGCTTTTTGCTGAAGCAGTAAAAGGCCAAAAGAAAGGCGCTATTGTTGGCCCTCTTCGCTCTGGTGCTGGTTTTCATATCATTAAAGTACAAGACGTTCGTGGTCTACAAGTTGTAGAAACAACAGAAGTGCGCTCACGCCATATACTAATTAAACCTTCAATTATTTTAAGTGAAGAAAAAGCACGCTCTATGCTTGCAGGCTTTGCAAAAGACTTACGCGCAGGAACTGCCGACTTTGGAAAGTTAGCTAAAGAGTACTCAGAAGATCCTGGTTCTGCACTTAAAGGTGGCGAGTACGATTGGACAGATCCAACTACCTACGTACCTGCGTTTAAAGATACATTGCTTTCTCTTAAGCAAGACGAAATAAGCGAACCGTTTAGAACACAGTTTGGTTGGCATATTGTGCAGTTACTTGGTAAACGTGTAGCTGATAAAACTGAGCTAGCTAAACGTAACCGTGCTCACGGTATGTTGTTTAACCGTAAATTTAAGGAAGAAAGTTTTAACTGGCAGCAAGAAATGCGCGAGCAAGCTCACGTTGAAATTTTCACAGCAGACCAATAAATATGACCTTAAGAATTGCTATTACACCGGGTGAACCCGCTGGTATTGGCCCAGATTTGCTACTCACGCTTGCTCAGCAAGCGTGGGATGTTCAACTTATAGCGATTGCCGATGGCAAACTATTAAAAGAGCGTGCAAAACATTTAGGCTTAACAATAAACTTAATTAAATTTGATGATAATGCACCCGCCATCGCAGCACCTGCTGGCAGCTTGTATATTCATCAGGTTGATTTAGGGGTTGATGTAGAACTTGGCGTACTAAACGACGGTAACGGACAATACGTGTTAGATACCTTGCGTATAGCAAGCGAAAAAAACATGGATGGCACCTTCGATGCAGTTGTTACAGGCCCGGTTCACAAAGGCATAATTAACAAAGCAGGTATTTCGTTTAGTGGGCACACTGAGTATTTTGCGCAGCAATCAAATACTGCTGATGTAGTTATGATGCTTGCAACAGAGGGCTTACGCGTTGCACTTGTAACCACTCATATTCCACTGGCGTATGTATCGCGTGCCATTACACCTGAGCGTTTAACTAAAGTAGCGGGTATTTTAAATCACGACTTACAAACTAAGTTTGGTATAGAAAAACCACGTATTTTAGTGTGTGGCTTAAATCCGCATGCCGGTGAAGATGGTCATTTAGGTCGTGAAGAAATAGAAACAATCACGCCAACGCTTGAGATACTTAGAAGCGAAGGTATGAATTTAATTGGCCCACTACCGGCCGATACCTTATTTCAAGATAAATACCTATCTGAAGCAGATGCAGTGCTTGCTATGTATCACGATCAGGGATTACCTGTGCTAAAATACAAGGGATTTGGTAAATCGGTAAATATTACCCTTGGTTTACCATTTATCCGCACATCAGTTGACCACGGTACTGCACTCGATTTAGCAGGGACTGGTACAGCTGACGTTGGCAGTTTTGAATTAGCGATCCGCGAAGCAATTAAGCTCGCCCAAGAAAAAGCACAAAATCAATGACCGATAAAGTACATTTAGGACACCGCGCTCGTAAGCGTTTTGGGCAAAACTTTTTATTTGATGAATCTATTATCGATAAAATAGTCTCTGCGATTGATCCTAAACCAGAAGACAACCTAGTAGAAATTGGCCCCGGCCTTGGCGCAATTACTGAGCCAGTAGCCGAATTAAGCGGCCATTTAACGGTTGTTGAATTAGATAAAGATTTAGCGCAACGATTAATTGAACACCCATTTTTGGGTCCTAAATTAACCGTTAACCAAGGCGATGCAATGACGTTTGACTTTGCAAGCTTGGTTCGCGATGACAAAAAATTAAAAGTGTTTGGTAATCTACCTTACAACATTTCGACACCGTTATTGTTTCATCTTTTTGAATTTTCAGATCATATTGAGCACATGCACTTTATGCTTCAAAAAGAAGTAGTAAAACGCATGGTAGCAGGCCCAGGTAGTAAAACATTTGGCCGCTTAAGCGTAATGACTCAATACTACTGTAATGCAATACCGGTTGTTGAAGTACCACCTGAGTGCTTTAAACCAGCGCCAAAAGTTGACTCTGCGGTTATACGTTTAATACCTAAAAAGCCAGAGCAACGTACAGCAAAAAGCGTTAAAATATTAAACACAGTGTGTTTAGAAGCCTTTAATCAACGCCGTAAAACACTGCGTAACAGTTTAGGTAATTTACTAACTGCAGAAGAGCTTACTAGCATTGGCATTGATATAACGCTGCGTGCTGAGCGCTTATCTTTACAACAATTTATTGATATAGCTAACTGGATTTATGACAACAAGCAGTAATATTGGATCGCCTGTAAAGGTGTCTGTAGAAACATTTTACGTAGAAGGCCAATCTCAACCTGAGCTTGAAAAATACGTATTTGCTTACTCAGTAACGATTAAAAACCATAGTTTATGTAGTGCAAAATTACTGAGCCGCTATTGGTTAATTACCGATGCAAATGGCAAAGAAGTAGTAGTAGAAGGTGAAGGCGTTGTTGGCGAAATGCCAGACATTGGCCCAGGCGAAAGCTATAAATACACCAGCGGTGCAATTTTAGATACACCTGTAGGCACTATGCAAGGCCATTACACGTTACGCAACGAATTTGGCTCTGAGTTTCAGGCGCCTATTAATGTGTTTCGTTTGGCTTGCCCTAACATTTTGCATTAAGCACTTAAATGGCAGATTATGCGATAGGTGATTTACAAGGGTGTTTTAGTGAATTTAACACCCTTTTGCAACGGGTTGATTTTAACCCAAGCAAAGATCACCTTTATTTAGTTGGCGACATAGTTGCCCGCGGGCCAGAATCCCTAGCCTGCTTAGACTATATTTACCAACATCAAAATAGCATGACCATCACTTTAGGCAATCACGACCTTCACATGGTTGCCTGCTACTTTCTTAACAAACCTACCAACCCAAAAGATAAACTAAACCCAATATTTGAAAGCCCAAAATTAGCGCATTACATCGCTTTTTTACAAACCCAACCATTGGCCTTAGAGCTTATAAAACATAACTGCTTTATATCTCATGCCGGATTAAACCCCGACTGGTCTATTGACTATGCTCTAAAGCACGCGCAATTTGCACAAAGCTGTTATCAATCAAACAATGCTAAAGCATTTTTTGAACACATGTATCAGCCTCACCCTATTGAGTGGTCAAGCAATCTTGATGACTTTGAAAAATTTAGATACATAGTTAACTACTTTACCCGTATGCGCTTTTTAACAAGTGATAACAAACTCGAGCTTAATGCAAAGGGTGCAATAACCGATAGCCAAACACTAACCCCTTGGTTTAACCATCCTAATATAGCTAAAACTAAACACGATATTATTTTTGGCCACTGGGCAGCGCTTGAAGGTAGGACAGGTAATCCACGGGTTCACGCCTTAGATACAGGCTGTGTATGGGGTAATACCATGACCCTAATGGAGCTAAGTACTAAAAAAGTAATTATCGAAAAATCCCACCTTTCGTCTAAATAAACTGAAAAAAAACAATACATCTGTTAGATTTATCAATTAATAGTTAAAATTAGTTAAAGTAATTGATTTTAATTACTTAACTTATTGGTACAAACGCCGATAAGTCTTAATTGAAGTACTTTTGAGTGGAAATCTTATGAACCTGACAGTAAGCCAACGTATTTGGGGTGGTTTTATATTTATCACACTATTATTATTAATAATTGGTGGTAACTCCTTAATAAAAATTGCAAATATTGACCGCTCCACTCAAAAAGTGAACCAACTATCACTTCCAGCACTAAATAAAAGCTCAGAACTACAAGCCGAATTTATTTTAATGAGTAAAGCCGCTCAGGCGAGTTTTTACACTACTTCTGCAAATGAACTAGCCCCCATTAAAAAACAAGTTCTTGAGCAAAAGCAGTTATTCAATACCCTTCATCGCGAACTTCAAGACGTAGTAAAAAATGATGCAACGCTTAATCAAAGTAGCCAAAATGTAGAAAAAACCTACTTAAGCTTTTTAAGCACAGTTGAAAGCTTATTAGATGACAAAAGCAAACAGCTAGCATTAAACAAAACATTAAAAGCACAATTAGAAAATATAGAGCTAAGTGCAGAAGATGCCAATTCTGTTGTACTCGATATTATTGACATTGATGGCTTTGAGCAAAATCACCCTCGCGCTTATCAAGCTGCAAACAATTTAGAAAATAACTTTATGTCAGTAGTAAGTAACAGCACCGATATGCTAACCGTTAAAACGCTTAATACTCTCGATATTGTTAAAAACGAGCAAACCTATTACCTAGAAGAAGTTACACGTACCATTGCCTTAATTAAACCGGCTATTGAGCAAACTCACAGCGATTTATACTCAAGCTTAAAAGAAAATGTTGATACTTTAGAAAATAATATAAAAGGTAGTAGTGGTTTAGCCGCAAACAAAAAACGATTAATTGACTCGATTACGCTAACAGAGTCAGAGCTTGCACAGTCAGAGCAAGCCACCAAAATGGCACTTAACCAAATTGACGAATTAGTTAATCAAGCAAGTGACGTTGCGTTTAAATTACAACAAGGCGTGCGCAGCGACGTAGACTCAGCAAACTTATGGACGTGGGTTGGTATGATTATAGCCACCCTTTTAGCTATAGCGATTGCTATTATTACTGTTAGCCGTATTACCAAACCACTTGCTGAAGTTAACCGAATTTTAGATATTGTTGCCAGTGGCGACATGACACAACGTTTAGACGACAGCGCTAAAGACGAATTTGGCGAACTATCTAAAAGTTGTAACACCTTAATTGATAACTTACGCAGCCTAATTAAAGGCATTATTTCGCGCTCTACTCAGCTAGCTGCAGCATCAGAACAAACATCTGCTATTACCGCAGAATCAAGCCAAGCAATTCGTAACCAGCAAGCACAAGTTGAACAAGCCGCCACTGCAACAACCGAAATGAGCAGTACATCGCAAACGGTTAGCAACAGCGCTCAACAAGCACTTAGCGAAATTAAAAATGCTGATAAAGAAGCTGAGCGTGTTAAAGGTATTTCGAATAACAATAAAGCCACGATTGAGCAATTAGCACGTGAAGTAGACGACGCCTCACAAGTAATTAATAAACTGCATCAAGATAGCGCATCAATAGGCAGCATTTTAGATGTAATACGCGGCATAGCTGACCAAACGAACCTACTTGCACTAAATGCCGCAATTGAAGCTGCACGTGCTGGTGAATATGGCCGAGGCTTTGCTGTTGTAGCAGACGAAGTACGCTCTCTAGCGAGTAAAACTCAAGAGTCGACCCAAGAGATACAATCAATGATTGAGTCTCTTCAAACAGGCGCAGAAGCTGCAGTAACGGCTATGAGCAAAGGTAAGCAACGTGCGGTATCGTGTGTTGAGCAAACCGACCTAGCAAGTAGCGCACTTGATTCGATTACATTTGCGGTTTCGCAAGCTCACGATGTAAGTGAAGAAATTTCGACTGCCGCACTCGAGCAACAACAAGTAGCACAAGAAATTAGCGAACGCCTTGAGTCGATTGTAGCCATTGCAGAGCAAACAGCCGAAGGCGCAAACCAAACTAATATCTCAAGTTCAGAAGTAGCAAAACTGGCCGAAGAGCTTCGCTTGTCGGTAGACGAATTTAAAGTTTAGGTTTACTAAAACGATTAAAAAACCCCGATGGTACTATGTACCATCGGGGTTTTTATTTATCAGGACTTTAAAAGTGAGATGTAAAACCTCACCAGAAGGCCCCGTTCTTACTCACGTAAAAAACGCAGTTTTTAATATTTATATTACCTACTTTTGGCTTATCTAAAGCGAAGCGCCCTCCTAGCCTCTTTGTGAATAAATCACTTAAAACCTTATTGCACAAAGAGAAGCAAAAGAGGAGTAAATGAGGAGTCAATGAGAAGACATTAAAACAATAGTAATTATGTATTTTTACTTCTCTAAAGCGAAGCGCCCTCTTAACCTCTTTGTGAATAAATTACTTAAAACCTTATTGCACAAAGAGAAGCAAAAGAGGAGTAAATGAGAAGAGACTAAAGCACAGAAATTACGAACTTTGCTCGCCTACAAGTAAATTTAACCACGGCGTCAAACTTTACCGGTAGGCGTAAAGCTTGCTCACGCGAAAAGCGCAGTTTTTAATATTTATTACTAATAGCTTACCTACTTATGGCTTCTCTAAAGCGCAGCGCCCTCTTAACCTCTTTGTCCCCCTGTGTCAGGATAGTTGTCGCCTCTAACTTTTAATAGAGGCAGATAAAATGAGACGTCGATTTACACAAGAA
>NZ_JADYXN010000005.1:0-218820 GCF_015864285.1 Pseudoalteromonas sp. NZS100_1
CATCCACTTCGAAGGTAGGTTAGATGGTGTGCTAGATATTTAGCAATTTAGGCTGACACAGAATTCTGAACGCCCTCTTAAATTATGCATTTTATTGACTTTTTCTTTGTTGATCTTTATCAATAAAAACTTCTGGCTTCTCTAATGAAATTCTAAAGCGTCGCTGTTAATATTGCCTACATCCTAAACAATAAAGTAGTTCTGATGGCAGCTAGTTATTCTCTCGATGATTTACGTTACTTTTGCACCATAGTAAAATTAGGTAGCTTTAAAAAAGCATCAACAAGCCTTGATATGTCACTATCAACTTTGAGCCGTAGAATACGTTTATTAGAGCAGACTCTGCAATTAACACTCCTAAATCGAGATGCCCATCGAGTTACACTTACGCATACTGGCGAGTTATATTACGATCGCTATCGTAAACTGTTTGATGAAGTAGAGTGTATAGAGCAAGCACTTTGTGATGAGAAAAACCAACCTAAAGGGAAAATTAGGATCTGTGCACCCATTTACATGGGTAAACATTTTTTAAGTGCTATTTTTTGTGATTTTTTACTGCAGTATCCCGATATTCAACTAGATTTACGCTTTTCAAATAACCTTATTGATATTGAAAAAGAAGGGATTGATATAGCGTTTAGAGTAAGAAATCCTGCCATTGATAATTGGGTTATTAGAGAACTAAAGCTTACTCATAATGTATTGTGTGCTCATCCTGACTATGATTATCAATCCATCACTCATCCTGAGCAATTAGAAGAGCAACCAAAAGTTACGTGCGTTGGGTTGGTACCGTGGCAATTAAAAAATCAGCAAACGAGTGAAGAGTACAGTTTTAATCCAAACACACATGTTCGATTAGAAGTTGATGAAATTCAAATGATGAAACAAGCAGTTGAGTCTGGTGTGGGTATTAGCTACATCCCTGATTATATAGCATTACCACTTATTAAAGCAGGAAAGCTTAAACACATTCTTCATGATTGGCAAAGCAAAGGGCAGCCATTTTCTATGCTTTATCGCGACAGAAAACAAATCCCTTATCGAGTGCGATTACTTATAGAGCATACACTGCAACACTTCACTAAAATGTAGCAGTGTAGGCTTTTCACAGCAAAGTAATTAAGCTAATTCATCTTTTAAAAACTAAGCCTTAGTACAATTACACCTAAAAATGCCGTTGTTAATCCTATAACTTCTTGGCGTGTAAAAGACTCTTTTAGAATTATGCGTGAGTACAGCAAAATAATTAAAATGTTCATTCCTGAAATTGCCGACACAAGCCCTGTATTACCAATTGCAAAAGCCGATATTATTGCAACCATGCCTGCTACATTTGTTAAACCAATAAGTAACCCGCATGAGAATGTTTTACCGGCAGACCAATACGCTTGAGAGCTGCCTTGCTCTGCTAGCATTTTTTTACGCTTTACTAACCAACTAACGGCAAAAAGAAAGCTACCAAACCCAAACATAGACGTTAAAGTTGCAAACGTATCCGCCTCAAGAAGCGTTGATTGCTTACCCATTAAATCATTAAATGCAAAGGACAGTGCCGCCAGTAATCCCCATTGCGCGCCTTGTAAGTTACTTAATGAGATATCGCTGGAGTAGCGAATAATATAAAGGCCGCCAAAAATAATAAAAAAGCCGATTAATTGAATAACAGTTAAGGTTTCTTGCCATAATAAAAAGGCAAATAAAAGCACAAATAAAGGCGTTAACCCCGACAGAATACTAATTAAAGACGCTTTCCCAACCGAAAACCCTTTGTGTAAAAACCCATTAGCCGCAAAAGATCCAAAACCTAAAGCGAGTCCAACAGTAATGTCAGCCCAGCCGTACCATGTGTGCTCAAACACCACAGTACCTAGCGCACTAATTATAAATCCCACAAAAAAAACACCGAATAATAATAGATTACGATTAATCTTTTTTTGTGACGTCCATTGGTACATTATTCCTCGCGCACCAAAAAAAACAGTGGCGAGTAATGCAAAAATTATCCACATATAAGTGAGACCCTTTATAATTTACTTTGATAAACCCGAATAAAAAGTGGTTATTTAACATTGTTGAATGGAGTAACTATTACATAAAGGTTCAGCAGTAAAGCACGTAGCCACTACAAGAGCGTTACCCGATACCTAGCTTCTACTCTATAAAATAAGCAGCTTAGGCTTCACATAATAAAATACTAGCCACACAATTACACTTTAATAAACAACAACACCAGTATATTTAATCTATAAATATTATAAATAGGCATAAGTGGCACTATAGATCCCATAAATAGCACTTAACTATTTAGTCGCTTAGCTTCAATCAAATAGTGAGCAACTAACACACAGAAATAACAACAATTTAGTGAAAAAAACGAATTTATAAAAACATAAAAAAAACAGTTTTAAACTGTCATTTTATCGCCAATATATTTTTAACCTAAAACTCAATTGACTTTATTTTTAAACTCAATATGATTGATTTAAACAAAGAGGATAATATGTTTACTTTAATCACATATCTGCTAAAAACAAATACCACCTTCGGAATTTAAGCCGAGTGTAACCCTTACACTCGGCAGTTACACTGTACCTTTATATATTTAAATTCGATTTAGTTTTTGTGGGGATTAGTCCGTGCTTTCTTTTCTGTTCGAGCGTAAAAAATCTTTCCTGTCTAAAAATGACTTCACAGACGCAGCGGTACTATTACAACCGTTAAAGCTTGCGTATTTACTACAAGAAGTCGAGTATTCACAGCGGCCTTGGTCAAAATTCAATCCGCATGTAAAAATTAATAGCACGGTGGTTATTAAAAATATAACCACCGGTTTTAAGCGCCGTATAACTTTAGTGCCTCCAAACCAACGAAGGCACTTTATTAATGACGTATCATTTCACTCTCCTCTTGGGGTCGCTCTTTTAGGGCATAAAATAAATCATATTATTGAATATAAAGAAGCTGGGGAATCCCACCTTTGGGAAATAATAGCCATTAATATTAAGGAGGAAATATAGAGTAAATTATTTCAATTTTTATTTATTAATTTTATATATTTAATTGGAGTTATTTGTAATGAGTAAAGAAAAACCTAAAAAACATGCAAGCAAAACATTAAAACAAAAACGTAAAGAGCGAAGAGATAAGCTAAAGCAGCTTGAAAAATAATTAATATTATTTTAAATAAAGTCGCAAACTCGGGGTTTTTATAACCCCGAGTTTTTTGAAAAAACTATATTCAGCTGTAGCTAAACAGCTTGTTTAAATGGATTACGAGTATCTTGGTGTTCCTCAAGATTACGCATTAAAATAGCATGCGCTAAGTTAATGTCTTCATCTAGCAGTATTTTTACAATGTGACCGGAGCCTTTAGCATCGCTAATACTTTCGCCCTTTTTGTTTTCCATATATTCAAGCTTAAAAGTAAAGTTACCTTGTGGTGTCATAAGCTCTAAAGAGTGGCCTGTACAAAATTTATTTTTAACGTCTATTTCAACTAATCCATTTTCGCAGCGCTCAAGTACTTCTCCCACAAATTGCTGCTTAGTTGATACCGAATGGCCGTATTCATAATTTTGATAATCTTGATGGGCATGGCGTTTTAAAAAGCCTTCGGTATAACCACGATGTGCTAGATTTTCGAGTGTTTTAAATAAGTTAGTATCAAATGGTTTACCCGAAGCTGCGTCGTCTATTGCTCTGCGATAAACTTGTGCTGTGCGCGCTACATAATAAAATGACTTAGTACGCCCTTCTATTTTTAAACTATGTACACCCATTTTTGTTAACTGCTCTACGTATTGCACAGCGCGTAAATCTTTTGAGTTCATAATATACGTGCCGTGTTCATCCTCAAACGCAGGCATATACTCACCAGGGCGACCTTGTTCCTCTAGCATAAATACATCGTTACTTGGCGCGCCTTCACCCAGTGTAGGAATAACCTGTTTGGGGTCAATTTTATGCACCATTTCGCCAGTTTCGTTCTCAACACCAGGTTTTACATCGTAATCCCAGCGACATGCATTAGTACATGTGCCTTGATTTGGATCGCGCTTATTTATGTAACCAGAGAGCAAACAACGCCCCGAATACGCCATACACAGTGCGCCATGTACAAACACTTCAAGTTGGGTGTCTGGGCAGAGTGTGCGTATTTCAGTTATTTCTTCGAGCGACAGCTCCCGCGATAAAATAACGCGTTCAATTCCCTGCTTTGCCCAAAATTGTACACTCGCGTAATTTACCGCATTCGCCTGTACCGATAAGTGGATCGGCATGGCAGGCCATTTTTCACGAACAAGCATAATTAAACCAGGGTCTGACATAATTAGCGCATCGGGTTTCATCGCAATAACCGGTTCTATATCACGTAAATACGATTTAACTTTAGCGTTGTGCGGTGCAATATTAGACACCACATAAAACTTTTTATTTTGCACATGCGCTTCACTAATTCCTACTTGCAGAGTATCTAGGTCAAACTCATTATTACGTACACGCAAACTATAGCGAGGCTGCCCTGCATAAACCGCATCTGCGCCATAAGCAAACGCGTAGCGCATGTTTTTTAAACTGCCTGCGGGGCATAATAATTCAGGAATAAAAGGCATTGAAGAAATAACGGGTGACATGTGCGCTCCATACATCAAACTGGGTTTAAGCCAGTTGCATAAGTAGTTAACCTAAACTCTGAAAAATAAATCTATCCCAAGCAGAATTCAGATTAGTCATTAACAAATAAGTAAACAGAAGCGCGGCAGTATAAATGCGGTCAATAATTTGCGTTTGATCGAGATCACAAAACGGCAACCAAACTGGTTTTTAATAAAATTAGGATTTTTCACTTAAAACGCGTATAATTCGCGCCCGTTAATATTCACACTTTTACTTAAAATTATTGGAGCATAAAGATGGCTTTAGAACGTACTTTTTCAATCGTAAAACCTGATGCAGTTGCTAAAAACCACATTGGCGCTATCTACAACCGTTTCGAATCTGCTGGCCTTAAAATCGTTGCAGCTAAAATGGTTCACCTTTCACAAGAGAAAGCTGAAGGTTTCTACGCTGAACATAGCGAACGTCCTTTCTTCGGTGCTTTAGTATCTTTCATGACATCTGGTCCAGTAATGGTTACAGTTCTTGAAGGCGAAAACGCTGTTCTTAAAAACCGTGAAATCATGGGTGCTACTAACCCTGCTGAAGCACTAGCTGGTACTTTACGTGCAGACTACGCTGATAGCATCGACGAAAATGCTGTTCACGGTTCTGACGCTGTTGAATCTGCTGCTCGCGAAATCGCGTACTTCTTCGCTGACGAAGAGCTTTGTTCACGTACTCGTTAATTCGAATTCGTTAACATATTGAAAAGGGCTTTCGGGCCCTTTTTTAGTCATTACGTAAAGTATTAATCAGAAACTCATGATGTTTTACTTAATGATTAAAGTGAGTGAATTGTGTACAATTCGTCCTCGTAAATTTTATCTCCACCGTCACCGATTGAGGTTGTTTCATGACCGAGCAAAAAAAGATTAACTTATTAGATTTAAACCGAGAAGCAATGCGCGAGCTATTTGCATCGTTCGGTGAAAAGCCGTTTCGTAGTGACCAGGTGATGAAATGGATTTATCATTTTGGCGTAGATAACTTCGACGATATGAGCAACGTAAACAAAAAGCTTAAAGAAAAACTTAAAGCTGAGTGCGAAATTGTAGCGCCAGAAATCACTGTGCGCCAACAAGCAAGCGACGGTACTATTAAGTACGCACTTATTCTGGAAGGCGGCCAAGAAGTAGAAGCCGTTTGGATCCCTGAAAAAGAGCGCGCTACGTTATGTGTATCATCACAAGTGGGTTGTGCTCTTGAATGTACTTTTTGTTCTACTGCTCAACAAGGCTTTAACCGTAACTTAAAAGTATCTGAAATTATTGGTCAAGTTTGGCGTGTAGCTAAAGATATAGGCCTTGATGGTCATAGCGAAAAGCGCCCAGTAACTAACGTTGTAATGATGGGTATGGGCGAGCCTTTACTTAATCTTAAAAACGTAGTGCCAGCAATGGAACTAATGATGGACGATTGGGGCTTTGGTTTATCTAAGCGCCGCGTAACATTAAGTACTTCAGGCGTTGTACCTGCTCTTGATTTACTAAAAGAGAAAATTGACGTAGCACTGGCTATTTCACTTCACGCACCCGATAACGCACTGCGTGACATTTTAGTGCCAGTTAATAAAAAGTACCCTATTGAAGAATTTTTAGCCTCGTGTCGTCGTTATATCGATGGCTCAAAAGCAAATAAAGATGTAACGGTTGAATACGTTATGCTTAACGGTATTAACGACAGCACCGATCAGGCGCATGCATTAGTGCAAACGTTAAAAGGCACACCTTGTAAGGTAAACCTTATTCCGTTTAACCCGTTTCCGGGTAATGAATACACGCGCTCAAGCAATAGCCGTATTGACCGTTTTTCAAAAGTATTACAAGCAGCAGGCGTTACCTGTATTGTGCGCCGAACTCGCGGTGACGATATTGACGCTGCTTGCGGACAGTTAGTAGGTGATGTAGTTGACCGTACTAAACGTTTAGCTAAAAAGAAAATGCGTGACGATAACGCAATTAGCGTTAATATCCACCAAGCATAATCTGTAACCACCCTATGTTAATTAGTCATGTAGGGTGGTTAAGTTGTTTATTTTTAAATAAATGATGCAACAACAAAGGTTTTAGGTAAGATAGGCGCCATGGACTAAAAATAAAGAGATAAGGTAATGCGATCTATACTTGCTATAACACTATCAACACTTGCCTTAAGTGGCTGTGTTAGCGAAAGTAGTTATAACGGCAGTAATAAGCCCGTCGTCGAAAATAAAATTAATAATACTGGCGCAGCACGAACACGAATTGCTTTAGCCCTACAGTATTTAAAAACGGGTAATAACTCTCAAGCCAAATACAATTTAGAACGTGCAGCTGCATTTGCTCCTGACCTACCTGAAGTACATTACTCTCTTGCTTATTACTATCAACAAGTAGGCGAAAACCCGCTAGCTGATAAAGCCTACCAAAAAGCACTCGAAATAAAGCCTGACGATCCTAATACCCTTAATAACTACGGCGTGTTTTTATGTGGTATTGATGAATACGATCGTGCAACTGATCAATTTTTAAAAGCCATTGAAGTACCAAGTTATATTCGCGTTGCCGAAAGTTACGAAAATTTAGCCTTGTGTGCTATTGAATTTGATGATTTTGAAAATGCAGAAAGTTACTTTCAACAGGCACTTAATCACAGCTCTCAGCGTACATCTACGTTAATTAGTTTAGCAGCGCTGTATTACGCAAAAAGTGACTTATACAAAGCCAGTGAACTTTTAAAACGCTACGAAAGCACAGGTCGAGTATCTTCTCGCGCATTAATGCTTAGCTACCTTGTAAAAAACAGAATGGGCAGAATAGAAGAGGCTGAAAAAATTTCCAGCACTATCTTACAAACTTACTCTAGCAGTAACGAAGCCTATGCATTAAAAGAGAAAAGAACACGTTTTAATGAGTTTGAAATACTGCGAGAAAAATACCGTAAAGCGCAGTTAAAAGAACTAAAAAATGACGAAAGCGGCGCGCACGTTAGTTCAAAACCAAAAATAAAAGTAATCAGAAAGAAACGTTCACCACAAGACGGTTCAACAAGCTTGGTAACAAACGACGAGCAAAAAACAGATAAAAAGCTCGCAATAGCAAATAACCAAGATGTAAATCCAGTTATAGTAAGAGAAAAGCAAGCTAAGACGGTAAAAAACACGGTCAGTAAGCAAGCCGATGAAGCAACCGTAATAGCAAAACAAATAACAACTCAAAAAGAAGATGCTCCTAAAGTCGTCGCGCCAAGCAACCCTACCGATACATCGGCTGTTATGCTTGCACTTACTACTAAGCACGACTCTGCAGATTCCGTAGTAGCTGCACCTAAAAAAGCTAAGCCCGTTTACGAACCTCAAAAAGAAGTTATAGCAACAAAACAACCAGCTAAAGCCGATGACGAAGTTACAATAATTTCGTTTGGCGCACCTAAAACAGGCCAGTTTAATTCGCAGCAAACTAGTAACTATAGTAATTCAGTTCCTGCAGTTACCGCTCAAAAAAATAGTAGTGACGTGGTATTCTACGAAGCGACTAAAAATACAACTGTATTTAAAAATAGCAGCTATCAAAATGATGCAGATATTGAATTTAAAAGTTACGAAGCAGTACAAAAAACAGAGCTCCCAATGCTTAACCCTAAAGTATCGCCTTTACGCGTGCCATTTCACGTAATTGCTGTTGGCGAAAACCTATTTAGCATTTCGGTGCGATACAATGTTAAACTACAAAAGCTCCTGCAATGGAATGGTCTAAAAGAGTCGGATCGGGTAATGAATGGAAGTAAAATATACCTAAACGATCCAAATATTTATTACGAAATTAAAGCTGGTGATTCCCTTTACGATATAGCTACCCAGCGGCATGTATTAATTGATGAATTAATGCGATGGAATAAATTAAGTCCTGATATAGCACTAAAACCAGGGCACAAACTTTTACTAGTGGATCCAGACTCATACACATTATGAATGAAGAAAATACGCAAACACAGAGCGAACAGCCAACTGTAGGCCAGATATTAAAAAATCACAGAGAACAAGCGAACGTTAGCATAGCGACTATTGCTGCACCGTTAAAGCTGTCTGAACTTCAAATTAAACGCCTTGAAAATGATGAATTTACATTACTAGGCCCTATTACTTTTGTTAAAGGCTATATAAAAAACTATTGCCGTGAATTAAAAGTAGATAGCGCACCTATATTAGCAATGATGCCAGCCCCACCGGAGCCGGCTAAACCCGCTAATATGCAGAGTTTTTCACGCCGTACAGAAAAAGAAGCAAACGACAGCCGCTTAATGTTTTTTAGCTATTTAATTTTAGCGATTGTTATTGGCTCATCTGCTTTATGGTTTTGGCAAAACGCGACACCTATTGAAGAGCAAACGAGTAACATAAACGTTGCCAACTCAAAAATGAGCGAGCGCCAAGCCGCTCAACCCAGTATTTCAGAGCAACAGCAACAAGCCGAAATTGACGATGAATCATTATTAGAATCACAAAGCACGTCTAGTGAAACATCAACAAGCCCAGAAATAGTTAAAGAAACGGCTCCTATTGCTTCTAACAGCGCAAGTCAAGACGATGCTAGCAGTACAATTGTCATGAACTTTAATGGCGAAAGTTGGGTTGAAATTTACGACGGCGAAGGCGAGAAAATAGCATTCGGCGTTAAAAAAGCAGGCTACATTATGACCGTAAGCGGTACGCCTCCTTTTTCAGTTGTGCTTGGTAAGCATGACGCTGTAGACATTACTTTAAACGGTGAACCTGTAGATGTTTCTGCATTTCCTCAAAACCGTTTAGCCAAATTTACATTACCACTAGCAGAGTAGTCGCTATGTTTTCAGAATCTCCAATTAAACGCAGAAAATCCACCCGAATCAATGTAGGTAACGTCCCTATTGGTGATGGTGCCCCTATTGCAGTGCAATCAATGACCAACACCGACACCATGGATGTTGATGCAACTGTTGCACAAATACAGGCAATACAAGATGCAGGTGCCGACATAGTCCGTGTATCAGTACCAACAATGGATGCAGCCGAAGCGTTTAAAAGTATTAAAGAACAAGTAACGATTCCGCTAGTAGCCGATATTCACTTTGATTACCGTATAGCCTTAAAAGTGGCAAAATACGGCGTTGATTGCCTGCGTATAAACCCAGGGAATATAGGTAGTGAAGAGCGTATTAGAGCCGTAGTAGACTCAGCACGCGAGCATAACATTCCTATTCGTATTGGTGTAAATGGCGGTTCACTAGAGCGCGACTTACAAGAAAAATACGGCGAACCAACACCAGAAGCCTTATTAGAATCAGCAATGCGCCATGTAGATATATTGCGCCGCCTTGATTTTGACCAATTTAAAATATCAGTAAAAGCGTCTGACGTATTTTTAGCTGTAGGAGCATATCGCTTACTCGCTAAAGAAATAGACCAACCACTACATTTAGGTATTACCGAAGCGGGCGGCATGCGCTCAGGCTCTGTTAAATCTGCAGTAGGTTTAGGTATGTTATTAGCCGAAGGTATTGGCGATACCCTGCGTGTATCACTTGCTGCCGATCCTGTTCAAGAAATTAAAGTCGGCTTTGATATCTTAAATTCATTGCGCATTCGTTCGCGTGGAATTAACTTTATTGCCTGCCCTAGCTGCTCACGCCAAGAGTTTGATGTAGTAAGCACCATGAACCAACTTGAAGAGCGCTTAGAGGATATTATCGAACCTATGTCAGTTTCGGTAATTGGTTGCGTTGTAAATGGACCAGGTGAAGCGCTTGTGAGTGATATAGGGCTTGCCGGTGCAAATCGTCGCTCTGGTTTGTATATAAATGGCGAACGCCAAAAAGCGCGCATTGATAACAACAACATTGTTGATCAGCTTGAAGGTTATGTACGCGACTTTATAGAAAAAAAGCAGAGCCAAACACCGATTGACATAAAAATAGTCGAATAAATACCGTTTAAGGTGGCAAACCCCGTGGTTTGCCGTTTACCTTTATAGCTAGTGGATACCCAAACGACCCCAAGATACAGAATTCAGCGTTTCACAGGCTCTTAATATCAAGGCGTTACTTTGCAAGAATGGCAATCCCTTTTAAAAAGTAACAACGATGAGAGTAAGTGTCTGTGAACCGCCCAACGGGTTGGTTTAAAAGCGATTTATACTGCGTTATTGATTTTAACAATAGAACCACTATTACTTTCAATCAATGCCTTGCCTAAATCGCTTTTAATTCCAACTGAAACTCGCATCATGGGGTCATTTGGGTATATAATGACGGGTCAATTTTTAGCATTCTTGTTGTGTAAGCATTTTTCATTACACAAAAAAACAGCATTTAGGATTTATCAGTGGCAAAACAAATTCAGGCAGTTCGCGGTATGAACGATTGTCTGCCGGGCGATACACAAGTTTGGCAGAAAGTAGAAAACATTTTACGCGAGACAGTAGCATCGTTCGGTTATCAAGAAATTCGTTTTCCTATTGTAGAATCAACCGACTTATTTAAACGCTCTATTGGTGAAGTTACCGATATAGTAGAAAAAGAAATGTACACCTTTGCCGATCGCAATGGCGACTTATTAACACTTCGCCCAGAAGGCACCGCAGTATGCGTACGTGCTGGCAACCAAAATGGCTTACTATACAACCAAGAACAACGCCTTTGGTACATGGGTCCAATGTTTCGTCACGAGCGCCCGCAAAAAGGTCGTTACCGTCAGTTTCACCAATTTGGTTTAGAAACATTTGGTATTGCTACAGCCGACATAGACGCAGAAGTTATTTTATTAACAGCGCAGCTATGGGAAGCCTTTGGTATTACTGAGCACGTTCGTTTAGAGCTAAATTCTTTAGGGTCTAACGAAGCGCGTGCAGATTACCGTGATGCGTTAGTAGCCTACCTTGAGCAACACCTTGATGTGCTTGATGAAGACTCAAAACGTCGTATGTATTCAAATCCATTACGCGTACTTGATAGCAAAAACCCAGACGTACAAGCAATTTTAACTGATGCGCCTAAATTGTCTGAAAATTTAGATGCTGAATCAAAAGAACATTTTGAAAATTTATGTGAACGTTTAGACGCTGCTGGCGTCTCATATACGATTAATGAAAAGTTAGTACGTGGTTTAGACTACTACAACCGCACTGTATTTGAATGGGTAACCGACAGTTTAGGTGCACAAGGCACTGTATGTGCTGGCGGACGTTACGATGGCTTAGTTGAACAACTTGGCGGCAAAGCAACGCCAGCAGTTGGTTTTGCAATGGGTCTAGAGCGCTTAGTATTATTACTACAAGCACTTGAGTGTGTAGGTGACATTCGTCGTAATGCTGATGTATATTTAGCAGCAATGGGCGACAAAGCAAGCATTCAAGCTCCTGCAATTGCAGCGCAACTACGTAAAGACGTACCGGGTTTACGCGTTATGGTACATGCGGGCGGCGGCAACTTTAAAAAACAATTAAAACGTGCTGATAAAAGCGATGCACTTGTTGCAGTGATTATTGGTGAAGATGAATTAGAAAAAGGCGTTGTGACCATCAAGTATTTACGCGAGCGTAAAGAACAAGTCACATTAGAATTAGAACAAGCTAAAGCGCTATTAGCTGAGCTTATTAACGGCTAAGCGAACATTAGAGGTAAGAATGGATATTTATTCAACAGAAGAACAACAAGCAGAAGCCATTAAACGCTTTTTCCGTGAAAACGGCATTTCACTTGCGCTAGGTATACTTGTTGGCCTAGGTGGCTTATATGGCTGGAAAGCATATAACCAAAACCAAATTACTACCGCTGAAAAAGCATCAGATTCATATACAGCGCTTGTTGAAAGCGATGATGTTTTATCTTCAGCTGATGCGTTTATTAGCGAAAATAAAGACACAAACTACGCAACACTTGCTGCATTCGTTGCTGCAAAAGACGCAGTAGAAGCGAAAAAACTAGACGTAGCAAGCGAAAAGCTAAGCTGGGTTGTGTCTAATACGCCAAATACAGAATTAAAAGCAATTGCGATTACACGTTTAGCACGTGTTCAAATTGCGCAAACTAAATATGACGATGCATTAACGACATTAAATGCACCATTACCTGAAGCGTTCAATGCAAACGTGGCCGAGCTTAAAGGCGACATTTACACTGAGCAAGGTAATAAAGATCAAGCACGTACTGCATACCAAGCAGCAATAGATGCGGGTGGATTAACAAGTAACCCACTATTACAAATTAAGTTAGATGACCTAGCAGTAACTAGCCCAGCGGCATAAGGTTTTAGGCATGAAAAAATTTACAACAGCAGCTCTTGCCCTATGTATGGCAACATTGATGGGTTGTTCATCAAGTGATGATGAAGATGAACTAGTACTTCCTGAAATTGTAAACCAATTTGAAACTGACGTTGTTTGGCAAGAATCTGTAGGTGATGGCGTAGAGCATTATTTTTCTCGTTTAACACCCGCAGTTTACAAAGATACTGTGTATGTTGCTAGCCGCGAAGGCCAAGTAGAAGCGCTTTCGCTTGATAATGGCGATACAAAATGGGAAACCGATGTACGCCAAGACTTATCATTTTGGCCTTGGGCTAACAACGGAAATGCAAAATTATCAGGTGGTATTTTGCAAGCCTATGGTAAAATTTATATAGGTTCTGAACACGGCTTTATTATTGCTCTTGATCGCGAAACCGGTGAAGAAGTTTGGCGTAAAAACGTACCAGGCGAATCACTGTCTAAACCAACAGCAGGCGATGGCTTAATATTTGTAAATTTAGGCTCTGGTAAATTGTTAGCCCTTCACCCAGATACAGGCGAAGAGCGTTGGAGCTTTGAACAAGAAGTTCCACCACTAACATTACGCGGACAAAGCTCGCCAACCGTTGCTAACGGTGGTGTATTAGTAGGCCTTGAAACAGGCAAGCTAAGCGTATTAATTTCAGACAGTGGTTACTCAGCATGGAGCGCAGAAATTGCGGTTGCTAAAGGCGCATCAGAATTTGAACGCCTAGTTGACGTAGACACTCAACCACTTATTAGCGGTCCATACGCTTACGCTATAGCTTACAACGGCAACTTAGCTGCTGTAGATATTCGCTCTGGCAATGTTGTATGGAAACGTGAGTACAGCAGCTACCGCGAAATTGCGATGGATGCACAAACAATTTATTTAGTAGATAGCGATGGTGTTATTTACGCATTAGATAAAAATTCAGGTATTGAACGTTGGAGCCAACCCGCTCTACGTGGTTGGTACCTAACAGGGCCTGCAGTTGCAGGTAGCCACTTAGCTTTAGGCGACCAAGAAGGTAACCTACATTGGCTAAATAAAGAAACTGGCGAGCTAGTATCTCGTGAAGACTTTGACAGCTCGGGCTTTTTTGTTGAGCCAGTTGTTGCCGACGATAAGCTAATTTTATACACCCGTGATGGTGAAGTTAGTATGGTAAAAATACCAAACTAAGTTACTAATAGTCATATGGTTTTTTTAAGGCTTCGCACTGCGAAGCCTTTTGTTGTTTTTTAAAGAGGTAGTTTATGCTTCCCGTGATCGCTCTAGTTGGGCGACCCAATGTGGGCAAATCCACATTATTTAACCGTTTAACACGTACTCGTGATGCACTCGTAGCCGATTTTCCAGGTTTAACACGAGATAGAAAATATGGCCAAGCTAGTTACGATGGCTATGAATTTATCGTGGTAGACACGGGCGGTATTGATGGCTCAGAAGAAGGCATCGAAATCGAAATGGCAGATCAATCTCTGCTAGCCATTGAAGAAGCCGACATTGTTCTGTTTTTAGTAGATGCTCGTGTAGGTATGACCGTAGCTGACCAAGCAATTGCTAATCACTTGCGCAAGCAAGATAAAAAGTGTTTTGTTGTTGCTAATAAAACCGATGGTATTGATGCAGATTCAAACTGTGCTGAATTTTACCAATTATCATTAGGTGAAATTCATCATATTGCTGCATCGCATGGCCGTGGTATTACGTTATTACTTGAGCAAACACTTCAGCCGCTTATTGCTGAATTAGCTGCACAAGACGAAGACGTAACAGGCGATGACGAAGAGCTTATTAATCTTTACGAAGAAGATGAAGACAGCGATACCGATCACCAGGCATTTGCAGACAAACCTGTAAAGCTTGCAATTATTGGTCGCCCTAACGTTGGTAAGTCAACGCTTACAAACCGTATACTGGGTGAAGATCGCGTAATTGTATACGACATGCCAGGTACAACACGTGACTCTATCTACATTCCGATGACTCGAAATGAAAAAGAGTATGTGTTAATTGACACCGCAGGTGTTCGTAAGCGTAAAAAAGTAAGCGACGTAGTTGAAAAGTTCTCTGTCATTAAAACGCTTCAAGCAATCGAAGATTGTAACGTTGTGTTATTGATTGTTGATGCTCGCGATGGTATTTCAGATCAAGATTTAAGCTTATTAGGCTTTGCTCTTAACTCAGGTCGTTCATTGGTAATTGCAGTGAACAAATGGGATGGCTTAGACGATTACGTTAAAGATCGTATTAAATCAGAGCTCGATCGCCGTTTAGGGTTTATTGACTTTGCACGCCTACACTTTATATCTGCACTACACGGTACAGGTGTTGGTCATTTATTCGAGTCTGTTGACGAAGCGTATGAATCAGCGACTAAACGTATAAGTACTGCAATGTTACGTCGTATTATGGACATGGCTCAAGCCGATCACCAGCCGCCACTTGTTCGTGGTCGTCGTGTTAAGCTCAAATATGCGCATGCCGGTGGTTATAACCCACCACGTATTGTTATTCACGGTAACCAAGTTAAAGATTTACCAGATAGTTATAAACGCTACCTGATGAACTACTACCGTAAAGCGCTTAAAATTATGGGCACACCTATTAAAATCGAATTTAGAGAAGGTGAAAACCCATTTGCTGGTCGTGTTAATAAAGTAACACTGTCGCAAAAGCGTAAAATACGTGCATTTGCTAAAGAAAACCGTAATAAATAAACTTTTCAAGCGTTAGTTTATTACAATAAAAACGGCGTACTTTTTAGTACGCCGTTTTTGTTTTAATATGTTATTAAGAGTTACAAACCAAGTAAAGCTAAGCGCACTAAGTTTTCCACCGTGGCTTCATGTGCACTTTTATTTTTATTAGTTGGCATAAACCTAGAAGTAGGTGATTTAATAGTTATAAAGCCATGATTGGTTGCCATTTCATGAGCTAATAGCTTTCGCTCTTTAGGTGTTAAATGGTTTTCGTGTATTTTTGCCAGTTCACCGCTATCAAGCCATATGCCTGCACAACCTGGGCATTCGTCTATTTCAACCACTTTAAGCGGTGAAAAATACCGGCGCATCATCACAATACTTGGGCATTTAGGACAATTTACTCGCATTGAGACATCGCCCTCACCTTCAATATAGTTACTTAAGTGTTTAAGTAATACCTGACCGTGCTTTAACTCTGGCGAGCTAAACTTAAAAATTTGGCTGTTATCAAAAAATACGCCACCTTGCACTGAAGTGTAAACAGTAATACCGCCAATTAATAACGGCTCAAGAGAGGCATTTGTACGTGGGCATAACATTCTAAAAATCCTTTTTATTTTAATACCTAGCTTACACTACTTTACTCAAGCGCTTTATGAATAAGCCCAACAAGTGGATCTGGTAATGTAATATTACCTGTAAGTACAAACTCATGGGCTTCATCTGACATTTTTTGCCATGTGCGGCGAATAATACCAATCCATTTTTCTTCATTGTAATCTGGTTTTGCATTGGCAAACCCAAGCATGTAGTGTTCAATAAACACCAAACTCGCTACATCTTCTACTAATTGGCTATCTGGATTGCGCTTAATATCTTTTTTAGCAACAGCGTTATAAACACGGTTTTGGTCCGTATCGTTAAACCCAGCTTGTTTCATTAATTCAACGGCTAGTGACGCATGAAAAATATAAAGTGCGCTGCGCCATTGATGATAACCCTGCTTGTTCATTTCAAAGTCACTACGTGGCGACTTCCAACGCTGAATATGCTGTGCACGCACTGCAACTTGCATGAGTTCATCGGCATCTGGTTTAAAACGAGTTAGCATTTCGCTCATACGCAAGCCGTATAAGCTTTCTTTTGGAAAGCTTTGCCCATTGTGCTGCTCAGTATTAGGGTCTTGGTTATTAGCTTCATCAATCAGCGTTATTACTTTATTAAACATGACGGTCTTTTATTGTAATTAGTTTTAATCATTCTAAACGCTGATAAAACAATAAACTAGTGGCCCACTCACTTCAGCGGTGAAATTTGTTCAATCAAAAAGTAAAACCAATTGATACTGGTTATAAAAGTAAGCGCATTAATAAAGTTAACTTGGTACTATATTAAAAACAAAAATGATAAATGTGCGTACACTAATAAAAATTAACGCGCTAAAAATGAGAATAATATGTTCAAAAAAACAATTTTAGCTATTTGCTTAGCTGTAGCATCACTGCCGAGCGCAGCCGATAGCAATGCAGATTTAAAAACCATTATTGATAACCATTGGCAAAATGCAAAAGCCGAAAAAATATTCTTTCGTACCGACCCTGATGGTTGGAAACCCAGTGGTACATTACCAAATTGGACCGAACAAGCCATTGCAAAGCGCCAAGCTTATAATAACAATGTATTAAAAAACTTAAGTAAAATAGATCCTAAAACGCTGAGCAGCTCGCAGTTAATGAACTACCGTTTATTTAAATACGAGCGAGAAACAGAGCAGCAAAGTTACCTTTTTCAAGATAAGTATTTTCAGGTTAACTTTTTAAGTGGCTGGCATACCTACTTTGCCGAAGCACCGGCTAATATGGCATTTTTAACACCTGATGATTACAACGCATTTTTAGTAAGCCTTGCCGACTACCCTCGCTTTAATCAAGAAAACATTAACTTGATGAAGGAAGGCATTGAAAAGGGTTACACCCACTACTGCAAAACATTTGAAAATTACAGCCAGAGCATTAACGCTCATATAGTTAAGCAACCTGAAAATAGCGCCTTATACGAGCCCTTCACCCGTATACCAAATACATTTACAGCAGAGCAAAAGGCCACATACCAAAACAAAGCTAAAGCCTTAATTAGCTCAAAAGTAGTACCAGCTTATCAGCACTTTTACGACTTTTTTGAAAACGATTACATGCCTAACTGTAGAGCAGAGCCAGGTATTTCAAGTGTTAAAGGCGGGCTTGAGTATTATAAATATGCGGTAAATTATTACACCACAACCAATGCAACACCCAAGCAAATACACGAGCTTGGCTTAAAAGAAGTGGCGCGTATAAAAACGCAAATGCAAAACATTATTGATAAAGTAGGTTTTGACGGCACTTACAGCGATTTTTTAGAATTTTTAGCAACCGATGAGCAATTTTACGCAACAGACGCGCAAGACCTGCTTGAAAAAACAGCCTTTATTACGCAAAAAATGTATGGCAAATTACCAACCTACTTTAATCATTTACCGCGTAACACCTTTACAATAAAAGGCTCAGCGAGTCGTGGCGCTTTTTATATGCCACCGGCTGATAACCGCTCGCCGGGTACTTACTTTTTAGCCTCAACACCTAAGCTACAACCTTTATATAATTTAGAAGCACTAAGCCTACACGAAGCAATACCAGGGCATCATTTACAAAACGCCATTGCAATGGAGTTAGACGTACCTGAGTTTAGACGCACACTTAGCCACTCAGCATTTGGCGAAGGCTGGGCACTTTACTCTGAACGCTTAGGTAAAGAAGCCGGCTTTTATCAAAACCCATACAGCGACTTTGGTCGTTTAGGTTACGAAATGTGGCGCGCAGTGAGGCTTGTTGTTGATACCGGTATTCATGCATTTGGCTGGAGCCGCCAAAAGGCAATAGACTACTTAGCAGATCACACTGCATTGCCACAAAGCGCAGTGGAGGATCAAATAGATCGTTATATCTCATGGCCAGGCCAAGCGCTCTCGTACAAAATGGGCGAGCTAAAAATACGCGAACTACGTGCAAAAGCGGAAAAAGAACTAGGCGCTAAATTTGATATTCGCAGCTTTCACGACACCGTTATTGGCCAAGGTTCATTGCCTATGTCAGTACTTGAGGATGTAATAAACGATTGGATAGCAGAGCAAAAATCAGCTATTTAAAAACAATACTTCAATAAGCTAAGAGGCGGTTTAATAATCGCCTCTTTTTAAAAGTCTATTAACCATCTCAAAACTAATCCCTACCCGCTTTTGCTTCGTAAAGTTAATGATTAAAAAAACCTGAGCAAACCTATGAGCAAACGCATTTTATATTGGCTACAAAACGATTTACGCCTCACTGACAACACTATTTTTAGTGACCTTGCGTCGCAGCAATGCGCACTCGATATTGTATTTGTAATAAATCCGCATTGGTTCAAAAATAATAACTACCAACAAAAACCATATGGCGTGCATAAACAACAGTTTTTAATGCAAAGCTTATTTGAGCTACAGCAGACGCTTATTGAACGCGGACAAACACTGCACGTGCTTGAAGGTGAACCAATAGCGCTTTTAAAAGCGCGTATAAATGATCTAAACATTGATGAAGTTGTATTTAGCAAGCAAATCGGTTTGTACGAGCAACGCCAAATAAGTTTACTTAAAGCGCATTGCCCAAATACAGAATTTACAGGCGTGCTGCAAGACACCCTATTTAAACAAAGCGACCTACCTTTTAATTTAAACGAGCTGCCTAAAAGCTTTACGCCGTTTCGTAAAAAGGTAGAGGCAGCCAATATACCTATAACTCTCTCAATGTTACCTGAAGGTTTACTCCCTCAACCTATAACATTATGTGCGGCCAAACCAATTGAGCTTACTGAACATACTGATGACAACAACGCGATAATGCACGGCGGATTTAAAAGTGCGCAAGCTCATTTAGCGCAGTACTTTTCGGGCTTACTGCCAAGTACCTATAAAACAACTCGAAACGAGCTTGATGGCTTTAATAACACCACAAAATTTAGTACCTGGCTTGCCTTTGGCTGTGTAAGTGCACGGCAAGTTTATAAAGCGGTTGAAGAGTACGAACATAAACATATCGTCAACGAATCTACTTATTGGATTAAGTTTGAATTGCTATGGCGAGAGTATTTTAAATGGCATGCACTCAATGCGGGCAACAGCTTATTTAGCTTTAAAGGCCAAAAACAAACCAAACCCCTAACAACGTTTATGCCAAACCGCTTTGCTGCGTGGTGTAATGGCTCAACACCCTTCCCATTGGTCAATGCCATTATGAATGAGCTTAATGCCACTGGTTATATATCAAACCGAGCAAGGCAAGTTGCGGCAAGTTGTTTAGTTAACGAACTTGGCCTTGATTGGCGCTATGGCGCGGCTTATTTTGAACAGCAATTGATTGATTACGACGTAGCCGCAAACTGGGGCAACTGGCAATACATAGCGGGCGTAGGTGTAGATCCGCGTGGCGGTAGGCACTTTAATATTGAAAAACAAACGTTACAGTTTGATCCGCTCGGTATTTACACTAATAAATGGCAAGGTAATAAAAATACCAGCGCGCAGCTGGATGACTTAAACGAAGTTGATTGGCCAATTTAAGCCAATCAACTTTTACCAAATAACGTTTAAAACAGCTCAGCAATACCTATATTAATGGCAAAGCCGCCTAACGTTAAAAACAAAAATAAACACAGTGCCAGTAACAGCGGTTTAATACCCGCTTGGCGAATTGCCCCAACATGTGTGCGTAAACCCAAAGCCACCATCGCAATGGTGAGTAATATATTATCAAACCAAACAACTGCGTTTGTAGTCACTTGAGGAATAATAGAGAGTGAATGCACACCACTGGCCACTATAAATAACACCGCAAACCAAGGGATAGTAATACCTGATTTATCGCCCTCACTGCTTGCTGCATCACCTGCTTTTGCTCTTTTTTTACTTTGCCAAAATGATAAACCCACTAAAAATGGCGCAAGCATCATCACTCTTAGCATTTTTTCTATTACTGCGGTGTCGGCCGCGTTAGCGCTTACCGCAGTGCCCGCTGCAACCACTTGCGCTACTTCATGAATGGTTGAGCCTACAAAAATACCGTATGCGTGTTCGCTCAATCCCATGTACTCAAACATTATTGGGTAGGCAAACATGCTTAGCGTACCAAACACCACCACCGTTGCTACCGCTACTGATACTTTATGCGCCTGTGCTTTTATAACAGGCTCGGTTGCCATCACCGCTGCAGCGCCACAAATAGAGCTACCCGCGCCAATTAATATAGTTGTTTGCTCATCTAGCTTAAATACACGTTTGCCAAGTTGAATTGCTAATATAAATGTACCAACAAGCATAACAATGTCAGTTAGTAAGCCACTCCAACCAACGCCCGCTACTTGCGTAAAGGTTATTCTAAAACCAAACAACACAACGCCCGCTTTGAGCAAAATACTTTTAGCGTAATCAACGCCCACATCGGTATGAGTCGCTATACCCGAAAAAATACTGTTACCCACAATAATACCAACCACAATACCAATAGTGAGTGAGCTAAATTGCGCAGTTTGCATTATTGGTAATTTACTAAGCGCAACAGAAACGCCCGCAAGTACAATAACCAGTAACATGCCAATCCACCAGCGAGAGTCACCATACTGTTTAGTGTTAACACCTAAAGGCTGTAACCCATTTTTAATAGCGCTAAGCATAATATTCCCTCAATCAAACAACTCTAATTAGTTGACTTCATTTTAATAAAGGCCAAAATATAACTCCAATATATTAAAATCATGATTCGATAACTTAAGGTTATGTAATTTGAGAGGCGCAATGAATTTACATGCACTTAGGGTGTTTTATACGGTAGCAAAGCTTGGTAGTTTTTCAAGCGCAGCCGAGGCGCTTTTTATAAGCCAACCTGCGGTATCTAAAGCGCTAAAAGAGCTTGAGTATCAATTAAATATTCAACTTATTGAACGTGCATCTAAAGGCAAAAAACTCACTTTAAGTGAAGGCGGGCAAGCGCTTTTTGAACATGCGCGTAGTATTTTTGCCATAGAAAAAGCCGCCATTGAAGATATTAAATCGCGCACAGGGCTTAAGCGCGGCACATTGGTTATAGGCACCAGCACCACCATTGCCAGCTATTGGCTGCCTCCTTACTTAGCTAAATTTTGCGCGCAGTACCCACATATAAAAGTAGAAGTACAAGTGGCTAATACTGCGCAAATTGAGCACGCACTACTTGAATGCACCATCGATTTAGCACTGGTTGAGGGCACACCCACCGAGCCACACATTATTAGTAAGCACTGGCAAAACGATTTAATGAGTGTGGTTATACCAAGCAATTTAAAACCCGCTAAAAATGTAAAAGCATGGTTAAACAATCAATTTTGGTTACTACGCGAACCTGGCTCGGGCACTTTAGAGGTGTCGGTTAAGTTATTACAGCAACACGGTATTACGGCAAAAAACTGTATGCAACTCGGAAGTAATGAAGCAATAGCAAGAGCAGTAGCACAAGGAATGGGCGTTGCTTTATTGCCTAATGTAGTCACAGACGATTTAGTACAATTGGGTAAATTAACACGGCTAGAACAGCCAAATGACGTCGAGTTATCAAGACCATTATACCAATTACACTACAAAGACAGACCGTCTTCTCATGCTGCGCAAGCATTCGAAAAAAGCCTGTTTAGTGAATAATTTTTGTATGAGTAGATTTAGATCTGAGCTGTAAGTCGAGTAAGAAAACGGTTGTGTAACATTAATCGCTTTTTGTGGTGTTACCTTAATTTATTATATATAAGCCAACTAGTTAAACCCATTGAAAGTACTAATAAATGAAGAACCAATGTTGCACGATTAAATTCACTAAAAAGACTAAGTAAAAAAACTGGAAGTATACTTAAGATTAAAACTACAGGTAATTTAAATAAATTTAACTTTTGGAGTAATAAGCTAATAGGTAATCCGTAAATGAACATTAAAGGATAGAAATAAAATAAACTTCCCATCCCTATTGACACACCAAAACCAACACCTGAAATTAATGAACTAAGAGAAGTATAATTTTCTATACCCGCATAAAAATAACAAAAACCAAGGACTGGTAATACAATTAAAGGACTAAGGATCGCAGCAATCAAATTTTTACGGAGATCCTTAAACATATTAAGAAACACCATAACGAGCTTGTAGATTAATTAGTTTTTTATTTGTTTTAATTGATATGCAAACCATAGCTGAATTCCTATTTTTGCTCAGCCAAAGGGGGAAATTTTTGGCCTTTACACATTAAAGTATCAGGAGACTACTCATAGCAGCCCAACAGCTAACTTATAAACCTATTTGCTAAATCGTTAACCCCAAATACGAACAAGCTCTATTTACAAACCCTGCGTTAAATCTTGCGCCAATGTACCCGTTGGTTTTTCAATTACGCGTACTAACTCTTTGCCATTTTGTTTAACAATAAACGTTGGTGTGTATTGCAAGTCATTAGCCTGTGCAATGCCTGCATCGTCTTGCTTGTTGTAACCTACGGCCACATATTCAATGCTTGCAAGTTCAACTTTCGACGCATCAAGTAACTTAATCAGCTTTGGCACTTCGCGCTCACTGTCGTGGCACCACGTACCAAATAATACAATAAGCTCTTTGCCTTCTAGCTTTTGCATTAGGGCTATATCTTGTGCTGTTGGTGTATACGCTTTGTATTGCTCGTTAAACTTGTTGTAGTCGCTTAGCAGTTCTTGCGTACTTATCTCGCCCGAAAATGGCGCCGTAGCAGCGCAGCTTACAAGCGGCATGCTTAAAGCGCACAGTAAAATTAATTGTTTAAACATAAGGTTGCTCTTAATTTAGGTATTAATTTAGGTATTAAACGACTATACCCAATATTAAGTGTGGAGTGAACAGCTCAAGACCGTTACTTTTTATCCATAAAAAAGTTAACTTGCGATAAGTTAGTTAAATACTCGCGTCTTACGTCTTTATTTTCAGCCAGCTTGTCTAAATCACCAATTAAGGTAACTAACTTATTATGAGAATGACTGCTGGTTGTTTTAAAGTCATCTTGCTTTTCGTCGCTCTCAACACGCTCTTTTTTATTCATGTTGTAGCTGTTTTCGTTTTCTTCAAGCCAAATATCGTCAATTAAGCGAATGTCACTTTTACTAATGGTTTGCTCTTGCATCGCCATTTGCAGCTCGTATTGATTTGTTTGAGGGTTAAACGCATACATTTTTGTATCAACATCAACTTCGTGAGACTGGTCAAGCCCCACAAGTTCTTTATTTTTAACTGCGGTACCTACGTTATAACTCTCTTCTTTGTCGTAGTAGTCGGGGCGACTGTATTGATAATCAAAGTGGCTACTTACATTTTTACTTTGTGTTAAACCGCTAAGCTCGCCTAATTGGGTTTGCTCAGTCGCTTGGCTTAGCTCAATGGTACTTTTAGGCTGATAGTCACCGCTATCCAGTGCGTAAGAAAACGTAGCATCAAAATCAGCGAGCTTAGACACACCCGCCCCCAATGTATTGGGTGCTTTATTACCAAGCCCTTGGTAACGGGGATCGTTTGCGATCATGTTATCAACTAAATCGGCAACCATAGCGCGCCCGTCATTAAATTGCTTATCTGCAAGCGACTCAATATTGCTATAACGTTCAGCCGCTGACGACATACTTGTAAAAGCGCCTTTAAATAATGCAAAACCTTGCTGCATTGTCTCATCCCCTTTACGACCAAATGCCGAGTCTTTACTATCCTCGGTACTGTTTACTCGGCTATCTTCTAAGCTTTGATCGAGGGACGCTAAATACTGCTGCATTTGCTGTGTGTCTTTAGCGCCAATGGTCGACATATCGAGTGCAAAGTCGATTTCGTTTTTCCCATTCTCAGCCTTAAACACAAGTGCTTGTTGATTTGTCGCTTCATCTATTGAGTAACTTAAATCAAGCGTGTTTTCGCCTGTATCAAGCGCATCATTTTGCGTTGTTGAAAACGACACATTAAAACCCGCTAGCTGCTCACTATTAAAGCCTGCTAAAAAGTCTAAACTCATGTCTGTTTGGTTTGGCACTATAATAGGATTAAATGAGTTTTCACTCACTTTAAAAAACTCATCGGCCATTTCGCCAACACCCGCCATAACCTGCGTTAAAGCCGCATGTTCAGCCTCAGATAAATCGCCATTTACTTCGTAACTTATGCCAAAGCCATCAACGGCTTCGCCCGTTTTTTCATCAAAGCCTTGTGACGAATTAAAAGTGATATTTATTACATCACCCTCTTTGGTTTTTACCGAGAGCTCAAATAAATAATTATCGTCATCCTCGTACTTGCTACGGTTAGCACTTTCCATGTATGGATTAAGCGTGCGCTCAACACGTTGCTGGCTTGAGGCTAAAAACGTTTTTTGCTCATGCCCAAGTTGCCCCAAGCTTGATAAAATATCGCTGGTATTAGCATAAGCACCCTGAATATTTTTAACGGATGTATTTAATCGCTCAATTAATTGGGTGCTGTTTTCATTTTTTAATAACCCCTCATGCTGAGAACTTATTACGGTGCGCAGGGCGAGTTCTTCATCGGAGAGTTTATAGTTAAGCGTGCTAGGCGTGCTTGTAATAATAAATAGCGAGGTAAGTTGCTGTTGTAAAATATCCCCTACTTTTTGATTACTGGCTAGTGCTTCGTAAATCGTTTCATCATTTAGCTGGCTTAATAACTCGTCGGTTATTTTAGGCGCATTAGTTTGTAAATCATTAATAGCTTGAAGGTCGCCACTGCTATGCAGTGAAGGTGTCGCAGATATTTGGTTGGCGTTATTAACTGATTGGGCAAGCATAGTGCTTAGATTAGCCTGACTGCCTAATATATTATTAACCATGATTATCCCTAATCGCTAAACCCTATTAAGTAACTTATCGGGCGCTTAGTTAAAAGCTTTAGCCTAAAGGAGCATTTTTTACCTATTATTTATACAAATAATTTATTAATAAGTTAAACAAACATAAATATATATCTGGTAAAAATAAACCGGATAAGCGTAGGTCGGATAAGCGCAGCGCCATCCGACACTCTATTAATCTACTCACCTTACTCTTAAGGGCTATTTTATTTGCTTACTACCTTCACCTGTTTCTTTTATTCTTTGTACTAAAAAATCGACCGCCGCTTTTACCTTTGGTACCAAATAACGTTGTTTTTGATACAACAAATAAACAGCCATATTAGAATTTTGAGTTATTGCCACCTCATGCTCAAACTTAAGCTCTTGTAACTCACCCAGCTCAAGATATGAAGCCAGTGCCCATCGAGTTGACATTAAAATACCTTCCCCGTTACATGCTTTTTTAGCAAGCCACGACCCGTTATTTGAAATAGCGACAGCAGGCCCAGAAACGTCATGCCATTGCTCATCTACTTTACATAACCACGGCGTTGGCCCTGAAGGCGTTTTAAAATAAAGCCCATTATGGTGCTTTAATTCCATGGCGTTACTTGGCACTCCGTGTTTTTGTAAATAGCAGGGGGACGCCACAGGTATAAAGCCATTATCCATAAGTTTTATTGCTATCACGCGCTCATTGGGTGCATAACCACCACGAATAGCAATATCAACATCGTCACGCCCGAGTGTCGACAGCTCATCGCTTAAGCTTACATCGAGTATTATTTCAGGGTATAACGCGCTAAGCTCATCAAGCAGCGGCATGAGCATTTTGTCGCCAAAACCTACCATGCAACTTATAGATAAACGCCCCTTTGGGGTTGTTTGGTAACTTCGAACCGTTTCGTGGCTTTGCTCAAGCTGGTTCACTATTTTTTGTACATCGCTGTAGTAAATTTGCCCTACTTCGGTCAGCTTAACTATGCGGGTTGAGCGTTTTAAAAGCGTCGCCCCTAGGCTTTTTTCTAAATCGGCAACTCGCCTCGACAACGACGAAGGCGGCACACCAAATGCTTTTGCGGCTTTAGTAAAACTGCCTGTTTCAACCACCTCAATAAAATACCGTATGGCTTTTAGTTGATCCAAGTCGCCTCTCCATTAAATAAAATTCTTTATTGTCTTAAAGACAAAAGTGATTCGCATTTTCCCTTATATATAAGCAAATTAAAACAAGTAATAATAGGCTCAACTTAAACACGGGGACCAAAATTGCATTATTTGGCAATGAGTATCCTCACGTTAATAAAGGAAAGCTGACTTATGATTACTTTGCACGGTTTTGCTGCTAGCAACTATTACAACCTAGTTAAACATGTACTTTTACACAAACAACTGCCATTTAAAGAACACCTTGTTTACGGCGGTAGTGAAGATTTACTAGCAATAAGCCCTGCAGGCAAAGTGCCTGCAATCACAACAGCTAACGGCCTTAATATTTCAGAGTCGAGTGTTATTTGCGACTTTATAGAAGAGTCGTACCCGCAAACCCCGCTATACCCTGAAGATGCAGGTGAGCGCGCAGTTGTACGTCAAATTATGAAAATGGCAGAGCTTTATTTTGAACTCCCAAGCAGACGGTTCATCCCTTATGTATTTTCTGGCGCTGAAGTACCTGAAACAACTAAAGCCGAAGTACGCCAAGTATTAACGCGTGGCGTAACCGCTTTGAGTAGCGTGTGTAAGTTTTCACCTTGGATTGCAGGCGAGCAATTTACAATGGCAGACATTTACGTTTATTACGTAAACACCATAGTTAGCGCCTTTGGTTCAAGCCAGCTTGATTGGGATGTACTAGCACAAGTTCCCGGTATGAAAGAGTGGAACGAATCAATGAGCCAATTAGCCATTGCCCAAAGCATAGAGGCCGATCGCCAATCAAATATGGCTGAATTTATGCAAAAAGTGAAAGTGCAAATTCAAGCAGTAAACGCTAAATAGCCCTTAGCTATATAAGAAGCCTTTAGCTATAACAGCCCTTAGCTATAACAGTAATCAATACTCATTTTTGTGGGAGCAAACATAATGACAGATAAAAATATCCAACTTACTTCAACTATCAGCGAAGACAATAAACTAACACTTGCCTTAAAAAACATCGAGATGCCAAAGCCTAGTGCCGATGAAGTGGTTATTCGTATTGAAGCTGCACCATTAAACCCATCAGACTTAGGCGTTTTATTCAGCGCAGCTGATATGTCTACTGCAAAGCAATCGGGTACTGATGAAAACCCAGTAATTACTGCCGATGTTCCAGCTCAATTTATGCCATCACTTAAAACACGCGTAGGTAAAGCCACACAAGTAGGTAATGAAGGCGCAGGCACCGTTGTAGCAGCAGGTTCATCACCAGCCGCACAAGCATTAATGGGTAAAACCGTTGCTGTAATTGGCGCTGGTACGTATCGTCAATTTATTTGTGCCAATGTACAAAGTTGCCTAGAGCTAAAAGAAGGGACTACCGCTAAAGAAGGTGCATCATCTTTTGTTAACCCACTTACCGCACTAGCAATGGTAGAAACCATGCGCGCTGAAGGTCATAAAGCTATTATTCACGCGGCTGCAGCCTCTAATCTTGGCCAAATGCTAAACCGTATTTGTATTGCTGATGGCGTTGATTTAATTAATATTGTTCGTAAACCAAAACAAGAAAAATTACTGCGCGATATGGGTGCAAAATATATTGTTAACTCAAGCAGCGACACTTTTCTTGCTGATCTAACCGCTGCAATAATTGAAACGGGTGCAACTATAGCGTTCGACCCAATCGGTGGCGGCCAACTAACAAGTGATATTCTTAACTGTATGGAAGTTGCAGCTGCACGCGATATGAAAGAGCACAGCGTTTATGGCTCAGACACTTACAAACAAGTGTATATTTATGGTGCATTAAACCGAGGCCCTATCACAATAAACCGTAACTTTGGTTTTGCATGGGGTGTAAACGGATTCTTGTTATTTAATGCCTTAGGTAAGTTAAGCACAGATACAGTAATAAAAATGCGCAAACGTATTGCAGACGAAATCACCACAACATTTGCGAGCAATTACACGCACGAAGTGTCATTAGCTGAGGTGTTACATTTACAATCAATCGCGGCTTATTCTAAACAAGCAACAGGCGAAAAGTACTTAATTAAACCTCAAGCTTAAGTAAATATTCTTCGTTAAAAATTAAAAACCACAGCGCTTAGCACTGTGGTTTTTAAATATAAAAGCAGATGCTAATTAGGTATCTGCTTTTTATTTGGTCGTTGTAAAAACTAGCTCGGAGTATTTACTTTGGCTAATAAATTACACTCGTGGATTTCAAGCATTCCTCTAGACAGCTTTCAACTAAGATTGTACTTTCCGCTCGCTACAAATAGTCAAGTGTGTGAGCTAATCAACTGTATCCGCTCAATCTTCAAAACTATGAGAGAAAACATATTAATGAGCCTATGTACTTTGTTTTGGTGAAAGATCTTTGGGCATAGATGGAGTTATGACTCTTTCTCATTTTTTAGACTCAGTTTTCCCTCTTATGTACCAAATAAATTTTTAATACTTTCATATAACAGGGTTCAAAAGTAAGTTATTAACCTTTTCTATTTCATCCAACCATATTTTTGTTTCTTTACACCGCATTGCCACAGTAGTTTCAATTAAAGGATAAATATCAAGTAACTTATTGTGGTTGAAAATAGGCTCATGGTGAGCGATTCGATTTCTTATTTTTCTTATTACAAAGCAAGCTTCTTTTAATAGCGTTCTAATTTGCGCCGCAGTTAGGTTATCAGCGTTTGGAAATGCAGTCTGAATATGAACGTTCCAAATACGCCCATCATGCCTCCGCGTTAGCATTTCTTCCCACCAAGATAACTTTAACTCTGGTAACACCTTGCCTAACCCTTAGTAATTATTGCTAACAATGCTTAATAGCTCTCTTTTATTTTTATAAGCCAGTGAGTTTTGAAATACCGTATTAATAGGCCAATCAGTACCATATCTTTTTGCAATAGCTTCACTAATAGCATTACGTAATACCACTTCATATATATGTAAAGGAAATAAAAAATCAGATGATAAATTTGCATTCCATTCATATAGCGAGAGAGCTTTTATACCGCAATCAACACCAGTACTCGCAATGACAGCATTTCTGTATGTTGTAAATCGACTAATTGATATGGTCTTTTCAATTGCTTTGTATCGCATTAACTTTCCATCTTATAAGTTTTTCTTTATCTTTGGTTGATCATAATACATTTTCTGGTAATGTGTTTATTGAGAGCTTTGGATATCCCTGCTTATGCAGCCCACCAAAGACAAAAGATAAAGAATAAACCCATGCTTAGGCGTGGGTTTTTTCGTTCTGATGCCAGTTGCTTGAGCTTAATTTATTTTTTACTGTGGGATAAAGTGTTTACACTAAAATATAATTTACATTATATTTTTTATTTACTCATTTTACATAGCATTACTGGTTAGCGGCTTTATCTAGTCAATACTCACTCGCCTGACTTTGCTGTATATGACTATCTACTCTAAATGTATCACAAACTGTTTTCATATTAGAAGTGCAAAGATCCTCTTTGATCAAACCACTCAATAATTGTACTAATTAGTGCAATTAGTCATAAATCTGTAACCTTGATCCGCGATAATTTCTATCCGATAAATGAATAAACTCAAGAAGACTAAGTAAGATGAGTACACCCTTAGTGCAACTAACATTTGCACAGCAATCATTTGATGATTCTATGTCTGCGGCGATGAGCCACGCTATGGAATATGAAAAGCTATCGCTAAAAGCCAATGCTGCGCATAACATTACGCTGCAGTGTGTGTTGCCTGATGGCGCAAATGAGAGCGATGTTATTTCACTAAGTGCTACGCAGCCCAGTGCGCGTGGGGCACAGTATTTTACTGAAAAAATGCTAAGCAATGACGACCTTGAATCTGGTACTGTAAACCTTACTTTAAGTAACATTACACAAAGCCAATGTTTTGTAGTGCAAATGATGCTGCACGGAAAAAACACGACCTTAAAAGAAAGCCAACAACTCGATGTGTACATTAAAGCATTTGAGCAAGGCTATATTCCTGAACACATAACAACTGAACATGCTAAGCCTCAGGGCGTTCGTAGCTACTTTGCGAGTATGGGTTCTACGTTTTTATCGCTGTTTTAGTGCTGGCTGCACTTAAATTACGCGACGCTACTTATAAGTTGTTAGTCTGCAAAACTTACTTTACCCATAGTAACTCCCGCAATACCTTGTGCAGTATTACTTAGGTGTTGCTGCTCTCCTGCTAGGCATTCGTTTGCTAAAATAGCAAATAGTACAGCCTCTTTTGCGTCGGGGTTTATACCTAAATCGTCGGTGTTTTTAAAAGCCTTAATACGTGGGCAAAGCGCTGTAAGTTGCGCCATTAGCAACGGGTTATGAATACCGCCACCACTTGCATACACCACACAATTTTGTGCGCGCTCTGCACACTCGTTTAATGCATTTGCTATAACGGTTGCAGTAAAGGTATTTAAGGTGGCCATTACATCTTCATGGCTTAAATGGTGAGTATTTGTAACCTGCTGTGCAGCATTTAAATACGCTAAGTTAAATACCTCAGGCCCTGTGGTTTTAGGCATTGGGAGTTTAAAAAATGCGTTATTACACAATGCATTCAATAATGGTGTATTTATCTTGCCTGCTTTTGCTATTTTTGCGCCATCGTCATAATGCATATCTTTAAAATGTTGCTGTACGTAGGCATCCATAATGGTATTACCGGGGCCAATGTCGGAGCTAAACACACCGTTTGCATCACCATTTTTGGGTAAAAACGTTAAGTTAGCAATGCCGCCCATATTTAGCAAAATCCGACTCTCAGCAGCGCTCGAAAAATACAAATAATCGCCATACACAGCCAGTGGTGCGCCCTCGCCTCCTGCGGCTATGTGTTTTTGTCTAAAATCACCAATGGTTGTAATACCCGTAGTAACGGCTATTTGGTCACTATCGCCAATTTGTAAGGTGCCATTAGTAAAGCTTTTGTGGTTATGCTGCGACTGCGGGCAGTGATAAATGGTTTGCCCGTGGCTTGCTATTACATCAATACTTGCAGGGTTTATATTCCACTTAGCTAAGCACTGGTTAACCATATTGCCATGGAGTTTACCTACCCACGGGTGCAGTAAAGTAACAATCTCTAAATCGCATTCTCGCTTAGCAAATACCTGCTTTATTTTAGTTTTATAATCGTCGTTGTAATCAACAGTAGTAAAATTTAAAACCTCAATGTGTGTATTTAAGCCCGCGCCCGTTACTTTACACAGTGCAACATCAAGCCCGTCCAACGAGGTACCGCTCATTAAACCAATAATTAAACGGCTTGGTTTTTGGGCGCTGTTATAAAGCGCTTTAATGTGAGGGTGCATAATGGCATCTAAAATAGGTGTAATATTTTGCTTATATTAGAGGACTTTAAAACAAAGTAATAGCCGTAAACCGTTTAATTTAGGTTCTGATTGTTTAACTCTTAAATGATTGTTAAGTTAGTGTGCATACTAAAAATTTATGAAAAAATATGATCACCCTCAGAGAGTTTAAAGCCCAAGACGCGCCTTTTATTATTAGCACCTTAAATGATGAACAGGTAACGCGTTATTTATCGTCAAAAATTCCGTTTCCTTATACGCAAGCCGATGCTGATTGGTGGATAAACCAAGGCTCAAAAAACGGCGTAATTGATGCAACAGTTAAAGCCATTGAGGTAAATGGGCAATTTGCGGGCTGTATTGGTGTAACTCCCGGCGAATTTGAATACAGCCACAGTGGCGAAATTGGTTATTGGCTAAATAAAGCCTATTGGGGGCAAGGCATTATTACTCGCGCTATTGAACTTATATGCAATGAAGCGTTTGCAAGCTCACACATAAACAGAATTTTTGGCGCTGTGTTTGCTGGTAATACCGGCTCTATGAAAGCACTTATTAAAAGTGGCTTTGAGCAAGAGGCTGTGCTTAAACAGGCCATTTATAAAAACGGGGTGTTTTACAATAGCCATATTTTTAGCAAGCTAAAATAAACCATTTAGAATAAATACTCTGCAAAGGTTGAATTATCAACCACCCGCCCAAAACTCCTTTATTAAGGTACGCATTGTACATATTCATACTGCTTAGCCGCGCATTATTGTTTAGCTGATCACGATTTTTAAAGCGTAAACATTCGGTAAGTAGTTTATTTATATTAATAGGAGATCTTATATGTCTACGACTAGTCGCCAACTTACTCTTGAATCACGCCCTAATGGCGCTCCAACAGATGAAAACTTTAAATTAAAAACGGTAGAGCTTCCTGCATTAAAAGACGGCGAAGTTTTACTACGTACCATTTACCTATCGCTAGACCCATACATGCGTGGTCGTATGAGTGATGCTAAGTCGTACGCTGACCCAGTTAATATTGGTGATGTAATGGTTGGCGCTACAGTGTGCCAAGTCGAAGAGTCTAAAAACGATAAGTTTAGGATCGGTGAATGGGTACTTGCCTACACAGGTTGGCAAGATTACGCCATTACCAATGGCGAAGGTTTAATGCAGTTAGGTAAAGAGCCTGCAAACCCTTCATACGCATTAGGTATTATGGGTATGCCTGGCTTTACTGCTTACATGGGTTTACTTGATATTGGCCAGCCTAAAGAAGGCGAAACCGTAGTTGTTGCAGCAGCAACAGGCCCAGTAGGTGCAACGGTTGGTCAAATAGCTAAAATTAAAGGCTGTAAAGTAGTGGGTGTTGCTGGTGGCAGCGAAAAATGTGCACACGCAGTTGAAAAACTAGGGTTTGATGCCTGTATTGATCACAAAGCTGATGACTTTGCAGAGCAGTTAGAAAAAGCCTGTGATAAAGGCATTGATGTTTACTACGAAAATGTGGGCGGTAAAGTATTCGACGCCGTACTACCATTACTAAATACCGCAGCGCGCGTACCATTGTGTGGTTTAGTATCGCAATATAACGCTACTAGCTTGCCAGAAGGCCCAGACCGTTTAGGTATGCTAATGGGTCAATTGCTTACTAAGCGTATTAAAATGCAAGGCTTTATCATTTTTGATGATTACGGCGACCGTTACGACGAGTTTGCACAAGACATGCAAAAATGGCTACAAGACGGAAAAATTCAATACCGTGAGCACATGGTAGAAGGCATCGAAAATACAGTAGGCGCGTTCAACGACATGATATGCGGTAAAAACTTTGGTAAAACTGTGGTTAAAATTAATAACCCACTTTAATTTTAAACGGTTTGTAAGGCCAAGTCCTTACAAGCCACAAAAGGACTGACATGATCAAACTACACCATTTAAATAAATCACGTTCTAAACGCGTAATTTGGCTTTTAGAAGAGCTAAATGTTGATTACGAAATTGTGGCTTATCAGCGTAATAAAGACACCTTCCTAGCCCCTGACGAATTAAAGCATATTCATCAACTTGGTAAGTCGCCAGTGATTGAAGACGGCGGCCTAATTATTGCCGAATCAGGCGCGATTACCGACTACCTTATTACTAAATACGGCAATGGTAAATTTGCTCCAAAAGTAGATACCGCTGAATATGTTGACTACCAGCAATGGCTGCACTTTGCAGAAAGCTCAGCAATTTTACCGCTTTTACTTAAAATGTTTGTACTAAAAGACGGCGCTAAAACGCAGTTTTTAGAAGGCTATGCTGACGCTGAAACAGCTAAAGTAATTAGCTACTTTAACGACCGCCTTGAAGGTAAACGTTATTTAGTGGGCGATACCCTAACGGGCGCTGATTTTATGATGTCGTTTATTGTTGAAATAGTTAAAAACTCAGGTCAATTAGCGCACTTTAAAAACCTCGTTAAATACGACGAGCAATTACAAAGCCATGAGAAGTTTCATACAGCTAATGAGCTAGAAGCAAAGTACGACTAAACTTTTATATAATATTTTTATATAACATTAAGGGGCATTTAGCCCCTTTTTTAATGCCTGAAAAACACTCCTCATTAAAGTTACGCTTGTAAACTAAATTAACAAACAACCCCTTATTGCTAATAAAACTTTAATTAATAAGGCATAATGCTGCTATTGTTTTAGAATAATCACTAATAATACAAGCTGCTCTTGCGCGTATTGACTCACACTTGGGATCAACCATGACCATAAACATGCGTTTAACGACCGGCTTTGGCGTAATTTTATCAATGATGCTTATTTTAACCATTATTGGTATTTCGCGCGTTAGCCTCATTAATAATAACATTACCCACATGACCGACGTAAATTCGGTAAAGCAACGTTACGCAATTAACTTTAGAGGCAGCGTACACGACAGAGCAATAGCCGTGCGCGATGTAGTGCTAATTACCGATCAAAGCAGTTTAAGCTCCGTGTTAAAGAGCATAAAAGAGCTAAACGCATTTTACCAAACATCAAGCCGGTCTATGGCCGAGCTAATGGGTAATATGAATAGTGAAGAACGCGCTCTAATTAATAAAATAAATCAAATAGAGCAGCGCACTCAACCTTTCATTCAAGGTGTAATAAACGCTAAAAATGCAGGAAACCTAAACGAAGCTGAGCGCATTTTATTAACCGATGCGCGCCCTGCGTTTACCCAGTGGCTAAATGTTATAAACCAATTTATAAACCTGCAAGAGCAAGCAAATCAAACCACCACTATTGATACTCTCGATATTGCCAGCTCGTTTAAAATTTGGATGATTTCGCTCACCGCACTTGCCTTTTTAATAGGCATAAGCGTTGCGTATGTTATTAGCCAACTGATCAGAAATTCAGTAGGTGGCGAACCACAAGAAGCCGCCGAAGTAATTGCCCTTATTGCACAAGGCGACTTAAGAGGTGATGTGCAGTCGTGTTGCCCAAATAGCATGATGGCTTCTGTAGGGGTGATGCAATCTAAATTAAAAACCATTGTAGATAGCATTATTAACTCATCTGAAGAGCTTTCTACGCACTCTGCAAGCGTAGCATCTGGCTCGCAGCAAGCACTTAGTGCCGCTGACGCACAAGTAACTTATACAAACTCGGCAGTAAGCAGCCTAGAAGAAATGAGCCGTAGTATCCATGCTGTAGCCGACTCAGTTAGGCAAACAGAAGATAACTCAAAAATAACCGCGCAATTATCGCAGCAAGGTAGTATTGCAGTGCAAAAAGTAGCGGCCGAAATTGAGCAAATCTCAGTAACCGTAAAAGCCACAGTTACCCAAGTAAACGTGCTGCAAGAACATGTAAAACACATTGGCGATATTTTAAGTGTGATCCGCAGTATTTCTGATCAAACAAACTTGCTTGCACTAAATGCAGCAATAGAAGCTGCAAGAGCAGGCGAAACAGGCCGAGGGTTTGCAGTAGTTGCTGACGAGGTAAGGCAACTTGCCCAACGTACCGGTGATGCTACAGGCGATATTGAAAAGATGATTTTGCAAGTACAAGAAAACACGCAAGCGTCGGTAACAGCTATGGAAACCACAGTACCGCAAGTAGAAAATGGCTTAACGCTTACTCACGAGGCAAACCAGTTACTGCATCAAATACAGCAACAAGCTAACGATTCATTAAGTAACGTGCTTGAAATTGTTGAATCAACATCAAACCAAGTAGCCACCGTGGCGCAAATTAGTACTGGCGTAGAAGAAATTGCCAGTATGTCCAAAGAAACCAGCATGTCGCTTAACAGTAACGCACAAGAAGCTGTTGCATTAGCTGACCTTTCAAACACACTTAAAAAGTATATTAGCTACTTTAAAGTTTAATTTTTATAGTAAGCAATAAACAAAGGGGCTTTTAAGCCCCTTTGTTGTTTATGTACATTAATAATAGCGGACTATATACCCGCTAAATCGCGCTCGGTAATACACTCACCCGAGGCCATTTCAAACTCGCGACATACTAATGGGCGGTTTTCGTAAATAGAGCACATAAGCGTATTGCGGTCGAGTGCTTGGCACCAACCGTCGTCAGCGCGTTTCATTACTTCACTGCCCCATTTATCGTATTCTATATAGTTAAAAGGCACGCCAGTGTCGGTTACTATGCGCACTTCTAATTGGCAACAACAGGCTTGGCAGTTAGCACACGTAACGGGCTCTGGGGTAGTAGAAATATTTTCAACGGGGATAACAATATGAGGCATAGTGGCTTACTTTTTTGAATAAGCCACTAGGATACAGTAACTAATTTAACGCGCTAGTAGTTTTGCTTTAATATCGCTGTAACGCATTTGCTCACACAGTGCAAAACCACTCAGCTGGCGTACTTTATTACGCGCAAATAACGGCACACTCATCCCCGCTAAAAAGCGGCATTGGGTTTCAATCCCCACATTATTATTACCCTTGCCCGCCATATGCGCTAAAAACTCATCAACTTTTTGATAAATAAGCTGATCGTCAATATATGCAGGCTCTATAGAGTACTCAAGCTTAACCGCATGCCCTCTACACACACTACAATGCCCACATTGCTCAGGTGCATTTTGATCGTCAAAATAGCGCGCTAAGTTATAGCTTAAGCAACTTTGTAGCTCAAAAAAGCGCACAAGTGCAGCAATACGTTTAATTTCGGCTTGTTCTTTGTCGGTAAAGTAGTCGTGAAGTTGCTGGGCAAGTTCTGGGTTATTTATAACCTCGCTATGCACTTTGTATACTTGGGTAATACGTTTGGTTTCGAGCGTTATTAGGTTTTTTTCGGCTAGGTAATCAAGAGCAGCCACTACGCGTTTGCGATCAACCTGCGCGGCTTGCGTAAGGGAGTCAAAATTTAGCGTGCCCCATATTTTTTTAAAATCGGTATGGCTAAATATTTGTGTTAAAAATGCTTGGCGTTGCTCATCAAAATGACCAAGTAGCTCGTTTTTATCAACCAAAAATTTGTATTTAAAATCAGCGTAGTAGGCATATTGCGGCGTTATAGCGCCTTGCATTTCAAGCTGTACAAGTAAGGTTTTAAGTGCCAGTTGCCTAATATTACTTTCGCTTGAAAGGCTATATTCTTGCATTTCCCATTGCTGGTGGCTTTGGCGAATATCGTTAATTACGTATTCAATACCGCTCAGCTCTGGGGTGTCGCCATATACAAAGTTTTCGACTGTGTTTAGGCCATCTAAATTAGCAAGCGTGTAGCAGTTTGACGGGTTACCATCGCGCCCTGCTCGGCCAATTTCTTGGCTGTAATTTTCTATCGATTTAGGTAAATCGTAATGTATAACAAAACGAATATCCGATTTATCAACGCCCATACCAAAGGCAATGGTTGCCACCACTACGTTAATTTTACCGCCCATAAAGTCATCTTGAATTTGCCAGCGTAGCGTATCTTCAAGCCCTGCGTGGTAAGCAACAGCATGAATACCTTGCGCACTGAGCGTGTTTGCTACTTGCTCGGCACTTTGCTGCAGCGTTACATACACAATACCAGGGCCACTTTGCGCACGTACAATGTTGGCAAGCTCTGTGTTTTTATCGGCGGTTTTAACACTCAGCACGCTTAAATCTAAATTAGCGCGGTAAAAGCCCGTTTGCACAATGCACTCAGGCGCAATAGCAAAGCGCTCTGCCATATCGCGTTTTACTTTTTTAGTGGCCGTTGCCGTAAGTAACAACACTAAAGGAATATTAAGCTCTTCGCGGTAACGCGGCAATTTAAGGTAGTCGGGTCTAAAGTTATGGCCCCATTCAGATATACAGTGTGCTTCGTCTACCACTAACATCGAAAGCGCAACTTGGCTTATAAACTCTCTAAAACGCTCGTTTTTAAAACGCTCAACCGACACCATTAATACTTTAATTTTACCGTTTCGAACATCGTTCATTACGGTGCTGCTTTGCATTTGATCTTGGCTCGAATCAAGGCTGGCAGCATAAATGCCTTTGCTATTTAAAAAGCTAATTTGATCTTTCATCAATGCAAGTAAAGGCGATACAACTAAGGTTAAATTTGGTAAATGCAACGCAGTTAGCTGGTAGCACAACGATTTACCCGAGCCCGTAGGAAATATAGCCAACGACGACTGACCATTTAAAAGCTGCTCAATAGTTTGTTGTTGGCCTGTTCTAAATTGGCTAAAACCAAAGTGCTGCTCAAGTGATTGAATTAGTGGCGTGGTCATAAATGTCCTTTTGGTGTTTTAACAGCAATTTAACTGCACAGCTAAACGATAAAAAAGTGAGTATAACTTATATGCCTTTATTCAGCATTTTTTGCTGACATATCCTTTATTTAGGCGCAAACTAATAGCGTAAAAATAAATAGTCACGTTTGCCAAAAATAACTTTTTGCCATACCCAAGTAACCTCAAAACACTAAAAATAATACAGATTATTTGGGTATATTATTTTTGAGGGCAACGTTATGAATATTACTACACCTAAAATTGTCGTTATTGGCGGTGGTGCTGGCGGATTAGAACTCGCAACGCAATTAGGTCATAAACTAGGAAAGAAAAAACAAGCAGAAATTCTACTAATAGACAAAAACCGCACCCACATATGGAAGCCGTTACTGCACGAAGTAGCGACAGGCTCTATTGACCCCGATTTAGATGGCGTTGTGTATTCAGCCCATGCCGCAAAACATCACTATAACTTTCAACTTGGTACTTTTTGCAATATAGACCAAAGCAATAAAACAATTACCCTTGCACCACTTAACGACGAATTAGGCCACACCATTTTACCTGGGCGTACCGTACGCTACGATCACCTTGTTATTGCCATTGGCAGCGTAAGTAACGACTTTAATACTCCGGGTATAAAAGATCATTGCTACTTTTTAGATTCAAGCCAACAAGCAGAGCGCTTTCAGCACTCATTACTCGACAGCTTTACCCGCCTTCATCAAGACGACAACCAACAACAATCACTTAATATTGCCATTGTAGGTGGCGGCGCTACGGGCGTTGAACTCTCAGCTGAGCTTTATCATGTGTCTGAACTATTAAAGCTTTATGGCTTAACAAATATGTCATCTAAGCGTTTGCATATTCATTTAATTGAAGCTGGACCGCGTATTTTACCTGCATTACCAGAGCGTATTGCCGTAAGTGCCAAACGCGAGCTATTAAAGCTTGGCGTAAACGTGCGCGAGCAAACACAAGTAAAAGAAGGCACCGCACAAGGCTTTATCACCAAAGATGAAGAACACATTGATGCCGATATAATGGTGTGGGCGGCAGGCGTAAAAGCACCTGATTTTATTAAAGACTTAGGTATTTTTGAGCTTACTCGTAGCAACCAAATTCAAGTAAACGAGTTTTTACAAAGCACCGTTGACGAAAGCATTTTTGTATTAGGCGATTGCTGCGCATTTACCCAAGCCGACGGCAAGCAAGTACCACCACGCGCACAATCGGCGCATCAAATGGCGTTATGCGTCGAAAAAAATCTCATCGCCACGTTAAAGCAGCAACCACTACGCGGCTTTAAATACAGCGACCATGGCTCGCTAGTTAACTTATCGAGCTACAGCACGGTAGGTAACTTAATGGGCAACCTAACCAGCAATACCTTTTTTATTGAAGGTAAAATTGCCCGCTTTATGTATATATCTTTATATCGTATGCACCAACGCGCCATACACGGTAGCGCAAAAACCTTTGCATTATGGATAAGCGAAAAAGTACTGCGAGTAGTGCGCCCTAAAATGAAATTGCATTAAAAGCAAACTGAATTAGCAGCCTATAAAATGGCTTTAATAAATTAATACTTTATTAAAGCCTCTTACACTATTAGTATCTAAAATAGTACCATGTGGATAATTGAAATAGTGAACCTAAAGGATTAACGTTTATGAAAAAAGGACCCCTGGCGCTTATTGCCATTGCTACGGTTGTATTGGCAACTTATATATTTATAGCTCAATCCAGCTCACCAGTAGTAAAGCAAAATTTAAAACCTGCCTCAAATATAGTTCAGCCCAAAATAAAACAACAAAAGCAGATCGTTCAAGCATCCCCACAACAGAAAGTAGTAAAACTAAAACACGAAATTAGCCTTTGTAAAAATAAATCGGCTGATAAAGCATACAAAATAAATGAAATAAACCAATCGCTTACTTTATTTTTTAAAAATGAACTCAACAAAGGTACTTCTGTCGCCGACCTATTAATGTATTCAGGTTTGTACGAGGCATCTTATCAGTCATATACAACGCTACTTAAAGAAGCGATTAAAGATAAACAAAAAAAAGACTATAAAATAATTGAAAGCATAGCTATTTTAGCTGACTGGCAAGGCATTGAAGCTATTCAAAATTTCACCACTGATAAAGTAAAAGAGATGGTGCAGCAGTTAGGTTCGGCTACCCAAAGCCCTGCTGGTTTAACATTTAACGTTCCACTTGATGAAAATGTAAAAAAAGAAACCCTCTATGCACTATTAAACAATTCCGACACGTTTACCACTTATTTGCAGTCGTTTATTCGTATTGAAGGTAGTAATGTTATCTCTCCCGCCACGCTACTTATGCTCAATGCAAATAAACTTTCCATTGACGAATTTGAGCATGTAATCGCAGTAAATCAATTTACGGTAAATGAACTCGCAGTAGCTATAAATAACGGTCTACCTAATGAGTATATTTTTGCGTTAATGAAGCAAGTACCTTCACTTAATGATATGCCTATTTATGACAATTTTACCGTTTTATATAACTTAGCCGATTTAGCTATTAGCCAATTTAATTTACCCTTAGTAAAAGCATTAAAACAAGCAGGAGTCTCGCCAACCAATAAAGCAGGCCTATTTACAGCGTTAGATATTGCCATAATTAATTTACCTAAAAACGGAAACTTAACTTTAGAAGATTTAGATAAAAGTAAGACTGATATGATGGATTACTTAATCGCCGAAGGATATAAAGCCCATGGTGAGTTTAATTATAAAAATTCATCAGATAAGACTCTACTTTTTGAAAACAAATTTAAATATCAACAAGGTACTTTTATTAGTGAGCAAACAAACCCTTTAAGTTACCTCTACTTTAGCCAAATCTCTATAATTGAAAACTCTATGCTGCCTAGAGTAACTGAGCCAGATAACTCTGAAATATCTCAATTTTTACTAGAGCTACAACATAAAAAAGAAGATCTAGATTCAGCCTCAAGCAATTGTAATCAATTAACAGAAAAGCTGTTTGCAGCCCAAAAGCTCATACGAGATAGTGATGCTTACGACAAAGTGCGCAAAATCGAAAAAGAGTATGGCAGTAACTTTGAAGACGTATTACAAAATATAGACCCTGTTTTAGTTAATTATTGGTGGAACACTCTTGCCCGCCGTACCTCTTCAGATAGAAGCGATAGTGTATTTCGTGAGTATTTAGCTAAAAAAGAATTTCAAAAAGCACATGAATACAGCCAGACAACTCCACTAAATCAAACAGAGACAAACGTGCTATTTATTAGGTTACTTAAGAATCCATATGACTTAGTGCCTATTTGGAATAGTCGAACGCTACCTATCCCTCCAACAGAGTTGGTTAGACTAAGCTGGATTCCGCTTAGTCAATGGCAAGAACTTGCACAACTTGGTTTTGATTTTTCGATTACCGATATACATGGACGCGACGTTTATACACAAGCTGCGTCGTCTTCTGTCGAAGCAGTCCAATTTCTAATTGATAACAAAATACCGACTGTTCCCAGTAAACTTGGCGTAGATATACTCGACTTAGCGCTAGAACAAAGCTACACCAAAGGTGAGTTAAGCCCAATGGTTCCTTTAGCTTTGCAGCTTGTTGAAAAATTTGAACCAAACCACTTTTCTCGCGTTGCCCGATTAAAAATATTTTACCCTGAAGTTTATCAGCAGTTGGTACAACTTAACTCTGCGCTTAAACCATTAGAGGAAACAACGTTAAATAGCTATACTTTTTATAATCACTGATCTTCATAGCAGGCGAGCCATAAATTAGCTCGTCATTACCTGATGAATATTGTCTTTAATTTTTAACATAGTCTGTGTAGAGTATTTAAAACAACTAAGGGAATTGGGTTATGACGGGTAAAACGCTAATTTTTAACTTTGACGGCACAGGAAACGAGCCCCGTGACGCAGAACAATTTAGCTCAGATCATTTTAAAGAAGACTCTAATATTACCAACATTCTAAAACTGCATTTACTGCTTGGCGGTAAATTAGAAGACTCCCCTATTACTCCTTTTGCTAACCAACTCAGTTTTTATTATCAAGGTATTGGTACTAAAGGCAGCCGCCTTAAACGTATTTTAAACCAAACTCTTGCACCTCGTGGTGACGACGTAGCCAGTATTTTAAATCAAGCATTAAGCGACTTTAAAGCTCACTATCAACTAGGCGATACCATACTGCTAACAGGCTTTAGCCGAGGCGCTGCGCTTGCCAGACGTTTTGCTAAATGTTTAGAACCCTTAATAAGCAACAACGTGTATGTATGTGTGTTTGATACCGTCGCCTCTATTGGCTTATCAAAAGTAAGTAAAGCCACACGTGGCGCAGAGCATGTTATTTTTGAAAACCACACCATTGCCAACAACATTACTCACGCGCTGCACTGCGTAGCCCTTGACGAAAAACGCCGCGCCTTTGAACCCACACTCATGAACCATCAAAACAATATTACTGAATTATGGTTTGCAGGTGCGCATTCAGACATTGGAGGCGGTTACTACCGCGATGGCCTAGCCGATATTAGCTTGCGCTATGCACTTGAGTGGTTAATAGAACAACCGCTTAATATATCGTTACTCACTAGCCACGACATAGATTACGAAACCCTACTCCCCGACAGCAACTTAGTAGCACAAGATGACGTAACCGTAACGCCCGATCCGCTCGCATTAAGTCATCAACAAAATTACTTTTGGTTTAACCCATTTTTTAAACTAGTAGATAGAGAGTGCTATGTATTAATTGATGACGAAGCCAGCAACCTTGAGCCTTTAGTGCACTACAGCGTAGCCGAACGCATTAATAAACTAACCAGTTATCGCCCAGAATCACTTAAAAAACTGCATTACAAAATTAGCTACAACGACAACACCACACTTAGCTTTATTGGTTTAAGCCAACATATAGAACTGGCTAATCAAAACATGAGTGTGCTGAGCATTAACCAAAGCCAAGATATAGTGGTATTTGCCTCTGAGCAATACAACGCAACCGGCCTCATGCTAGAGCAAGGCGCTACGTATCGCTTTACCCCATACCCAAATCAATACTGGTTTGACGATGGCATAAAGTGCACGCCATTAGGCTGGAACCGCGACAACGTACAACTTGGCGTAAAAGAAATCCCAATGGCCGTGCTTGAACCATTTAGACGATTTCCTCGCGCGCAATGGTTTTCACTCATTGGTGCTATTAATAAAAACGACGACCACCTTTTTGAAATAGCCAACGGCGCCGATATTAAAATAGATAAATCTGGCGAGTTTTGCCCATTCGCAAACGACCTAAGCCGCTTTTATGGCGCTAATGCCGGAAAAATAAAAGTAAAAGTAACGCGGCTGGGATAAGAGGTTGCACAATATTTAAAATAGTAGGCGTGAGTTTATCTCGCGCTTTGGCTTTATAAAAACACCATGCGAGGTATAAAACCTCACCTACAACAACTCAAACACGACACTCAACAAACCCGTAGGTGCGATTTTACATCGCGCTTTGCTCTTTAGTAACGGCTCATAACTCCCAATCAACGCTACAAAGCCCGCCTAAACTCCTGTAGGCGCAAAGCTTGCTCGCGCGAAAAGCGAAGCTTTTAAATTGTAGGTGCGATTTTACATCGCGCTTTGCCCTCTAGTAACTAGATCATTACCCCAATCAACTCTACAAAGCTCACCTAAACACCTATTCGCCTCACATGGTGAGGCGAATAACAATTTATTTGCCTCATGCAATGAGGCGAATAGCAGAGTTAATTGCCTCATTACTTTTAAGCGCTACATAGAACAATAATTCACTTTTCTGTGGTAAAAAATGTATTTATAAGCGAGGTATAAAACCTCACCTACATCATTGCAAACACAACTTTCAACAAAAGCGTAGGTGCGATTTTATATCGCGCTTTGGCTTTTAAATAAGGCCAAGCTAAACACCTGTGGGCGCTCAGCTTGCTCGCGCGAAAAGCTGTAGGCGGGAGTTTACATCGCGCTTTTGGTTTGTAATTTAAAATATATGCGCTTTTAAAGGACTTTTTAACCGCTTAGAATATTCACGATTAAGATTAGGAAGCTGCTTATACATCATCGTTTTTAATTGCTTTTCAGATAGCTTATTACAGAGAAATTCTTGCTCAGCAAGCATTATATTCTTAAGTAACGATCGCCCTGCTTGCGTATCCATTAAAAAGTAAATTGCAGCCCAACTGCTTGCGTACAGCTTACTGGTATCACCTTTTTTCCACGAGTCATCCAAACCCACTAACGAATCAATCGAAAATACACTTTTAGTAATATTGTTATTTTTCGTCCATGAACTATTCGACTCAACAATAGCTGTTTGCATATTACTTTTAGTAAGCTCAAAGTATTCTGCAAATCCCTCATTAAACCATCTCGGGGTGTAGCCTAAAACTGCTTTATTAATGGCGTGCACTGCTTCATGTACCGCAGTTCGCATTGCACTGTGTGCATTATCATAATGAATAAAAGCAGAATTACTCGCGTGAAAATACATACCCGCAGTGTTTGTAGAGTCACCACCGCGTTGCTTAATTGCGGCCTCATAAGTACCACGCGTAGGCAATACCGTTAAATTAAGCTTTACCTTTTTAAGTGCATGCACGCCAATAATCTGTCCATATACTTTAAATACAGTATTGAGTTTTATGCGTAACGCTTGGTTAAATGACGAAGGTAAATTAGGCGTATTTAAAGTAAGATCAAAGTAATCTAACGGTTCAATAAAACCAGGATCGTAAGTTGCTACCGCAAAATCCGGTTTTTTATCACTAAAATGCGGCACACCGTCACTGTCTGTCCACGTAAATATATCGCCATTACGTTTATATTTAACCTTACCCAACGATACATCTACGCAGCGCGTATTGTTAGCTTGCGATAAATGATTATCGGCAGATACTGATGCATTTTGTAAAGTTGCCGAGCTTATATTTTTAAGCTGTTTAGTTGCTAACGGTTCAGTAGTTACCTGCGACGATATACTACTATAAATTCGTTTAACCTCGCCTATAGGATCATGATAATTAAATACCCGCCCAGTAAAATGATTAGCAATGAGCGCCGATGCAATTAGCAGCACAAAAAATACAAACACCACGCGTAATTTTGTTTTAAACATATTTATGGACGCCCTTGCCACTGTGCTTCAAATAACTCTTTTTGCTTACCCCGATACTCGCTACACCATATAAAGTCGGCCGACTCCATCCATTTTTTACGGCAACGTTTAGGCAATTTATAAAATTTAGACCAACCATCAAGCTTAGTGGCATCTTTATAGCTATCGCTGTGCAAAGACATGTTTGATACTTTTTGATTGAGTAACCAATTGCTATTAGGCGTACGGGTTGGGGTAGAAGAAGTAGCCTGATAAGCGCTGCCACTCTTTTTAGGCTTACTGCAGTGATTAGCAAGTAATGTAAATAGCGCTTTATCGCGCGCAGTTAAACGCTCACCTTCTTTATTACTGTAGCCACTTCTAAATTGAGACCGAATAGCTTCGCGCTGCTTTTTAATGCTATCGCATTGGGCTTGTGTGTAAGCCTCACCAGCTTGAGGAAAAGTTGTAAATACGCTAATAAATACCAGTAAAATCCATTTAATCATTATTCATTCCCTGAATTAAAACTTTAAAATAGTGTACCTATAAATGTGAAAAAACACATCAACATTACTAATCCAAAAAGCAAAAATTAAAACTATGGGTGGGAGTGCACCTTGTGTCTTGGTTTTTATAAAGCACCCGCGAGGTATAAAACCTCACCTACATTAATTAAGCCATCGAACTCAACAAACCCGTAGGTGCGATTTTACATCGCGCTTTGACCTCTAGTAACTCAGGCTCATAACTCCCAATCAACGCTACAAAGCTCACCTAAACACCTGTAGGCGCTCAGCTTGCTCGCGCGAAAAGCGAAGCTTTTAAAATAATTTACAAATATCGCGTTGGCGATGGCAACCAAGGGGCGGATACCGCCGACCGCCCCTTGGAACCCCACGGCGCCCCGAGGATCACACTGTCTCCTAAATCAAATGAATGATATAAACGTAACCAGCGTAGATAGGCCATCCATGGCCAAGCTACGCTTTTAACAGCATCCATGCTGTTAATTACTCATCATTCATTTAATTTCGGATGTAATCACGGGGGGATACCTTAGCTGTCGAGTTTAAGCTAAATTTGTCGATGTACTTAGAGTTAGGTATATTAAATTTATACATAATTTGAGTAACTTAAATGGCTAACCAAAAACAACAAGGTGAGTGGTTTTCAAGCAAAGAAACGATAAAGCTCTTAAAAATATCAGACTGTGAGTTAATGCATCGCCGAGAGCGAGGTGAGCTTAAGTTTGAGAAGCGCGGGCGAGCATTTTTTTATTTTATTGAGAGCAAGGGCGAATAAATGCTATTTCAAAATATAGTGCTGGAAATGCAGGCAAATAAGCAAAACGTATCTTCTGCACAAAGCTTTCAAAAATATGTGAGTACCAATAATTTAAAGGCAAACACAGCAGCATCAATATCTATAGATTCGATAAAAAAGCTGCCAAAAACTTTACGAGATTGTAATACGATGGTACTTAGGCTTGGCTCTCGCTTAGGCGATAATCAAACTTATTTTTCACTTGTAAAATCAAATGATGTAAACGATTTCTTTTTTAATGACCAAGCTCTGTTTGGCCAATTGCAACCAGAGCTATTCTTACCAAACGTATCAATAAGAAGCTTATTTGCATTTCAGCTCCTGCCCAAAGTCACTGAAACCTCAGTTGTAAATTTAGCTATAGCATCAGGGTTAATGGCTGAAGCACTTAACTTAAAAGATGACAAAACTATAGTAGTGCCAGCAACGGGGCAAAGTACATTCACGTTTAACTTTAAGCCACTCGCTAACGAAGACGTTGCCCTTGAGCATATAAATGGCCAAGTTGAAATCGATGCTGTCTTTGTTGCTAAGCGAGACGGTAAAGAACACTTATTTGTGATAGAAGCAAAACATGGCGATAAGTTTGATTCACTAGCAAAACACAAATTGCTTTACCCTAGTTTAAGCTTATTGCAAAAACTTCCTTCATCTATGCCTATAGTTCCCGTTTACTTAAGAAGTATAAAAACAGAAAATGGTATCAACTTTTATATTGCTGAGTGTCCTTGCATTGTAAATCAACAAGATGAACTATATAGTTTGGATACATTAAGCCCCTGTAAAGTGCAGGCACTACATTTAGCAAATTATTAAACTATGAACGCAGAGCAATTTAAGCAGCTTGTAAAAAAAGTAAAAATAGCAAAAAAGCTACCTGATGCAATTTATTTCCATAAAGATGCATTTGCTGATGCACCTGCCGATTTAGTTAAATTTATTAAAGTTGTTGCGCAAGCTTTAAAGGTTGATGAATCCGATTTCGACTTAATCAAGCTGTTTAAAAGTGACTTTAGGCTTTCACTGTTAAGCTACCCAACCTTTTATCAAGACTCTTACCCCGCATTAAAGCAAAGCGTTACAGTAGATCTAGCAAAGCTGTCGCACAGAATAACAAAATACAATAACAGCGAAAATCCACCTATTTTGCACCGAAAAGAAACTATGGTTTCACCAGCTAGTAAGTATTACCAATTATTCTGTGACCTAACTGCTGAAGGTGAGCAAGCAGGCTTATACGAAAACACGCGTATGATCGGTTTTAAAGGTTCTTGGGAACGTTTAATTGCTAAAAAAGGATATGAGCTAGTTGATGGTCGTTTATTTCGAAGCTCTGCCGTACAAAGCCCTGATAACGATAAAACAATAGACAGGCATTTAACGGCCATTGTACGACATGAACTTTCAGCTCCTTTAAAATCATTAGCTAAAAATGGTTTTTTGAGCGGCGACTATTCAATATTTGATTACGGGTGCGGCAGAGGTGACGACTTACGAGAACTCGAAGCCCATGGAATAGATGCATTAGGTTGGGATTTAAACTACCGTCCTGATGCTGATAAAGTTATTTCTGACATTGTTAACATTGGTTTTGTGATTAATGTAATAGAAGATAGAGATGAGCGAATAGAAGCGTTACTTGGTGCATGGGAGCTTTCACAAAAGTTACTTATTGTGTCGGCAATGTTAGGCAACGAAACACTGATAAGCCAGTTTCAACCTTATAAAGATGGCGTAATTACGAGTCGTAATACCTTTCAAAAATACTACACGCAAGCAGAGCTTAAAGCATTTATAGAAATGAGCGTTGACGAAAACGCGATTGCTGTTGCTCCTGGTATTTATTACATATTTAAAGATAAGCAGCTCGAACAACACTTTTTACAAAACCGCCATAAACGTGCATATAAATGGCAGCACCTAACAGCGCCAGAACCTGTTAATGAAGAACAAGCGCGAATTTTATTTACACAACACCAGCAACTTTTTGAATCGTTTTGGTTAACATGCTTAACGCTTGGCCGCTGCCCAGCAAACAATGAATATTCGCAAAGCGAAAAAATAAAAGAAGTTATTGGCTCAAATAAAAAAGCCCTGCAACTTGTATTAAAATGGTTTGAAGAAGACGAGCTAAAAACAGCAGAAACAATGCGTAAAGAAGATTTACTGCTTTACTTTGCACTTGCTATGTTTGAAAAGCGTAAACCTTACGCACAACAGCCAGAAGACTTAAAGCGCGACATTAAAGCATTCTTCGACACTTACAAAATAGCGCAGCACCAAGCCTCTGAGCTGCTTTTTCAAATAGCAGATAGTGCATTAATTGAATCGCTGTGCGTCGAAGCCGTAGAGCTACTACCTGCAGGTAAAATCGACTTTGAAAACGACCAGCCTCACTCACTAACACTGCATAAAGACTTTATCACTTTATTACCCCTTGTGCTTCGCGTATATATTGGCGCGGCCCTACAAATGTATGGTGAGCTTGATGATATTCAGCTTATTAAAATTCATATACATTCAGGTAAAGTGACACTGCTCGGTTACGAAGGGTTTTATAACTCCCCCCTTCCGGAGCTAAAAGAACGCGTTAAAATAAAAATGGCCGATCAGGATGTTGATTTTTTTGATTACATAATTGAAGAGAAGCGCCCGCTACTTCTCAATAAAATTGATTATATTGACGACACATTTGATGATTATAAAAAGCAAAAGGCGTTTAACAAAATATTAATTAATTTTAAAAAAAACATTAAAGATAAAAACTTTTCATTAATTCAATTTAAGTCATTAATATCTCTTAACAACCAGGAAATTAGAGGGTATAGATTTTTTAAATTATAGCCCCCTGTAAATTTACCTATAAGAACAATAATTACTGCAGGCGATTTATTTATATTTATTAATAAGCTTATTCACTACTTTTTCTTTATGAGCAACAACATTAACAGCTAACTCATTGCGCTTGGCATTTTCATCATCCTCATTATCCTCACCAAATTCTATTCCAATTCTTTTTAAATGGCTTTCATGTCTCTTTATTATAGAGGAGCGATTACTAAATTCAAATTTACTGTCTTCTCTTACAGCTACAATAAAATCATCAAAAACACCTGATAAAATTTTAACTGCTGTTGTAGAGTAATCAATTTCATCATTAACTTTGAGTATTATACCTTTCCAAAATTTACTACCTACAGATAAAGAATTACTTACACTCTTTCCTTTTTTCTCAAACTCTATTGAGAATAAATTCTCATCGAAACTCCCCGATGTAGTCAATATATCATATGCGTTATTGAACTCTTGAGTGAATTTTTTTGTAGCATTTAAAATATCAGGTTCATCATGCGCTGTTTCGAATAAATAACTATCAAACAATGTTTTAAATATAGCTTTCTGTCCCATCACTGTGTGTGCAATATTGCTTTTGCTTTGTTCGCGTAATTCTTTTTCATAAATATCTACTTCAGAAGCTACAACAATATCTTTTTTCATTGTTAGCCTCTTGCCTTTAAAAGATCTAAAGTATCGATTTAAGCTACTTCCAACTTTAAAAATATTATTTTTTTCTGCTACATCATTGATATCTTTAAATGGGGAAAGGTTTGAGTAAACATGTCTAAATGTAGATAAATATAGTGCTTTAAACTGGGACTTTAATAGCTCAGACACTTCATTGTTATATGAAAATAAAAACAAACTATCTTCATCACTCTCGTCTTGCTGCATTGCGCCATTATTCGCTATATCAAACCTTTTACCTAAACTTTCATTTTCTCCAAATTTATCCTTGATTAACTCATCAATACCAAGCCAAGCATCAACTTTACTCAACCATTTGCTTACAGTTCGTTTGTTTTGCCTATCCTCAATAGACGACAATTTCACATTATCAAATAATGCGGTTAAAATAATTTGCCTTAACACAAGAACACCTGAGAGACTATTTTCACTACGATGTTTTCCACCTTCACAATCCCAATCAACGAGCTCTGGACGAATAGCTGGTTTGTTCTCAGTATCTGCATCATCGACTAACACCTGTGTAAAAGTTGATAAAGCATCTTTATCATCCATTAAACATAGTCTTGCCTCATCGATTTGTTCGGGTGTATGGTTAATTGTTACAAACAAATCACGAGCTACTTTAGTTGGGGTTTGTTTTTGAGATTTACTAATTTTTGTAACATCTATAAGTGTTATATTTAGTTTACAATTCATAAAACTCTTATCTACAGCAACAGCTGCCTCTAATGATTTCAACCTATGTTGTCCATCAATAATTACAGCTGTCAGTTTATTTTTATCCCACCCAATATCTCCTTGGGATTCATCAAATATTATATCAAAGATCCCGCCAACCAATTCTTTAGGTAATTCATATCCATCAGTCGAATACTTGTTATCTCCTTTATAAAACTTAGTTGTAAATGCATTTAAACTATCCTCTGATGGTTGTAAATATTCATCTATAGGCTGGTATTTATCATCTGTTGGAATTAATACAGCAGTCAAGGATGGAAAAAACTTTAATCCACCATCTTTTAAAAGATAATCATTAGCAATATTTTTTGCTCGGTTATGATCTAACTCCCTTTGAATTAAAGTACTAACGGGCCAATGTTCGACACTATTCATATCCTCAAATATTTTAAAATCTGCCAATAACTGGCCACAAGTCAAATTAAGTGTAAAAACACCTACATCTTCGTTTGAACGACCAAAGTCTGAACGAAAATAACTTATAGGATTCGAAAAATCATACGTATTTAAATTAGGTTCGGTACCCGTTGTTCTTTTTTTTCTTTTTTGCATAATGTGTTCCATTAACCGTATCGTTTTGTTAGAGGAGGGTTTGTAATACGCTGTAATATTTCTTCAATCCCTGTCGTGATAATTTTATCTTCTTCGGATACTTCATCTATTAGAAAAGAAACATAGATATCTTTTATTGGAATCAACGATTCTTTTAACCTAACTGAAAAGTCAGTTTCCAAATTAAAGTGCTGTATTAGCCTTGTTTTAATATTATCCGCTTTACCTATGTATAAAGGAGGTGCTGTTGAAATCATAGTTTCTAAAATTGATGCTAGTTTCTCTCTAGACACCTGATCTGTTTCCATATATTTTAATAAATTTTGTATTTTTTTATTAGCCTTATTTATGCCCAAAAGGCCCTCTCCGCCTCGTTCACCAAAAGCAGTTCTTTGCATTGTAACTGTGGCGCGGTTATTTTTAAGTATTTCTTCATATATAGGGAAACTAGCGTTTAATTCATTTATAAACTTTATCAGTCCCTCTTTATTTAATGAGTTTGGTGAAGGCCAGTACCTCCAAATATAAACACCTGGATTAGTAGGTAATCGATCTTTACCACGTACTAAGTTTCTATACTGATGACCTCTCATATCTCTTAAGCTATCTAAAGTTATTTCTTTAAATTTTTTCATATAAATCCGTTAGGTAAAATTATTTTTTATTTTTAAAACCTGGCTTCTCCCCCCAGGAACATATATTTCTATCTCATTAGATGCATACAAAGCTAAATATCCATATAGATTGGCTTGGATGCCTTTTATATCTCGACGGTATGGAGCTGGATCATCACATAAAACGTCATGTAGTAACCTTGATACTTGCCCGAAACCTAAGTCGCGGTCTGAATGGTTTTCAGTAATTTGTGCTTTTAGCCAACAATATGCTTTAGTTTGTTTGAATAAAGTCGAAGCTAATACTAAGTCATCTTTAGCATATTCAATTTGAGCAAAAGGTAATGAAGGATTGAGTTGATATTCGTTCAAACTAACGCCTGGTTTACCTAACGGAAAGTCAGATACAAACAATTCTGATGTTTGTGATAGTATCTCTTCAGGCCACACCGCAGGTAACTCAGCTTTATCTGCATCTTCAAATTGCTCTAAATAAGCTTGCATTTTATCAAGCGTATTTAGGGTTAGATTAGTTGCTGATTCAACAATTTTATTTATGAATGCTTTAGATTGTTCACACGCATTAACTCTGCTACACGATTCTAAATTTCCATTATTAACTAAAGCTAACCCTTTACCTGTTAAATTAGCGCTACCGTTAAAAATAGTATCGTGATCAATTTGATAAATTTTTGCATGTAGGTTTGCTAATGCCTTTACTTCGTAGCCATTATTGATGCAATCTCGCAATGCATTTAAATCACTTGCACCTTTGACAAAATCATTTGGTGTAAAACGACCTACCAATTTAACTTTAGGCTTATTAGCTGTAATTAAATGACCCAGCCAGCGAGTAGCTGGTTGAGTCATAAAGGCTGAGATGATAATTAAATTTGCGCAACTAGGAAGAAGTGCCTCTAATTGTTGCGTAAGCTCAGTATTTGAGATTAAGCTCGACATTAAAAGTCGTCCGCATCATCATCTTCAGGGCCTTGAAGAAACTCACTTATAACTAAGCCCCATTCGCGACGAATTGTATTTAGATAATTTAAACGTTTTTCGTCAGTTGTTTCATTCATCACACGGGCAAAGCCTGCGATAGTAGTTTGCATTATTTCGAGCTCATCACCACCAAGCTTACTTACAAGCTTTTGATAAAAAACATGATTTGTATTGAATAAAACTAACGTTAAACCTTTACTTGTTGATACATCAAAAAATGCTTCAGAATCTCGTGCTACATCTTCGATTAAAAAACGATTACCTGTAAGAATTAAGCGTTCTGCCTTTTCTTCGGCTTCTTCTTTGCTCATTCCGCCCTGCTGAGTAAGGTGCTTTACAACATCGTCTTTATTAAGCTCTTTTGATGATTCATCATTTGTTTTATGGCCATGAGTTTCACGATGCGCCGAACCTTGTGTTGCTTTAGATGCGGCACCCTCTGAGGTTGTTTTTGGTTCTTCGCCTTTGATTGCCTTGCCTTCTACATTGATTGTATCTAAGGCCTTTGTTAAAGCAGAAACATGCTTTTTTATAACCGCAACAACTTTTAGCACTTGTAATAAGGAATCAGAGTTTTCTTCTAAATCCCTTAAGTACTCTTGTTCAGAGTCAAAACCGGCTTGCGTAAAGATGGTTTTCATCTCGTAAGGAATTAATCTGATAGCATCTTGTTTATTGTTAGTTACGCCAAAAACAGCATCTAGGGTTGGCGGAAAAGATACTTCAATACCAATAAATCGCCCTTTGCTCTCTCTCAGTGCAGAAGTTAGAAATGAATCTCTTAAAACTAATTCTCTATTAGCACGAACAATTGAAACTCCTACATTTTTACTACAATGTTTACCCCAAGCAGTACCACCTAATTTTCCGATAGTATCTTTTAGAATTCGATTTGATATATTTTTCTTAACCATTGAGGTGGTAACGGTTACATCATCTCGTTTAGGTATTCCATCTGCATCTATGTATTCTACAGAAATTACTTCCTCATCCATTTTTTCAAAAAAAGCTTCATTTTTATAACTACCTGGCAATTCTGGCAACGAAGTATTCTTTTTAAGATACATTGGATCATTAGCTTTAAAAGTTTCTTTATCGTAAACATCAAGTCTGTCATCAGCTGATTTACGGTAAGTGATGCTTTCTATTTTTATATTGTCATCGCTAATGAAATTACGATACATTCTGCCGACTAGATGCTCACAGTGACGGTAGATTGACTTGCCCGTTTTCCAACTTAGGCGATCGAGCTTAGACCAAATAATTAAAGAGCCAGATTCTGGTTTTTTTGTAAAAAAAGCTTTTTCGTACTTTGTAGGAATTGCTTTTGCTGTTGGCATTGGGACATCTTCAAGTGCGCCGCTTTTCATTTCATCAACATCTAAATATGTATGATGAGGCTCTCCACCGGCTTGCCAGCTCCACACATCAACACGCTTACACTGAGAAATAGATGAGTTAGGTAAACCCATACCGAACTTACCCATACCACCGGCATCTTTACGATGCGTACCGCCACCAAACTGCATGGCAACTCTTAAGGTATCGAGATCCATACCAACACCATTGTCCCAAAGGGAGATTTCTGAAACAGTGTAATTTTTCCGGGTTTCTTGTTGTTCTTCTATAAAACCAACCTCCACACGCGTAGCGGTTGCTTGCAGGCTATTATCGATTAACTCGGCAAGCGCGTATGCAGTATTGTTGTAACCATTATCTCTTAAAGATTCTATTACAGTTTCTGCACTTAAAAATCTGTTACTCATTATTTAGTCTCCTTTTCTGCCCACATATCATTCCAATAACCAAATGCTAGGCTAATACTTTGAAATTCAGGTATGTTATCCATTACTGTATAAATATTGCACTCTTTATTACCGCCGCTTTTATAACCACGCATGGCACGACCAGCCATTTGTAAGTACTGTACTAATGAGTTCATTGGCTTTGCGATAACAGTGACATTTGTTTTAGGGGCATCAAACCCTGCAGTTAATACATTAAAATTAACCAAAACTTGTAAATTACCGTTTTTATATTGTGCTATTTTTGCTCTTCGACTCTCTGCCGTATCATTTTTACTATCAATAGAAGCTGCTTTTATACCTTGATATGCAAGTGCAGTAGCAAGGTTAATTCCGTGCTCTACGGTACACGCAAAAACGATGATTTGTGACCCAAGGTTACATTCATCAATAATCGTATTTAGGATCTGTCGGTTACGCTCTATGTTATTTGCTAGCGTCGTCATCGTTTCAACACCACCCGCATCTCTTAATTCGTATGCAGCAATACCTGAATGATCATAATTTAATGATTTAAAGTTAGCTTTTGCTAAATAGCCCTTCTCAACTAAGTAATCTATTGGCGATAAATAGCCTGAAATTTGCATAGATACTTTATTGTTATAGAAAAAATCGGCTAAACGGGCATCTTCTTCTGATAAACCATCTTCAGAATAACTTCTGCCTGGAGTGGCTGTTAAACCAATCAGATCTGCATGGAATGACTCATCTTCAATAAAGTCCTGAACAACTTCTTGGAACTTTGGCGCGACAGCCTTGTGGGCCTCATCAAAAATTACTAATGTTACTTTTTCAGCAAGCTTGCTATATAAAAGTTGGAGCTGTCTAGAATCACTTTTTCGTAAACTCAAAAACTTGTGTAAGCCACCAACAACAAAACCCGAATCGATACCACTCAAACTTTCAGTTGAACTTGAGTAAAAGCCATAAAGAGAGGTAGAGCGATTACCTAATGACTTCCATGCTTTTGAAAACTCTATATAAGCTTGCGAGCAAAGCTCTTCTCTATCTGCTAACCAAAGTACTAGGTTACTTTCAGATTGCCTTAAATGCTCAGTAGCAATATTCATTGCAGTGCGTGTTTTACCTGCACCTGTAGGTAAGTGAATCAGTACTCGTTTTTTATCCTGTGCAAGTTCAGTAAACACCTGTTTGCTAATGTTTTGTTGGTATGGATAAAGACCGTAACTTGGCTCAATACACGTTATGCTTTCTAATCCATTATCTTGGCTTAATTGACTTTCATATAGCGCAGAAAGTCCTAATAAAGCTGCGAACTTTTCAGGATTATCTCCAGCCCAACTTATGATGGCATCATAGTATTTTGGAGTAACGTTTTTTGCTTCAAGCTCAAAGCTAGGAAACAACTCAGCTAGTTGCTGTGCTGATAATCGTTCAATTAGCTTAATACGCAATTGCGAATCAAAAATAAAGTCAACCTGTTTAACACTCGCAACTATACCTGCCAGTTTATTTTTATTATAGGCGTTAGTTTCTGAAATCTGGTTCTCTTGTATATCAAGTTGAAGTGCGAAATTTATTGAATTTTTGGGGAGAAAGTTTAACAATTCATCTTCAGAAAAGTTTGATAAAATTTTAGTAAGCATTTTTAGTCCTTTAATATAAATCAATATGATAGCTTCCATTTACTTAGAGCCTACAGGTACAAAGTCAGGCTAAATCACTTGATTATTTATCTTTATATTCAAAACTTTACAATAAAGACCTTACATCTACAAGGTATTGAGATAAATTAAATTAAACTGTATAAAGGTACAGTTTTTTTACTGATTAATTACCTAGAAGTCTTCCTCTTAATCTTAATTCACGTTAATATCGCCGCTTGGACAATTTCTCCAGAGGCACTCAAAAAGCTATGAAAGCTAAATTTACAGGTCATGATACTTTCCCTCTGCGCTATGGATGGCTATTCAAAGCGGTTAATCATTTGAATTCAAATGGTAATTTCTCAAGTTCTGACGAAGAAAGTATTCGTCATTCTATTGTTGAGCTTGGCGTTGGTAAAAATATGGTTAAAGCGATTCAGTATTGGGCTGAGTCGAGCGGTATTATAAAAAGCGAAAGAGAAAACAATAAAACTCTGCATAAAGTTACTAAGGGTAAAGGGCAATATTTGTTTGGTAATGATGGTAAAGATCCTTACTTAGAATTATCGGGTTCTATATGGTTGTTGCACTTTTGGTTAAACTTTAATGATGAGCACTTAACTGCATATCGATACTTTTTTAACTACTCTAATGTTCAGCACTTTGAGAAATCAAAACTGATTGATGATTGCTATGAAGATGCAAAACGCTTAGTTAAAAGTGAAGTTGGTAATGTTACAACTATAAAAAAAGACATGGATTGTTTTTTAAATATGTACAGTAAGAAAGTTAAGACAACAACAAAAAAAATAGATGAAGATCACTTCACCTCTCCGCTTGCCGAGCTTAATTTAGTGCAAGACAATGGTCGTTCTTTTTATGTTAGTAATTTAACAGAAAGACCTGAGCTACCTATTGACGTATTTATATATGCATTACTTGAGTTTTTCAAAGTAGAAACCGTTGACTCTAACGTGAGTACTATTGACTTTGATTCGTTACTGACTAAACCGTGTTCACCGGGACGTATATTTAGGTTGTCTGAATCTGGATTAGGGCAAAAACTCGATGAAGCTCAAGAACATACTAACAAAAACATATCATGGGTTGATTCACTAGGGCTAAGGCAAGTTAATGTCTCTGACTCTGCAAAAAACAATATTATCAATTACTTAAATGACTATTACGGCAAATACAATGTCTGAATCTATTATTGCAATTAACCAACGATATAAAAGCTCCACTCGCATTGATGTTGATAGTGCAAACCTAAAACCTTTTATTGATGATTTTATTGTACATGGTACAGCGATAAATGTACTTGATACTGTTAGCCGTGAATTTGAAGGTAGTACGCAAAGAGCATATACAATCACCGGTCCTTATGGTTCTGGTAAATCAACTGTAGCCTTATTTTTATCTTGCTTACTTTCTACTGATTCAGACCAACGTAATTACGCACTGAGCAAACTTAATAGTTCTCAAAAGGTAATTACTGAGTTTGATGCTAGATTTAAAATTACTAACGGCTGGAAAACAATTAAACATGTTTGCGGTCTAGAAGCGCCTGCTAATAGTATTTTAATCAGTTTATTGAAAGCATTTAACGTTAAATATAATACTGAAGATATTCTGGCTCTTAATGATGATGAATGTTTAGCCAAGATTAAATCTCTTCTACAAAAACAAAGTGATAATGAAGACGGCGTTTTAATTCTACTCGACGAAATGGGCAAAGCTTTAGACTATCAATCGCGTGCAAATAAAGACTTACATTTATTTCAGTCTCTGGCCGATATTGTTCAACAGACTAAGCGCCCTGTATTACTGGTTGGCTTTTTACATCAAGCATTCTCTGATTACGCTAAAAATAAAGACGTTAAAACACAGCAAGAGTGGAGTAAAGTTCAAGGCCGCTATAGAGACTTAAGCTTTAACCCTTCAATTGATGAATCTTTAATACTTGTTGGTGATTCAATATTTAGAGCACCTAAAGTAGTAAAAGCTATTGAGTCAAAGTATGAAAAGTTAGTTGACGCTGTTAGCTCTGCGTTTGTAAATCAAAACAAAAATGTTGATGCGTTAAGTAATACGCTACCGCTTGATCCTATAGTTAGTTTATTACTTGGCCCTGTTTCTCGTCGCCGCTTTTCACAAAATGAACGTAGTTTGTTTGGCTTTTTAGCATCACATGAAAAGTATGGGTTCAGAGAGTTCTTAGAAACAGAGTATAGCGAACTCAATGAAGCGTTAAATCTATATCGTCCTGAAATGTATTGGGATTATTTACATCATAACTTACATCATTTAATTGTTACTTCTCAAGATAGTAAGGCATGGTTAGAGGGTTGTGATGCTATTTATAGAGCAGAGCAAAAAGGCGGTGAACTCCATACAGCTATAACTAAGTTAATCGCCCTACTCACTATCTTTGGTTTTCATCATCAGTTACATGGCAAACGTGATTTTATAAAAAAATACTTCGTTAGTCGCGGTTATGAAGCTGCCGAAATAATGCAATCTCTGATAGATTTAGAGACTTGGACGGTCATTATTTACCGACAAAAACACGATGCTTTATTTGTGTTTCAAGGTAGTGATATCGACATTAATAACCTTATCAATGAGCGTATTGAAGCCATAAGCTATGGTGTGGATTGGACTGAAATATGTGATATACCGCAAAATATTTTAGCAACGGCACATTACCATAAAACAGGTACTATGCGCTGGGCAACTACAAAGCTGATAAACAAATACGATGTTGATCTTATCAAGCCATTTGTTACCCAACCTAAAACGGGTGAAGCATTTGCTACGTTTATTTTATGCGTGAATGGAGATATTGCTAAAGCACTTAAACCTCATGAAGAAGCAATGCCTTTCAGTATTGTTGGAAAGTTTGAAGACTTTTCAAACCTTAAAAATGCTGCTATTGGGTTAATTGCTTTAAAACAAATACTCAAAGACGAGAAAAAAATAACGCATGATCTAATTGCAAAAAATGAGCTAGAGAATCGGATTAAATTTGCGCAGTCTAATGTTGACCATGAATTGCAGTATGTTTACAAAAACGCTGATTGGTTTCATTGCGGTAAAAAGTTAGATACGGCACCTTTAACATCTATCGCCTCAAAAATTGCAAATGATCTATTTAACAAGTCACCAGTAGTAATAAACGAGCTTGTGAACCGTTCAAAGCCTTCTGGTAGTGCAAACAGTGCTATTCGTAAGCTAATGAATGCAATGTTTAGATTTGGCGATGAAAAAGATTTAGGTTTTGATGAAAAATCATTTCCTCCAGAAAAAGGGCTATATCTTTCTTGTTTAAAGAGTAAAGGTTGGCACTGCGAAACGCCTGAAGGTTTCTTGTTCCCAAGTGAGTGGAGCAAAGACGCTATAAAAGCAAACCCTAAAATGCATGAGTTATTTGAAAGTGGTTTTGAGTTTATTAAGAAAAACTCAACTACAAAACAAGTAACGATGGCTGAGCTTTATGAAATGTGGATGCTGCCACCATATGGTTTAACTGCTGGTTTATGCCGTATTTATGGTTTAGCTCTTTTAAAGTCACTTGAAGGGCAAGTAGCTTTTTACGATTGGGATTCAACTAATCAGTTTATTTTTATACCTGAACTTGACGAAGAATTAGTAAATAAAATATATAAACATCCGATTGAAGCAGGTGTTAGGTACTTTGAAATTTCAGAAATTCAAAGTCATTTATTGGATAACCTTGCTCAAGCAACATTAGGGGAAGTTAAAAATAAAGCTGTTATTTTAAATATTGCTAAGCATATTGTAGGTATAGTACATAAGCTTCCTGCCTGGGTAAAAAAAACCAGTGGTGAAAGTTTTACTGGTGATAAAACGAATGGATTAACAAAGCAAGCAAGAGACTTTAGAAATAAAGTAATTGCGGCTAATGACCCTTTCAAACTAATACTTGATGACTTACCAGCTGTTTTTGGATTCAAAAAAGACGACCCAACGCTTGAAGATAAGCTAGGTAGTAATTTAAAAATAGCTATAGAAGACTTGAGTGCTCAACACGAAATGCTACTCACTGGTTTTAAACAAATTATTATTAATATGTTAGGTGAAGATTTTAATAGTGTTTTAAAAGCCCGCTGCGACATAGTTGAAAAAGAAGCTAAACGTCCTAAAGTAAAAGATTTAGCAAATCGCTTGTCACAATTCATTGATGGTAAATCTAAATTTGAGTTTGTAATTAATATATTAACTGGTGTGCCTGAGCCAAAATGGACAGACAAGCTTTTGCGTACTGGGCTAGATGAATTACAAAATTTATGTGTGCAATTTAGACGAATTGAATCCTTTAGTAATTTACAAGCAAAAGGTACGTCCAAACCACTTGCCTTTCTTACAACAGATAGTAATGGTAACCACTTAGAGTTTGGTAGTTTTATTAAGCATGATTTAGCGATTGATGCTGACGTTAAGTCTGCTGTAAGCAGTATTCAAGAATCGATAGCTACAATGCCAAAAGAAAAGCAACTTGCTGCACTTACAAGCCTTTTAACTAATTTGATGGATCAAACAGAATCTGAGGTGCTCGATGACGGAAAAAATTAAACATGTTTTAGGGCTTTCGGGCGGTAAAGATAGTAGCGCTTTAGCCCTATTTGTTAAAGAGACTTATCCTGAACTAGACGTAGAGTACTTCTTTACCGATACAGGTTATGAGTTACCTGAAACAAATGCTTTTATAGATCAGCTAGAAGAGAAGCTTGGTTATATTCATCGCTTAAATGCCCGCTCTTTAAATAATATTGAAGGGCGTGGTGAAAAAGACTTTGCTCATCTTTTAAAAGAGCATGGTAATTACTTACCGTCGCAAAGAGATAGATGGTGTACTGTTCAAATGAAGTTAAAGCCATTTGAGCAGTGGTTAGACAGTTTTATTCAAGATGGCTATAAAATCAAAAACTATGTTGGCATAAGAGCAGATGAACCTGATCGCTCTGGCTATATGACCATTGAAAAACCGATTGAATCAGTATTTCCATTTCGAGAACACGGCATAGTAAGAAGTGACATAGAAAATATATTACAGCGCAATGGTCTAGAACTGCCTGAATATTATAAATGGCGCTCTCGCTCTGGTTGTACATTTTGTTTTTATCAGAGAAAAATTGAATGGGTTAAGCTTATGGAAAAGCACCCTGATTTATTTGAAGAAGCCAAAGCTTTTGAAAAAGGCGATGACAACAATACTACTGTAGGTGAACGCTTTTATTGGATGGGTCAAGGCCAGCCATTAGAAACATTAGAAGACCCAGCAGTACAAAAAAGAATTATTGAAAATCACGAGAAGAAAGTTGCTCGCTTTAACAAGAAAAAGCGTCGCAATGCACTGTTAGGCGACTTTAACGGTATATGTGAATTCAATGAATTAGATGATATTTATGATGAAGCAGAAGGCGGTGGAGCCTGTGTAACATGCTATAAATAATAAGAAAGCGGCTAAATAGCCGCTTTTTTTATAGCTGAAATCAATAGATTAATATCTGCGGTGGTGATTTCGTTCGTAAAACTTATGCGAAAAGTAAATTCAGCTTCTTCACGACTCAGACCTAATGCAGTTAAAACATGTGACGCTTCAATTTCTTTAGAAGAGCAAGCGGAGCCTTGAGCTAAACAAAAGAGCTCTTCATTGTCTCGTACCAAAATACCTACATTTGTTTTAGGTAAAGTTAAAGAAACCATATGCGGTAAAGCTTTTTCATTACCGTTTATAGAAAAAGGGATTTCAGCAATAGTAAGCTGCTTTAACAAGTAGTTACGTATCCCTTTATCTACAAAGCTTAGATAACTGTGTGGAAATGTATTTATTGCCGTTCCAAAACCGACTATTAGCGGCGCTGCTACTGTTCCGCCTCTAACTCCTTGCTCTTGCCCTGCACCATGAATAACAGGTGTTAGAGAGCGTTTACGCAAGTCTCGAATATAGACAGCTCCAATACCTTTTGGACCACCGATTTTATGAGCTGAAAACGACATAATATCAACATTCAGATCATCTACATCAATCTCAGTTTTCCCGAAGCTTTGCGCTGCATCACTATGAAAAAGAATATTGTGCTCAAAACATATTTCACCAATTTCGGAAATGGGATTAATCGTTCCTAATTCATTATTGACATGCATTACAGAAACAACTGCTGTAGATGGTTTGATCAGGCTTACTATACTTTTAGGCTCAATAATTCCTTCTTTGTTTGGCAAAACAATGGACACTTCAAAGCCTTCGCCTTTTAAATACTCGCAAATAGCAAAAATACATTTATGCTCAATAGCACTAATAATAATATGATTTTTGTCTTTTGGATGATCGCTATTAAGTAATATGCTCTTGAAGGCTATATTATTAGACTCAGTAGCACCGCTAGTAAAAATAATTTCACTTGGATATGCACCAATCATATCAGCAAGTTCTTCTCTTACTTTATCTACTTTTTGCAAAGCCGCTTCACCTAAAATGTGACCTGAGGCTGAGTTTGCATAACAATTATCGAATGCATCTATTAAAGATGTTTTAACTTCTGGAAGTAGTGGATACGAAGCCGCTGAATCAAGATATATCATTTAATTAATCCTTAATCTGAGCGTTTAATAATACCATAAAGTACTTAATCATTAATTTAAACCCGCTTAATAATGAATTTAAAAAAGCTAAAGCTCACGACCTTCTCTGTCTTCCTCTAGTGTGTTGTCATATTCTAAGGGGCGCTTGCCAACCTTTGCTGCTAACGAGACACCAGATCACCTTAACTAAAAGCTTCAGCTCTAAAATATCAACATACCAATAATGAGCGACTCTCATACTATTACTTATAATTTGCAAACAAGCTAAATACCGCTTAATCGGTCATTAACACCTTAATGACCGATTAAGAGGTCAAAATGAAGTGTGGCGCGCTATACGATGCAAAAGCTTAAACAAGGCGAGATAGTTGAAAGCAGCTATTGATGGAGTTATGCGCGATATAAATCGCGCTTAGCATTTTTAAGTTACGTGTTTAGTTATTAACTAGCGTTTAGGTTTGTTTACTTTTTTCTTAGCCAAAAAAGACTCGATGGCACCGAAATCCACGCCTGCTTACCTAACGAATCAAGATAAACAGCGACTTCTTCTTTACTGCCTGGGCTGAAGTATGGCGGCTGTTGTTCTTTTAGTTTTTCTTGCCCTGTAAGTATTTTGGTAAAGTGTTTATTTTGCTGCTGGAGCATTTTTTTGTAATCGTTAGCTGGTTTTGAATCACCATGCTTTACAAAAGCACTTAGCGCACGGCTTGCTGTTGCGTGTAGCTCTTCACTGTCGGACTTAACCAATAGAGCGTCTAACTTGTCCCATTCTTTATTAATTATTAGGCAATTCATTAATAAAAAGCGGTTTGCTTGATTGTCGTTTGGGTTTAGCGTTAATAACTCTTCGAGTTCTGATTGCGCTTTTTGGGTATAGCCATGCAGTGCGTGTACTTTTGCTCGATGCGCGCGAAGCATCATATAAGGGCGGGTTTCGTGCAAGCCCCAAAAGTGCCCTGTGTTGTCTTTAATAAATTGCTTTGTTATGTGCCCTTCCATCATTTCTAAAAGCATCAGCATTGGCTCAAGTGCTTTTAGTTCTGTGTCGGCAAGAACCAGTTCAAGTAGTTCATCAAGCTCATCTAATTCATTTGATTCTTCGTCTAAAAAGCTGTTGTTAAATTGTGCCTCATCTTCATCACTTAAAGTTAGGTCGTTACTAAATCGAAGTTCAAAAATAGCGTCGGCCATAAAATACACATAATTACGTTTATATTCTTGGGCGTTATATTGGGCAAATTCACCAAATACTTTTGCCGCTGCTTTTTCGCTAGTAAACGCTTTTAAAACGCCGCTTAGACTATCAACAGCCTGTTTTTGTAGTGCATTAAGTGCACGTTTATTTATGTGTTTAAGCGCCTGTAAAACCCCTTTACAGTAACTTGGTAGGGGCATATTCGGCTTTAGCGAATCTCGGTAGTCTTGCTTGGCTAGGCTGCATTTTGCTGGCATTTTTAATTCGTTTTGAATTACTTTATCCATGCTTTGGTTATACAGAGCCATTAAGCTTTCGAGGTATTTTAGCTCGATCTCTTTTTGAAGGTTAATATCTCCAAATAAATCAGGTTGCCACTCGCTCGGGGGAAGCATTTGGGGTAATGCACCTAACCCCATTAAATAACCTTGTATAAAATAGTAGTTTGGTTGTTTAGTGCTTAATTCACTGAGTTTTATAACATTGTTGCGAATTTTAGTTGGCGACATAACGTGCCCTGCTATGTATTAATTTATTATTAGTGTACCCATAGATAAGGTTACCAACAACGCTAGTTTGGTTGTTTTATCCTAAAATTAATTTTTAACGAAATATTTACAAATTTAAACAAACCCGTGCCGCTAAAATACAAAAGCTGGCTTATACTGTTGTAATAATGAGCAAAATAATAACTATGAGGCGTAATGAATAAATTAATTACCGTATTTTTATGTTTGCTGTTTACGGCTCCATTTAATGTATTTGCTTGTGAAAGAACCTTTAGCGTGGCATCGCACGATGCTTTTTGGCCGCCTTATGTAATGGGCATTAACGGTAAGCTGCAAGGCTCGGAGGTTGATGCACTTAACATTATATTTGCTGACTCCCCTTTTTGTTTTGAGGTTAAGTTACTACCAAATTCTAAGCGGGCTTTTATTGAGCTTAAATACGGCCGTATTGATTTAGGATGGGCTGCAAGTTATACCGATAAACGCGCTAAATATGTGCACTTTAGCGATAACTACCGAACTGAGGTTATGCGTTTATACGAAAACAAAAATAATCAGCATAGTGTTAAAAGCCTCGAAGATATTTTTAAACAAGGCTTTAGTGTTGGCGCTAACTTTGGAAGCTATTACGGCGAGGAGTTTGAGCAATATAAAACAACGCATAAAAAACAAATTGAATACACGAGTGAAACCAGCAAACGCTTTGAAATGCTTAATAAACAACGTATTGATTTTGCTATTGAAGACGAATTGGTGGGGGCTTATTTTGGCCAAAAAGGCTCAAATATAAAATTAGTAACCAACATTGAGTATGTAAATAAAGACGATATTTATTTAATGTTTAGCAAAAAAACGGTATCGGTTACTGAGCTTGCAGTAATTGATGAGCATATAAACAAAAACAAAACAGCACTTAAAGCGCTGTTTAAATACTAGGAGTGTAATGAAAACTTTATTTTTAACATTTACTACACTGCTATTTACTCACGTTAATGCCCTTGCGTGTTCAAAAACATTGGTAATGGGCACTAACGAAACTAATTGGCCGCCTTACCTTGTTAAGCAAGGTGATACATTTTTAGGCACAGAAGTGGATGCTGTAAACGCTATTTTTAAAGATTCAAAATTTTGTATTAAATGGACTTATTTCCCGAGTTTTTCGCGTGTTCAAGCTGAGCTTAAAAATGGCCGAGTAGATATAACCTACGCGGCAAGTTACACAAAAAAACGTGCTCAATATGCGCACTTTAGTTTGCCATACCGCGAAGAAGTTATGCACCTTTATAAGCATAAAGACTCAGCTGATGTAACCAGCTTGGCTGATCTTTTTAGTCAAGATTTTACAGCAGGTATTAACCGAGGAAGCTTTTTTGGTAACGAGCTTGAACAACTAAAAACTAAGTATTCAACACAGGTAGTGCTTACTGCTCAAGCAAATAATCGATTTAGCATGCTAGATAAAAAACGAATCGACTATGTTATTGAAGACTCTGTGGTTGCGCAGTACTTTGTAAAAAAACACCCCTCAATTACGCAGGTAAAGTCTATTACACCGATTAACGTTAACAATGTGCATTTTATGCTAAGCAAGGAGTCGCTAACACTTGATGACGTGGCGACCATTAATCAATTAATTACTAAAAATGCGGCTGCTATAAAGTTAATTTATCAACCTGTGCATTAAAGCATGGGCAATAACTTAGCTCTTTGGCTGCAACACTTCTTTAATATTGCCTGGCGTTAGTGCTTATTTACATTCCCCACTGTAAGTAAGCACCACCGCTCACGCTAAAAATAGTGGCTTAAAATTGAGAATTGTCGTTATTTTCGCTTGGTTATAAATTAGCTGCCTTTTATCTTTCATTCGTTGTGGCTGATCTGTATAATTCGCCAGCTAATTTACCCTATTGTCTGGTTCTTGTTTGTGGCGTTTTGCTGCAGCGTACTCCTGTCAGTACTAATCTAGGATTACCCTTTTTGATCTCCACCGCAAATATTACGATGCAGTTTGGCGCAGAGCCGTTGTTTGAAAACATTTCAGCTAAATTTGGTAACGGTAACCGTTACGGTTTAATTGGCGCTAACGGCTGCGGCAAGTCGACTTTCATGAAAATTTTAAGCGGTGCGCTTGTTCCAAGTGCGGGTAATGTATCTATTACTCCAGGGTTGAAATTAGGTAACCTAAGCCAAGACCAGTTTGCTTTTGAGCAATACAGCGTTGTAGACGCGGTAATTATGGGCGACGTGGAGCTTTGGAAAGTAAAGCAAGAGCGCGAACGTATTTACTCGTTACCAGAAATGAGCGAAGACGACGGCATGAAAGTAGCCGATCTTGAAAGCGTATTTGCTGAAATGGACGGTTACACGGCAGAAAGCCGCGCTGAAGAAATTTTGCTTGAAGCGGGTATCGATAAAGAATTTCATTACGGGTTAATGGCAAACGTTGCTCCAGGTTGGAAACTACGTGTGCTTTTAGCACAAGCGTTATTTGCAAATCCTGACATTTTGCTACTGGATGAGCCTACCAATAACTTGGATATTCATACAATTACGTGGCTTGCTAACGAGCTTAACAAACGTAAATGTACGATGATTATTATTTCGCATGACCGTCACTTTTTAAACTCGGTATGTACACACATGGCCGACATTGATTACGGCGAGCTGCGTATTTACCCTGGTAACTACGAGAAGTTTTTAGATGCTGCGGGCCTACAACGCGAGCAACTTTTAGCTGAAAATGCTAAAAAGAGCGCTGAGATTGACGAGCTACAAGACTTTGTTAACCGTTTTGGTGCTAACGCTTCAAAAGCTAAGCAAGCGAGTTCGCGTGCTAAAAAAATGGATAAAATTAAGCTTGATGAAGTTAAATCTTCAAGCCGTATGAGCCCATCGCTTTCGTTTGACGAAGGTAAAAAAATGTATCGTCAGGCGCTTGAAGTTAATAAGCTTGGCCATGGTTTTGATGGCGAAATGTTATTTACTGGTGGTGATTTACTATTAGAAGCTGGCGCTAAGCTTGCTGTAATTGGCGAAAATGGTGTGGGTAAAACTACATTTTTACGCTGTTTAGTAGATGAGCTTAAAAGTAATGAAGGCGAAATTAAATGGTCTGAAAATGCGACCTTTGGTTATTGCCCGCAAGACAGCACTAAAGATTTTGAAAACGATTTAACGTTGTTTGATTGGATGTCGCAATGGCGTACAGCTAAGCACAACGATTTAATGGTTCGTGGCATGTTAGGCCGTTTGTTGTTTACAGCAGACGATTCAAACAAGAAAGCACGTAACTGTTCTGGTGGTGAAAAAAACCGCCTGTTATTTGGTAAGTTAATGATGCAAGACGTTAATGTGCTTGTAATGGACGAACCAACTAACCACATGGATATGGAAGCCATTGAAGCGCTTAACAATGCATTAAAAGACTTTGAAGGTACGCTTATTTTTGTAAGCCATGACCGTGAGTTTGTATCGTCATTAGCTACGCGTATCATTGATATTAAAGATAAAAAAGTAATCGACTTCCAAGGTACGTTTGACGAATACCTAGCAAGTTGTGAAGAGAAAAAAGCGTAAACTTTTTCTAATTGCTTATAAAAACGGTGCTAAATTTAGCGCCGTTTTTTTATGTGTGGAATTTGAGTTTAACTATAAAATTAATTAATAAAGGCTTAAATAAATAATTCACTAAGAGGTTAAGAGACGCTACGCTTTTAGAGTCAGTGATAAAATACTCGTTTTCTGGCTTGGTTCTTCTCATTTACTCCTCTTTGGCTTCTCCTAGTGCAATAGTTTTTCAAGTAAATAATTCACTAATGGTGATATAAGACGCAGCGCTTTTAAAGTGAGTGATAAAATAAAAAAGCACTGTTTTTTTGACTTTATTTTTCTTAGTTACTGCTGCTTCGCTTTTCCTTATGCAATTAATGGCTCTTATCGCAGAGCTAATTATTCACATTATTTTATTGGTAAATTCTGCATACATCACAGCTTTAAATCTAGTCATATTCTCCTGTAAGTCTTTGTCACTTAATGCTAATGTTTATGGAGTGAGTTATTTAAAACTTTAATGGCTAAACCAAGAGGTAACTATGTCTAATTGGGTTGAAGCAACAGTAAAAAGCGTAACATGGTGGAGCGAAACGCTCTTTAGCTTAACCGTTAATGCTAATGTAGAGCCGTTTAAAGCAGGGCAATTTACAAAGCTTTCTATAATGGATGGCGACAAGCGTATTGCTCGGGCTTATTCATATGTGAATGCCCCTGAAAACCCCGATCTTGAATTTTACCTTATTAACGTTATTGACGGTTTGCTTTCTCCTCGTTTAGCTACATTACAACCTGGCGAAACCGTACTTATAGAACAACACGCAACCGGCTTTTTTACCCTTGATGAAATACCACAAAGCGATCAGCTTTGGATGTTAGGTACTGGCACTGCCATAGGCCCTTTTTTATCGATATTACAACAGCCCGATGTATGGAAAAAATACAAAAGCATAAACTTAGTGCATGGTGTACGTTTTAATAACGACTTAAGCTATCAGGCACTTATTAACGAGTTATTAAGAGTGTACCCAGAACAACTCAACTACATTCCTGTTGTAAGTAGAGAAGAGCCATTACAAGGCTTAAGTGGCCGGATTACTAACGCTATTGAGAGCAACGGCTTGTTTGAACATGTAAAATTAAATCCTGAGCCTAGTAACGCGCAATTTATGATTTGCGGAAATCCACAAATGGTAAAAGACACCACCGCGCTACTTCTCGATAAAAACTTTACGCGTAACCGCCGCAAAGCACCCGGTAACATTACTGTAGAGCAGTACTGGTAGGCTACAGTGGTGGTATTAACTATCCGATAACGTTAAAATTTGCTATGTTGCACCCTTATACCAATATTATCAAAAATATGATCATTCTATCGCATTAAATAACTCACTAACTGCGTTAAAAGTTATTCATATAGAACAACTATATGTCACAATTTTCGCCTTGTTATTGTGCTATTTTCTTGACGCTATAATAGATCACTTATTTAATGTAATTGGTATTACACGTGTTTAGTGTTCATTTTAGGAAAGTTATGAAACCGTTATCTATTATTTTTGCCTCGTTAATTACCACCGTTGCGCTTATTACTTACGCCGCAGAACAAAGCGAGCCTGAGCAAAAAGAGCAGCAAGTTGAAGCTCAAGCAAACGTTGAAAAACCAAAAGTTGAAGATGAGCAATCAGTAACTCAAGTCAAAGCTGACGACAAAGTAAATACGCTTGAATACAAAGCACCTGAGCTTAAAAAGCCAACAATTGATGCGACTAAACCAGACGATTCAAAGGTATTGGGTAACGAGCAGATTAAACCTACTGAAAAGCCGAAAAATAAAATAGAAAAAGCAGTGGCTGTAGCCGAAGCTGAAAAAGCAGTTACGCAAGCAAAAGAAGCGCTGACAGTTAAGCAACAAACTAAAGCTAAGCAATCGCGCGAATCACTTGCGGTAGTAGAGCAGTTAGTTAAAGCGTATAACGCGCGTAACATTGAAGAGTTTCTTCGTGTGTATGCCGAAGACGTTGAGTTTTATATTTTCCCTAATGAGCTATTATTTAAAGGTAAAGAAAAACTAATAGAACGTTATGGGCTAATGTTTAAAAAGTTAAAGTGTATTCACTCATCACCAATTAAGCGCATAGTGCACGGCGATATAGTGATTGATCACGAACTATCAGAAACCTGCTCAACTGACGAAAAGGTAGTTGATAAACGCTCAGAACTTATTTCGAGTTACCAAATTAAAGATGGAAAAATAGTACGCGTACTGTTTTTTAGATAAAGGCTTTATATGCAAATAAATGACGACAAAAAAATTCGCTTAATGTATCGCATCGAGCCCGGTTGCCTTGGCCCTAAGGGTGCTGAGCATGTTGAAGATTTTTGTCGTTTTGCAAATAAACATATTAAGTCACCATTTTATGGCCAATTTGTATTTTTACCTCGTTACGATAAAGCCATAGACGAGCGACAATATAGCGTTAACAGCCGTAATTTATCACTTGCTCAGGCTCATGCGTACTTAAAGCATTTTGATATTGATATAGAAGAATTTGAAGAACAGCTCGACGAGCTCCTCACTAAAGCGATTGATTTATACTTTAAGCGATAGCGTTTAATTGCTGTTGCTTAGGTATTCTCCCCCTCCGCAATACGTTTTTATTTTAATTATTATTAAAAATATAAGTAATTTCTTTCACAAAGATAAGGTAATCAGTAATAGCTGAGAAAAACCAGATCGGCCAATATGTATCACTACTCTAAAAGCGCAGCGCCTCTTAAGCTCTTTGTAAATTAATTAGCCCTTTAAAAGCTTTTATTTGCACAATGAGAAGTAAAAGAGGAGTGAATGAGAAAGCCGAAAACAAAAACCAGTATTTTATGTTTTATCACTACTTTAAAAAGCGCAGCGCCTCTTAAGCTCTTTGTAAATTAATTAGCCATTTAAAAGCTTTTATTTGCACAATGAGAAGTAAAAGAGGAGTGAATGAGAAAGCCGAAAACAAAAACCAGTATTTTATGTTTTATCACTACTTTAAAAAGCGCAGCGTCTCTTAAGCTCTTTGTGAATTAATTCGCCCTTTAAAAGCTTTTATTTGCACAATGAGAAGTAAAAGAGGAGTAAATGAGAAAGCCAAAAACAGTATTTTTATGTTTTATCACTACTCTAAAAGCGCAGCGCCTCTTAACCTCTTTGTGAATTAATTAACTAAATATTTTAAAAGCCCTTAAAACAAAAAAGCGGTGTTAATTTTAACACCGCTTAATGCGAACTATTTATAGCTATGTGCTTTTATAATCAGATTTACAACATCGGTTTTATAACATCAAACACAGCTTCTATGTGGTCGTCTCTGTCGTTTAGTGCCGCTATGTAACGGTATTTTTTGCCGCCTGCGTTTTCGAATATTTCACGATTTTCGCCTTCTAGCTCTTCAAGTGTTTCTAGGCAGTCGGCGCTAAAAGCAGGGCTGATAATAGCTACATCGGTAATACCCTCATCAGGCAGGGCTTCAAGGGTTGCATCGGTATATGGCTTTAACCACTCGGCTTTACCAAATCGACTTTGAAAAGTACTAATTACTTTGTTTTTATCAAGGCCTAGTTTTTCGACAACTAAACGCGTGGTTTGTAAACATAGGCAGTGGTACGGATCGCCGCGCTCTAAAAATAGTTTTGGCATACCGTGATACGAAAAAACAATTTTTTGTGGCATACCATTCGCTTCTAAATCCTCACTAATACTATTAGCAAGTGACTCAATATAACGGGTGTTTTTATGATAGCCATTAATAAAATGCAGCTCTGGCACCCAGCGCCATTTACGCAGTACGCTTGATACAGCATCGAACGTTGAACCCGTGGTTGGGCTAGAATATTGCGGATACATTGGCAATATAATAATACGCGTTAAGCCTTTATCACGAAGCTCCTCAAGGCCGGCCTCTATTGAGGGATTACCATAGCGCATTGCCATTACCACTTCGGTATTGGTATAACCTTGCTCTTTTAATAAGGTATTTAGCTTTACGCTTTGTTGTCGAGTGATGTGAGTAAGCGGCGAGCCATTTTCGGTCCATATACTTTCGTATAATTTAGCCGAACGCTTAGGGCGCACACGCAAAATAATGCCATGTAAAATTATCATCCATACTAGGCGTGGTATTTCTACAATGCGTGGATCTGATAAAAACTCACGTAAGTATATACGAAGCGCAGCAGCTGTTGGTGCATCAGGGCTACCTAAGTTAGTAAGCAGTATTCCCGTTTTTTGGTTAAAACGCCCATCATGGGGATTGTCAGTAACCGCAGAAAATCGCGACACAGAGTGCTCCTTCAAGCAAATTCAATAATGTATTTTATGCACATTGTAACGAAAAAAACTGCCGTTTAGATCAATCATTTAGCAGTTTTAACCATAATTCTAAATGGGGCTGGTTTTTTAGATTCTAGTTGCTGCAGTTTTTCTATTGATTTGCGGCTAAATACATGACCTTTAGGCAGCAACATTATACCCGAATGGCTGTGCAGAGCATGGCCGAGTATCATTTGATCTTTAAGCTCATGGGCATTACAAATTAGTACTGATCCTGCTGAACTTTTTTGTTCGTGTAGTTTTGCATGGCTTGCTTCAAGCGCACGAACTATTTTAGGGTGGTAAAACGAACCACTATAAAGTTTTACACTTTCGAGTGCGTCCTCGTGGCGCTGCTTTTCATCGCTTGCATTGCTCTGCTCAAACGCGTCCCAGTAATCGCGCGCTAACCCTAATACCATAGCCCCTATCGGTATGTCGTTTCCAGCAAGGCCTTTGGGCATTCCATTTCCGTTAAAACGTTCAAACTGATAATAAATAGCATCCGATAAATCGTGTAAGTGTATTGCTGGCATTAGCATTAATTGTGCAGTACTTGGATGAGTATAAAAGGTCTTACGTTGTTGCTCATTTAGCCGATTTAGCGGTTTTTTATAAAGTTCAGGGTCCATAGCAAGCAAACCTATTTGTGCTAAATAACCCGCCATTGGGGCAAGATCGATGCTTTTTTGCGACAGATTTAAGTAAAGCGCTATTTGTGTGCAGGTATTTGCAATATTTTGTGCTTTGTTGCCATCAAGGTAAGGGTTTGCGTTAACAAAATTATATAGCAGCTCAACGGTTGATTTGTGCTCTTGTTTTTCGCGCTCGTTGGCGTCTTCTAGCTTTTTTAAAACTTGTTTGATTTGTAAGGTACGTTTTTCTACTCGTTGCTCTAACGTGTTGTTTAGCTCAAGTAGTTCTTGGTTTTGCGCCTTAACTTGTGTTTCTAATTTTTTGTTTTGCTTTTTTAGCGCAAATTTTTCTAGGCTATCTTTAATGCTTCGAAGTAATAAGTCGTTTTGCCATGGTTTTTGAATATAACCATTTATTTGCCCTTGGTTAACAGCCGCTAGGGTTGTTTGTATATCGGCGTAACCGGTTAATAAAATGCGTTGAGTGTCGGGTGCCAGCGCACGCGCTTTTTCTAAAAACTCGGCACCGTTCATTACTGGCATCCGCATGTCGCTAATAATTAAACCAAATTCATGATTTTTAAAAAGTGTTAATGCGTTTTGCGGATTATCGCAAACAATAACCGTTAAGCCATTTACTTCAAGTAGTCGTGTTAACGTACGTAGTACTATTTCGTCATCATCAATACAAAGTACATCAACCTGATTCATTGGTGTGTTTGGTGTTGCTTGAGTCATTGCGCCGCCTTTAAATTACTTCTGGCTAAATAATAGCTTAAAAAAACATCCGTGACCTGTTTATGCTTACCTTTTATATAGAGTAGGAGTCACCTAATGTGGTTATTATCTATAAGTAGATAAATGCTCACACTAAAGTTGCAAATTTGCATGTAGACGACTAAACGTTAAGTATAAAGTTATCTATATGGATGAAAGGAATGAATGGATCAGATGGTAATTTTGAACGTGCTTTTTTAAACGAACAAAAGCTGCGCTTGGCCGCAGAACAATTACTCAAAGATAAAAGCACCGTTTTAGTTGCCATAAATAATGAATTACAAAAAAAAGTAGCCGATTTAGAACACCAGCAAATGCTGTTTGTGCAAACCGAAAAAATGGCAACCTTAGGAACGCTTTGTGCAGGCGTAGCCCATGAAATAAATACCCCGCTTGCCTATGCAATGAGTAATATAGAAAGCTTACAAAATTCTACTCCTTTGCTCATCACGTTGCTAAAGCTTAACGAGCAATACTTAAACAACGAAATTAAAGAGAGCCGTTTTAAACACGAAATCGACATACTCAACTTACAGTATCCGTATGCGTGGCTTTATAACAATTTGCAGGGACAAGTTAACGACAGCGTTGAAGGACTCAAACGAATAAAACAAATTGTGCATGACTTATTAAACTTTGCCCACCCCTCCTCCTCGCAAGATAAGCAACTAACCGATGTAACAACGGGTGCTAATAATGCTTTAAGGTTATTAAGTAACAAACTCAAACTATGCGAGATAAAAACGCGGTTTGAACCACTACCACTTATTTGGTGCAATTTATCATCAATTAATCAAATTTTTGTAAATCTCTTAATGAATGCTTGGCAAGCATGCGAGCTTGATTTAGAAAAAGGCTGCATTATTGAGGTCAATATTTTTGAACTAAACACAAATATCTGTATTGAGGTAAAAGATAATGGCTGTGGAATGAGTGAAGACACAATAGCGCATATGTTTGACCCTTTTTATACAACAAAAGAAGTTGGTGAAGGTACCGGTATGGGTATGACACTTGTATACGCTATGGTGAGCGATCATGGCGGAAAAATAGAAGTTAACAGCACATTAGGGACAGGTACGACCATCCGCTGCCTATTACCTTTAAAAGCGTAAACTAACGAACAAAACCACAATGTAAATAAAAAGTTAATAGATCTTTTTTTGAAGTTTAATGCCCTTGTAGCGTGTATTTTAATCGATTAAAGGTAGTTTTTTCTTATCTTGAAATTTATTTGCATACTTAGACCAAATATTTAGTTTTTTTCATTTCTTTTTGTTTGCATATGTTGCTAGGATGTTTGCAACAGGTTATGAGCACCATAACCACACACATATTATAAGAACACAAAAAAACAGGGTCGTCACTATGCCAACATACCGTTTAAACACACTTGCTGTAGCCGTTGCTTTCGCGTTTAGCGCACCAAGCATTGTTAACGCAGAAGAAGCACCAGTGCAAGCTGCTAAAAACATTGAGCAAATATCTGTATTAGGATCGCGTGTATCTAACCGTACTTCTACAGAGTCTTCTTCTCCTATTGATTTAATTGACGCAGATGATTTAACCAAAGGTGGCTTTACCGAGCTTGGCCAAAGCCTTCAAGCGACAGCGCCTTCATTTAACTTTTCGCGTACACAAGTATCTGACGGTTCTGATTTATTTAGACCCGCAACACTTCGTGGCCTACAGCCAGATCAAACTCTTATATTAGTAAATGGTAAACGTCGTCATAACCAATCAATTTTTGGCCTTAACGGTACAGTAGGCGCAGGCGCTGCGGGTACTGATATGAATGCGATTCCGCTAACGGCCCTTAAAGGCGTTGAAGTATTACGCGATGGCGCAGCGGCGCAATATGGCTCTGATGCTATTGCAGGCGTAATTAACTTATCTCTTAATAACTCAACCGGTATTACAACGGGTTTTATACAATACGGCGGCACAAGTGAAGGTGACGGCGACACTATTTCAGCAGGTTTAAACCGTGGTTTTGAATTAGGCAACGAAGGCGGCTTTATTAACCTATCGCTTGAGTACCGTGATGCCGATGGCACTAACCGCGCCGAGCGTGATACGGGGGGGTCGCTTAATGTTGAACCAGGTACGTTAAGTGAAGACGTACGCTGGGGCCAAGGTAACTCAGAAAGTGAATTTACGTCGTTATTTTACAACATGGCATTACCAATGGGCGACGGCGAGCTTTACTCGTTTGGTGGCTACTCAGAGCGCACGGCGCTGGGTAATGGTTTTTACCGTAATTTTAACGAAGCGTCTAAAAACGTAACCCAAGTATATAGCGATGGTTTTTTACCGCGCATATATAACGAAGCACAAGATATTTCAGTCGCGCTTGGTTTTAAAGGCGATATAAACACAGATTGGAATTACGATGTATCGGCTGTTTATGGTGAAAATCAATACGACTTTACATCACGCAATACATTAAACGCTTCTTACGCGGCTGAGTATTTATTTAACAACCCAAGTGCAAGCGATGCCGATATTGCAGCAAACTCAGGCCCTAGTGGCGGTTACTCAGGTGGTTTTAGATTTGATCAAACAACGCTTAACCTTGATGTAAACGGTATTGTAGATATTGGCCGTGGTGAACCTTTATATGTAACAGTAGGCGCTGAATATCGTAAAGAAAACTACGAAATAGTACCTGGCGATGAAGCATCATACGCCTGTGGACTAGCAAATATGGATACCTCGTACCCATCAGTAAACGATCCAGACCAATTTGCACAGTGTGGTTTTCAGGCTTATAACGGCCTACGCCCTGAAGCAGCTAACGACAGCGACCGTAACAGCTACGCAGTTTATGTAGACGTAGAAACTATGATCACCGATGCATGGAACGTCAGTGGTGCGCTACGTTATGAAGATTTCTCAGATGCTGGGGATGATTTAATTGGTAAATTAGCAACACGTTATGAATTTTCAGATGATTTTGCTGTACGTGGTGCGGTATCTACTGGTTTTAGAGCACCATCACTTCAACAAAGTGGTTATACAGCCTTTACAACTAACTTAGGCTCAGACGGCACATTAACGCAATCGTTCACTGCAAACACAGGGACCGCTTTCCCAAGTGCGTTAGGCGTAGATAGCTTAGAGCTTGAAACTTCAACAAACTACAGTGCAGGTTTTGTTTACGATGTAACAAGCGAGCTTTCGTTAACGGTTGATTTTTACCGTGTAGAAATTGAAGACCGTATTACGCTTGGCAGCTTACTTACCGCTGACGACGTATCGTTTAGCTCAGAAGCAGTTGCAGCGCTACAAGCAACTGGAGCTGTGCAAGCTAACTACTTCTCAAACTCGGTTGATTCTACTACGCAAGGCGTTGATATTATTGCATCGTACCGTACAGAAGTTGAAGGTGGCAATTTAGGAGTAACCTTTGCAGGTAACCTAAACGATACTAAAATTGACGGCGTAAATGCTGAAGACGGTATTCCTGAAGCGGTTGCTTTTGATGATTTACAACGTAGCTTTTTTACCGACGGACAACCTAGTGAACGTGCAACGCTTACGTTTGACTACGAACGCGATGCCTACACATCAACCATTCGCTTTAACTACTTTGGCGAAACAGATGTAAAATACTTTGGTAATGACCATATTTCATTACCAGGTGAGCTTTCGCCAACAGGATCGTTTAAACCAACAAGTACGGTTGAGTCTGCTGTGTTAGTTGATTTAAATGTTAGCTACCAAATTAACGACATGTTTGCGCTTTCAGTGGGTGCCGATAACGTATTTGACGAAACGCCAGACGAGCTAGGCGACGACGAAGTACTTAACTTTATCACCAACGGCGCATTTAAATACCCAGTACGTGCATTACCTTACGGCTTTGACGGCAGAACGTACTATGCAAAAGTAAGCTTTAGTTTTTAATTTATAAAGCAAACTAAAGTAATATTAAGCGCAGTTATTAACTGCGCTTTTTTTATACTTTTTTATTACTAAAAAAGTACCTGTTGGGCATTAAAAATACTTGCGCGGTTGACAATTAAGCCTACAATCGCCATCTCTTAAATAGGCTAATATAAAAGCCTTTTTATTATTTAACTTAAAATAACCATTGGCTGATAGGAAATATATGACTAAAAAATCTAAAGCAAAAACCGCAAACACCAGCGCGGTAGACACAGGACGAGGCGTTATAAACCACAATGCACTAGCGGCGATGGTCACCTCTAAATTATTTAAACCACAAGTGGTTAAAGCTAAAAAAGGCAAAGGCTCGTTTAAACGCAACAACAAGCATTCAGGACAAGAGTCCTATTTAATCGCGGCTTAAATAGCACCGATCAAATAGGGCTTTTGAATATAGTAAGCGAGGTTTTATACCTCGCTTTTACTTTTAAAGCATACAAGCCATGTTACATGAGCGCGAAATAAATTCGCACCTACGGGTTTGGTGTTTGCAAGATGTAGGTGAGGTTTTATACCTCGCTTTCACTTTTAGAGCATTAAAGCCATGTTACATGAGCGCGAAATAAATTCGCACCTACGGGTTTNAGTGTTGATGTAGGTGAGGTTTTATACTTCGCTTTCACTTTTAGAGCATTTAAGCCACGTTACATTAGCGCGAAATAAATTCGCACCTACGGGTTTGGTATTTGCACGGTGTAGGTGAGGTTTTATACCTTACTTTTAGAGCATTCAAGCCATGTTACTAAAGCGCGAAATAAATTCGCACCTACGGGTTTGGTGTTTGCAAGATGTAGGTGAGGTTTTATACCTCGCTTTCACTTTTAAAGTATTAAAGCTAAATTACATAAGCGCGAAATAAATTCGCGCCTACGGGTTTAGTGTTTGCACGATGTAGGTGAGGTTTTATACCTCGCTTTCACTTTTAGAGCATTAAAGCCACGTTACATGAGCGCGAAGTAAATTCGCACCTACAAGTTTGTAGAGCACGGTGGTTTAAACTGCTGTGCTGAATTTTTAACTGTTTGTGATGGGTTTTCACCAAATAGTTGCGTGTAATCTTTAGCAAATTGTCCCGCATGCCAAAATCCCCAATTGGCTGCTATTACTGAAATTGGCTTATCTTGGTTTGGTTTTTTTAGTTCCCGCCTTACATTATTTAAACGTGTTAAACGTAAAAACCGCAAAGGGTTAATTCCTAAAACACTCTCAAAACTATACTGAAGTGTGCGCCTACTTACAAAGGCAAGCTCGCACAGCTCAGTTATGGTTATTGGGTTTTGTGGATTTGTGGCCACGTAATCTTTTACTTTATCTACTACGGCTTTTCGATGTTTATAACTTGGCGCAATATTTTGTTGTGGATTATCTGCTTGTAATAAGTGTAGTGCCAACATGTTTAGCATATCTTGCTGTGATTCGGTTTTAAGTCCAAAGCCCTTGCCTACAACCATGCTATTAATTATTTGCCTTGCCGTTTGCAATGATGAGTTGCTTACCGATAAGCGAGCTGATTGTGCAGATGATAGGTTTTTCAATGTTACGCCTTGTAGCTGCGCCATATATTCAATTGAATTCCAATCGATTACCAAACCATAAATATTAAATTGCTCAGGGGTTATCAGCTCAAAGTCATTATCACTTGTGCGGCACATAAATTGATTACTTGCCACACTTAGACCATTAATCTTACTTTGCTGCGACTGACAAGGAATGCCAAGCCAAACCGAATTGGGGGCGATGTTACATTGCTGACGAAGCGCTCGCTCGGTGTATTCTTTAAACACATGAATATTGACGTAATCTGTTTCTTCAATAAAACCATAAAAGCTGCCATCGCTCATTTGATCGTATTTTTGCTGCCATTGAGTAAGGCTATGCGCTTGCTCGTCTATATCGTGTGTTTGCACCTTGCTCTTTAGTGGTGCGTTGTAGCTACTTTGCTGCGCCATATAGGGGATGCTCTTTTTCGTTACACTTTTATTATGGTTAAGTTAACACCGCTTTGCGTATGTAACCAATTGAATTGGATTAATAAATAATCTTTTGCCGAAATTCGATAGTTACTTGGTACAAAATAAGCTGTCTTGTAACTATTGAAAATTGATTTATAGCTAAAGATGCAGCAAAACCTATACCAAGGTTTATCATGTTAGTTATGTGGAGTAAATCATGGGGCAAGCGTACAGTTACACTTTAGGTACACACACTTATAAATTCAAGAACTTAGCCCAGTTAATGGCTAAAGCAACGCCACAGCGTTCGGGTGATCGCTTAGCGGGCGTCATTGCACAATCAGCACAAGAACGTGCTGTGGCTCAAATGACATTGGCCGATGTACCTCTTAAAACATTTTTAAATGAGGTACTTATTCCCTACGAAGATGACGAAATTACACGCTTAATTATTGACGAGCACGATGCCAATGCCTTTATGGCTATTGCACATTTAACTGTAGGCGATTTTCGTAATTGGCTTTTAAGCGACTTTGCAACACCCGCTGTACTTGCAAGTATAAGGCAAGGAATTACGCCTGAAATGGCTGCTGCAGTTAGCAAAATAATGCGCAATCAAGATCTCATATTAATTGCTAAAAAGTGCCATGTTACAAGTGCTTTTAGAAACACTATTGGCCTCCCTGGGCATTTATCTACACGTTTACAACCCAATCATCCAACTGACGATATTAACGGTATTGCTGCATGCATGCTTGATGGGCTGCTATACGGTAATGGCGATGCCGTAATAGGTATAAACCCAGCAACCGACAACGTTGCCCAGGCCATTAAATTAATGACATTAATGGATGATGTTATTCAAAAATACGCCATACCGACGCAAAGCTGTGTGCTTACACATGTTACTAACACTATTGAATGTATAGAAGCTGGCGCACCGGTTGATTTGGTATTTCAGTCGATTGGCGGCACGGAGGCTACTAACTCAAGTTTTGGTTTTAATTTAAATACTTTAGCTGAAGCGCAAGATGCCGCTTTGAGTTTAAAGCGCGGCACTGTTGGCAATAATGTGATGTATTTTGAAACTGGGCAAGGCAGTTCGCTTTCAGCAAATGCGCATCATGGGCTTGATCAGCAAACGTGTGAAGCTCGCGCTTATGCAGTTGCTCGTAAGTTTGATCCGTTACTGGTTAATACCGTGGTGGGGTTTATTGGCCCTGAATATTTGTTTGATGGTAAAGAAATTACCCGAGCAGGACTTGAGGATCACTTTTGCGCTAAGTTACTAGGCATACCGATGGGGTGCGACGTGTGTTACACCAATCATGCAGAGGCCGATCAAAACGATATGGATAATTTGCTAACGCTGTTAGGTGTTGCAGGTTGCTCGTTTGTAATGGGAATACCTGGCTCTGACGATATTATGCTTAATTACCAAACTACGTCGTTTCATGATGCATTATATGTGCGTCGAGTTCTTGGCTCTAGACCCGCCCCTGAGTTTGAAGCATGGCTAAGCAAAATGAAAATTATGCAAAGCACTACCGACATCACACTTTCAGATACCTTGCCTCCCGCTTTTGCTAAACCTCTGGGTGCAATTGCTGGAGGTGGCTCATGAAATCACGTTCAAAACCGACCACTCCATTAGATAACTCAGTAAATGAGCATAAAAATAACGGTAATGTAGTGCACAACCCTTGGAGTGATTTACGGCGTTTTACCGACGCCCGTATTGGGCTTGGTCGCGCTGGTATAAGTTTGCCAACCTCAGAAATGCTGGCTTTTCAGCTATCTCATGCACAAGCGCGTGATGCGGTGAGTTTTCCGCTTGATATTAACGAAATGACTGAGCAACTAGGCAGTATTAATGCTCTAAAAGAGGTTGCCCCTCCCCTGCATTTACACAGCCAAGCCGTTGACAGGGTTACTTACCTTCAGCGACCCGATTTAGGCCGCAAACTTGATGAAAATGGTAGGCAAGTACTTCTCAGCTATATGAATAAACAAAAGCACACTGCGCAGGCTAAATACGATTTAGCGATTGTAGTGGTTGATGGACTTTCGTCGTTGGCGGTACAAAAAAATGCATACCCATTTATAACAGAGCTATTAACGCACCTTACAACAGACAAGCAATTTAAAATTGCTCCCATTACTTTGGTTGAGCAAGGGCGAGTAGCGATTGGCGACGATATAGGTGAGTTGCTAAATGCGCAGGTGGTTATGGTGTTAATAGGAGAGCGCCCAGGGCTTAGTTCGCCAGATAGCCTTGGCTTGTATTTAACATGGGAGCCCAAAACAGGACTTAACGATGCATGTCGTAATTGCATATCGAATATTCGCCCTGCAGGCCTACCTTATACAGAAGCGGCGAGACGCGCACTGTACTTATTACGTGAAGCTAAAAAACTAAAACTAACTGGGGTTAATTTAAAAGACCGCACACAAGATGATGTAATTGAGCATCAGGTTTCAACCACTAACTTTTTAATTGCTGAATAATTTTAATTAAAAACACATGAAATAAAAAATAAAAACTAAACATCAACGGAGAAAGGTTATGTCTACTAATAATAATACAGAGTACCTTGCTAAAAGACAGTTAAAACGGGGTACTGCGGGGTGGTTATTGCTCGCAGGTTTGGGTGTGTCGTATGTAATATCGGGTGACTTTGCAGGCTGGAACTTTGGTATCGCCGAAGCCGGTTGGGGTGGTTTTGCCATTGCTGCAGTATTAATGGCGGTTATGTATTTAGCGCTTGTACTATCGCTTGCTGAAATGTCAGCTGCAATACCTGCTGCAGGCGGTGGTTATAGTTTTGCGCGTCAAGCTATGGGGCCAGCGGGAGGCTATTTAACCGGGCTTGCCGTATTAATTGAATACGCCTTAGCGCCCGCTGCTATTGTTATTTTTATAGGCTCGGCAGTTGAAGCCCTCACCGGATTTAATGGCCCATGGGTATATGCATTATTTTACTTACTATTTGTGGGAATTCATTTAGCGGGCGTAGGAGAAGCGCTTAAAGTAATGATGGTAATAAGTGGTTTAGCGGTATTAGCTATTATTGCAACGGCTTTTGTTTTAATCACAAATTTTGATGCATCGCGCTTATTTGACGTCCCCGTAACCGATGCAGTGGGAGCCAGTGAGTTTTTACCTTTAGGTTGGTACGGGGTTTGGGCTGCATTACCGTTTGCCATGTGGTTATTTTTAGCGGTTGAAGGTGTACCGCTTGCTGCTGAAGAAGCAAAAGATCCCACTAAAGATGTGCCGAAAGGCATAATTGGTGCAATGATCTTTTTGTTATTTACTGCTTTTTTAGTTGTTGTTTTAGTACCTGGTGCTGGCGGTGCTGCTGCAATGGGGGCAAGTGCTGTACCTTTAGTTGATGCATTAAATGCATCGGGTAGTGAGGGCTTAGCAACCGTTGTAAATATATTAGGGCTTGCGGGTTTAGTTGCTTCGTTTTTCTCTATTATTTATGGTTATAGTCGCTTAGTGTTTGCTTTATCTAGAGCCGGTTATTTACCACGTTCGTTGTCTATTACGACTAATCGCAAAGTGCCAGCACGTGCGTTGATTGTACCGGCAGTATTTGGCTTTTTAGTATCACTCAGTGGTGAGGGTGACTTAATACTTGCAATGGCAGTAGTAGGTGCAACGCTCTCGTATGCATTAATGGCGCTGAGCCATATTTTACTTCGCGTTAAACAACCTGATTTACCTCGCCCGTACAAAACTCCAGGTGGCGTAGTTACGTCAAGTATTGCTTTAGTACTTTCGCTTATAGCATTAACGGGTGTGTATGCGTTTGACCCTCGTGCATTTTTATACACTATGGTGCTGTTTATTGTGGGCGCCGCATATTACTTTGGCTATAGCTCAAAACACTTAGTTGCTAAAAGCGCTGATGAAGAGTTTGCAATGTTGGCAAATGCAGAATCTGATTTAGAAATGGCTAAGTAGGTATTAATAGTTATTAAATATAAGTGAGGCTACCCCTCACTCATATTTTTATACGTACAATACGATGTAAAAATGATGCCTGCATGTAGGCATCAAGTCCCTTCTATACTTTATTAATACCGTTTAAAACTAAAACTTTATGTTGCCGCGTAGCGCTTTGTTTTGCCCGTGTTTAGTTTTTTTATCCATGCGCTTTCGCTGTGAATTACGGCTGGGCTTGGTGGCACGACGCGCTTTATTAACAACGGTAGCACTAAGTATTAAATCTTTTAAGCGCTTAAGGGCATCTTCTCGGTTTAGCTCTTGAGTACGATGGCTTTGCGCTTTAATTATTAAAACGCCTTCTTTGGTAATTCTTGTATCATTTAAGGCTAGCAAACGCTCTTTATAAAAATCAGGTAATTTAGAGCGGTTAATATCAAAGCGTAAATGAATTGCACTTGCGACTTTGTTAACATTTTGACCACCGGCACCTTGCGAACGAATAGCCGTTAGCTCTAGTTCCCATTCATCGATAGTGACAGTATTTGAAATTGTTAACATTGTGTTCAGCTCTATTTGTCAAAAATGTATTATATCATCAGTACATTAGCTTGTGGTGAATGAACTAAATTCTTAGAACTTAAATAAATTCTCATAAATTGTACTATAAAATCAGCCAATATATTATTTTGTGTTGGCAAGTGTTGCTTATTAGTTTCTAATTGGCACAACTTTAATACTAGGAAATGCTCAATGAAAAAAATACTTGTATCACTTAGCTTATTAGCAATGAGTTTCTCAAGCCTTGCAGTAGATATTAACGAAGGTCAACTTCAAAGCTATATGAAAGCACTGCCAGCTGTAACGAGCTGGGCAAGCAGCCAAGAGTCTTTAAAAGACTTAGACTTAGCAAGTATGCTAGGTGGTTCTGCAGATCAAAGTGTTGACGAACAAAGCTCTCTAGCTAATAGCGCACTAAGCATGATTAAAGAGCAAGACCTATACAAAAGCTTCGCGGGTGTTACAGGCCGCTACGGCTTTACACCAGAGCAACTAGTAACTGTAGGTTCTGAAGTATCAATGGCTTATATCGAAAACCTTAAATCGGGTTTATCTGCTGATAATCAAGAAACAGCGAATAAAGTAATGGGCGGTTTTCAAAGCATGAAAAGTGCTAAAGATAAAGGCGCTAGTTCGTTAATGGGTTCGTTTGGTAAATCGTCAAGCGCAGCTGAGGAGTCTACAGAGTCTTTAGTAAGCGAAAGCAACCTTGAACTTGTCAGCGAATACATGCCACAACTACAAAAGCTTTTTGCACTTCTATAAGTTTTATTGTTTTATAAGAAGGTGGCTTTTGCCGCCTTTTTTAATGCCTAATTTTTATATGACTTAGATAAATTACAATATTTTATAAGTAATACTGACCAGGACTACATGCAAAAACGGGGGAGTAAATTATTACTCCCCCGTTTTTATTTAGCGTACAGATTATTTAAGATCGAATCTATCGGCATTCATTACTTTTACCCATGCATTTACAAAGTCATGTACAAAACGTTCTTTATTGTCGTCTTGTGCATAAAACTCAGCAAGTGCGCGCAATATAGAGTTTGATCCAAATACTAAATCAACGCGTGTTGCAGTCCATTTAGTAGTGCCACTTTTACGGTCTACTATATTGTATAAACCTTTTTGAGTTGGCTCCCAACGGTTTGACATGTCAGTTAAGTTTACAAAGAAGTCGTTGGTTAATGAACCCACGCTATTTGTAAATACGCCATGCTCGCTGCCAGCATAGTTAGTACCTAGTACTCGCATCCCACCAATAAGTACCGACATTTCTGGTGCACTTAATCCCATTAGTTGGCTGCGCTCTAGTAATAACTCCTCCGCTGATACTGCGTAATCTTTTTTCAGCCAGTTTCTAAAACCATCGTGAATGGGTTCTAGTACATCAAACGATTCTGCATCAGTCATTTCGTCTGTTGCATCTCCACGTCCTGGAGCAAACGGCACGTTTACATCAACACCGGCTTGTTTTGCAGCTTGTTCTACGGCTGCTGTACCACCTAAAACAATTAAGTCGGCGATGCTAACAGGTTTACTCAAGCCAGCCTGCACTTTTTCAAGCGCACTAAGTACTGATGCTAAACGTTCTGGCTCATTACCTTGCCAATCTTTTTGCGGTGCTAAACGAATGCGTGCACCATTTGCGCCGCCACGTTTATCAGAACCACGATAAGTACGTGCGCTATCCCAAGCTGTATTTATTAAATCAGCGGCACTAACACCACAATTTAATAATGTGGTTTTTAGATTGCTAATTTCGTCGTCTGTTAATGTGTAATCAACGGCTGGAATTGGATCTTGCCAAATTAAGTCTTCGCTTGGTACGTCGGCACCTAAGTAACATGATTTAGGACCTAAATCGCGGTGAGTTAGTTTAAACCAGGCACGTGCAAACACGTCTGAAAAGTAGTCAAAGTCGTTATAAAAGCGCTCAATAATTTTACGGTACGTTGGGTCCACTTTCATGGCCATATCAGCATCTGTCATCATTGGGTTCAAACGAATTGATGAATCTTCTACATCGACAGGCTTGTCTTCTTCTTTAATATTAATAGGCTCCCACTGATGAGCACCTGCAGGGCTTTTAGTGAGTTCCCATTCGCAGGTTAATAAAAGCTTACAGTATTCGTTATCCCATTGTGTTGGGTGCGTAGTCCATGCGCCCTCTACACCTGATGTAACTGTATCGCGGCCAATACCACGGGTTGTAGTGTTATTCCAACCAAGGCCTTGCTCGTGTACGTCAGCAGCTTCTGGCTCTGGGCCTAAGTTTTCTGCTTTGCCATTACCATGTGCTTTACCTACTGTGTGCCCGCCTACCGTTAATGCAGCGGTTTCTTCGTCATCCATTGCCATACGCGCAAAAGTTTCGCGAATTTGGGCCGCTGTTTTAAGCGGATCAGGTATACCATTTACACCTTCAGGGTTTACATAAATTAAGCCCATTTGTACTGCGGCTAATGGGTTTTCCATGGTGTCTGGTTTATCTACACTTTCGTAACGACCATCACTTGGCGCTAACCATTCTTTTTCAGCTCCCCAGTAAACGTCTTTTTCAGGATGCCAAATATCTTCTCGGCCGCCGGCAAAACCAAAGGTTTTTAAACCCATTGATTCGTATGCCATGTTGCCCGCTAAAATAATTAAGTCGGCCCATGAAAGCTTGTTACCGTATTTTTTCTTTATTGGCCAAAGTAAACGGCGCGCTTTGTCGAGGTTACCGTTGTCTGGCCATGAATTTAGTGGCGCAAAACGTTGATTACCTGTACCACCGCCCCCTCTACCATCGGCCAAACGGTATGAACCCGCTGAGTGCCATGCTAAACGAATCATTAAACCGCCGTAATGTCCCCAATCGGCTGGCCACCAATCTTGGCTATCGGTCATTAAGCTTTTTACGTCTGTTTTTAGCGCGTCAAGATCGATTGATTTAAATGCTTCAGCGTAATTAAAGTCGCTATTGTATGGATTTGATTTGGTGTCGTGCTGATGAAGAATGTCTAAGTTTAGGGCATTTGGCCACCAATCAGTATTGGGATTAGACGTTTTAGTATTACTGCCGTGCATGACCGGACATTGGCCTGCTTTAGGGTTGCTCATTCTGGAATCCTTATAATAGAAAAGTAAAATACTTAATCAATCAGTATTGTTGTTTATGTATTTATAACTTTTTAAAAAGTAACGGTTATTTTTATTTAATCGGCTTACTTATTATTTAGTGTGCCTGCCTAAACACTTACGTATCCTTAATATAGGCGCATAAATTATGCTACGCCAGCCTCAACATACTATTTAAAACGATTGCTCCAATTTATATTTTTGATTGGCCTTTTGCTAATGATGTATTTAACAATAGCTTTGTAATTACATTCAAAATAATAGTAAAAATAAATCTGATGACGCTCGTGTAAGGTATTACGTAAGATAAAAAAAATTAGTGAATTAACCTTAACCTTTTTACTAGACCTGTGATCGAATTGCAAAATTTCGGCGTAATGGTATGTGAAGGGTTTGAAAGTGGCTTTAATTTATTTGAAGCGCACATTGGAATACCCCCCTTCACCATGAAATTGTAGTTATATAGTTATAATTATAAAGGTGCATTACTTAAGCCCAATGCACCTTTACTTTATAAACCGAATACTTTGAGTATTCTTATATTTTTAACTAATTGAATTGAATTAAGTATTTGTTCATAAAGATTCAGTTAGTATGAAGTTGTTCTCCTGTGAATCCCTACGACATATTGTTGTTTTAAGCAGTTTTTGCCAGCTCATATTGAGCTGGTTTTTTTTGCCTATTTTTTCTTAAAACCAACTAAGTATTAGCAAAATGCTCATGCTTTAACCTGTTATTGCTAAGCTCACTAGGCTAAAAAATTCTTACAACTATTACTCCTATCTAAATTAGGTCAATTTTAATCCTGAAAAGTCAACGCGCCCTAGTGCCATTCAGCCCTGCATGTTAAAGTTATTACAGTAATTAATTTAATTAGGCGTACCGATGCGTTATTACCTATCTACACTTTTTGTTTGTTTAACTTTTTTTTCGGGCATAGTAAATTCTGCTGAACAAAAACCAGCAGCCCCTACAGCACAACAAGAGCAACAAGCCCTCAAACAACTTAAAGAGTCTATGTTTAAACCGCTAATGGAGCGCTACATACTCGACGAGCTAAAAGCCGTAAGGCAAGATCAACAAAAACTCCGTGAGGATGTAACTAAGCAAGTTACTCATGCACAGCTTGATACTGCAGATCGCGCATTAACATACACTACCGATACTATTAATAATGTATTTTTTATAATTACCGCTACGGCTTCTATTTTGGTTTTAGTGGGCTGGAACTCACTACGCGATGTTAAAAACAAAGTAGAAGATATTGTAAATACACGTGTAAGTGTAATTACTGACGAGTATGAAGACCGATTAAAAATTCTTGAAGAAAAACTACGCGTACGCTCAGAAGAAATACTCAGTAACCAAGAGCGCATATCAGTTACCAACGAGGTTCATTCGTTATGGATGCGCGCCAATTTAGAAAGTGATTTTGCTAATAAAATTGAAATATTTGATGAGATTTTAAAACGCAAACCAGAGGATGTTGAAGCCATTGCTTATAAGGCCGATGCGTTATTAGAAATAAATGAAACAGCACAAGCCATTGAGTTGTGTAATCAAGCCATTGATATAGATAGTGTCTATGGTTATGCCTATTGGCAACGAGCATGTGCTTATGCGCTAACACATAAGCATGCTGATGCATTAGCCGACATTAAAATGGCACTTGAATACTCTCCAAATTTACGTAATGAGCTATTACATGAGAGCGCATTTGCAAGCTTACATGACAACGACAGCTTTAATACGATAGTAGCTGGTGAAGTTGTTTAAGCACTCAGTATTTGGCCTGTATGATTAGGCGCAACATCATAAAAAAGGGCCTTGGCCCTTTTTTTGTTTTTAAAGGTTATGTTTGTTGGGTAATTAGAAGCTTTACTTCGCTCTACAAACTCTGCTCTACCGTAGAGTTAGGGCCTAAAGTGATTAATTCACAAAGAGGTTTAGAGACGCTGCGCTTTTAGAGTAGTTAGCTTAAGTAATTAGAAGCTGTGCTTCTCGCGCGAGCAAGCTTAGCGCCTACGTAGAAAACTTAACGCGGTGGTTAAAATTCACTTGTAGACGCGCTGCTTACGGGCGTTTAAAAACGTAGTTTTTAGGATGGGTGATTAAGTAATTAGAAGCTGCGCTTCTCGCGCGAGCAAGCTCTGCGCCTACGTGGAAAACTTAACGCGGTGGCTAAAATTCACTTGTAGACGCGCTGCTTGCGGGCGTTAAAAAATTCTCATTTAGAACAACTAAATAGTGAATTTTTTGCCTAGCTATCAACACGTTTTTCCATCCTCAAAATAGATCACTTAATTAAGCGAATTGGTATAAGTAATTAGAAGCTGCTACCCATTTTCTTCAGGCATAAAAAAAGCCGCATAAAATGCGGCTTTGGAGGTTTAGTCTCACTTCACTTTGGGCGTGTCTCCAAAACTTAGTGAATACGTTACCAAGGAACTGTTATGTATTATTTAAGCTATTGACTCTAATGCAATTTTAACCATTTCGTTAAACGTGCTTTGACGCTCATCAGCAGGTGTTGCTTCGCCAGTGATTACGTGGTCACTTACTGTAAATAATGCCATTGCGTTTGCGCCGTATTCAGCTGCAACGCCGTATAATCCTGCTGTTTCCATATCTACTGCTAGCATGCCTAACTTGTCTAAGTCTTTATAGAACGAATCATCTGCTTGATAGAATGTGTCTGTCGTAAATACGTTACCTACTTTTGCTTTAATGCCTAGCTCTTTAGCAGCGTTTACGCCGTTTAAAAGTAGGTCAAAGTTAGCAATAGCAGCAAAATCGTAGCCACGTACGCGTGCACGGTTTACGTTTGAATCTGTGCTTGCACCTTGTGCAAAAATTACGTCACGAATTTTGATATCTGTGCCAATACCGCCACACGTACCAATACGTATAATATTTTTAACGCCAAAGCTTACAATTAGCTCACGTGCATAAATAGACATTGATGGAATGCCCATGCCTGAACCCATGATACTTACTGGCTTACCTTTGTAAGTACCAGTGAAACCGTACATGTTACGAACGCCTGTAACTTGTACTGCATCATCTAAAAAGTTTTCAGCAATATATTGCGCACGTAGCGGATCGCCTGGCATTAATACTGTTTCGGCGAAATCACCAACGTTTGCACTGATATGCGGAGTACTCATTAATTGTTTTCCTTTTTATTTGGCGTTTTTAGCTCATTTAAAAAGCTGTCGCCGTAATCAAGCGCAGATAAGCTAAACCACTGTGCCAGTGTTTGACCTATATCTGCAAAGCTGTTGCGTTCACCTAATGGTGTGTTACTCATACCTGGCTGGTATGCAATAACAGGTACGTATTCACGAGTGTGCTCAGAACCTGGAAAGGTTGGGTCACAGCCATGATCTGCAGTGATCATTAATACGTCATCTGCTTTTAACTGATTTAGTATAGTTGGTAAATAGTCATCAAATTCTTTTAATGCTTTTGCGTATCCTACTGGATTACGACGATGACCAAATTTTTCATCAAAATCAACTAGGTTAGTAAAGATTAAGCTACGATCTGGCGCGCTTTCCATTACTTCGCTGGTTTTTTCTAGCAAGTTCATAAGTCCAGGTGCTTTATGCTTTTGGGTTATGCCCTGATGCGCGTAAATATCTGAAATTTTACCAATACTAATTACTTCGCCGCCGTCTTTTGCTAGTACATCTAGCAATGTTGGTGCAGGCGGAAGTACTGAATAGTCACGACGATTACCCGTTCGAGCAAAGTCTTGGCTATTTGAACCCAAAAATGGCCGCGCAATCACTCGTCCTATATTCATTTCATCAAGTAGCGCCCGTGCGATTTCGCAAACTTGATAAAGCTTCTCTAGGCCGAATGACTCTTCATGCGCGGCTATTTGAAACACGCTATCAGCTGAGGTGTAACAGATTGGTTTACCTGTTTTTACGTGCTCTTCACCTAGCTGTTCTAAAATGGTAGTTCCTGATGCATGGCAATTGCCTAAAATACCAGGAATACCTGTACGAGCAATAAACTCGTCTATAAATTCTTGTGGGAAACTTGGCTGTGTTTTTGGGAAATATCCCCAATCAAATAATACCGGTACGCCTGCCATTTCCCAATGACCTGATGGCGTGTCTTTTCCGCTAGAGATTTCTTTAGCGTAACCCCATGCACCTTGAGGAGCTTGGCGGTCTGAAATTAAACACGGTTCGCCACCGGCAGCTTCGCATGCATCCACTAACCCAAGTTTTGATAGGTTAGGAAGCGACAGCGCACTGCCTGTTTCGTCGTAATATGCTTTTAGTAAGTGAGCGAATGTATTAGCCCCAAGATCGCCGAATTTATCTGCATCTGGTGCTGCACCGATTCCTAGGCTATCTGCCATTAAAATAATTGCTCTTGCCATTTTGACCTCACTTTGATTCTAGGTGGTTACTTTATCCGCTGATCGAATTTTCCGTACAGGACAAAAGTCCTGTTTCATAAAACCTAAACATTATAAATTTGCACCCTTGAGCGAAGCAAAAGAGATTAATCGTGTCTTTTTTGCTATTGTGATCTACCAACAATATATCTTTCTGTGTGGATGAGAACTTTAGTGACACGAACTACTATTATAGCCATTGCAGGCGCATCAGCGTCGGGCAAATCTCTTTTTAGCCAAACAATTTACAATGAATTGGTTAATGAGCTTGAACCAGGCGCTATCGCCATTATTGAAGAAGATGCTTATTACAAGGATCAGTCGCATTTGCCGATGGCTCATCGTACGCAAACAAATTACGACCATCCAGATGCATTTGAACACGCATTAATGCTTGAGCATTTAACGCAACTTCGTTGTGGTAACTCAGTAGAAGTACCAACGTATGATTATGCACAGCACACGCGTAGCGCAACCACACGCCGAGTGCCAGCTGCTAAAATACTGATTGTTGAAGGTATTTTACTATTGAGTGATAAAGCGCTTAATAAAGAATTTGATATTAAGGTGTTTATAGACACACCTTTAGATATTTGTTTAATGCGTCGTATGCAACGTGATATGGAGCAACGAGGCAGAACATTACAATCTGTTGTTGAGCAATATCAGGCAACTGTTAGACCGATGTTTTATCAATTCATTGAGCCTTCTAAGCATAATGCTGATTTAGTTGTGACTCGAGGCGGCATGAACCGCGTTGCGATTGATATAATAAAAAGTAAAATTAAATATTTACTACAAGAATAACAACGGGAAACATTTGTATGACAACATTTATGAGCTTAGTAGGCATGTGTGTGCTACTAAGCATTGCCTTTGCTGCGTCAACTAATCGCAAGGCAATTAATTTAAGAACCGTTGGTATAGCATTTGCGATGCAAATTGTTATAGGCGGTTTTGTTCTGTTTTTCGAAGCAGGAAAAAATGTGTTAACTAGCATGTCATCAGCCGTCTCGTCGGTTATTGGTTATGCTAATGATGGTATTGGGTTTTTATTTGGTCCACTCGCCTCACAAGACACATTAGGTTTTATTTTTGCAATTCAAGTTTTGCCAGTTATCGTGTTTTTCTCAGCGCTTGTTGCTGTGTTATATCACCTTGGCATTATGGATTGGATAATTAGGATTTTAGGCGGCGGTTTACAAAAATTATTGAAGACCTCTCGCACAGAATCGCTTTCAGCAACTGCAAATATTTTTGTAGGCCAAACTGAAGCACCGTTAATAGTTAAGCCATTTATAGCAACGATGACAAAATCGGAATTGTTTGCAGTAATGGTAGGTGGCTTAGCCACTGTAGCAGGCTCTGTAATGGCCGGTTACGTAATTATTGGCGTAGATCTTAAGTATCTTATTGCTGCGAGCTTTATGGCTGCACCAGGTGGTTTCTTAATGGCCAAGATGATTGTGCCAGAAACTGAAACGCCTAGAGATAACTTAGCTGATTTAGATTTAGATGACGAAGATAAACCTGTAAATGTAATTGATGCAGCTGCATCAGGTGCTGCAAACGGTATGCATTTAGCACTTAATGTAGGTGCAATGTTACTTGCTTTTGTAGCGCTAATTGCATTATTAAACGGTTTATTAGGCGGTATTGGCGGGTGGTTTGATTACCCAACATTAACGCTTCAAGAAATATTAGGTTATGTATTTGCTCCAGTTGCATGGTTACTAGGTGTGCCATGGGATGAAGCGATTATAGCCGGCAGCTTTATTGGTCAAAAGATAGTAGTAAACGAGTTTGTTGCTTACTTAGACTTTATAAATTATCGCGATACGTTAAGCGCGCACACACAAGCAATCGTTACTTTTGCTTTATGTGGGTTTGCTAACTTATCATCGATAGCCATTTTACTAGGTGGGTTAGGCGGTATGGCGCCTAGTCGGCGGAAGGATATCGCACGCTTAGGGCTCAGAGCAGTGTTAGCCGGATCTATGGCTAACCTTATGAGCGCAGCAATTGCTGGGTTTTTCCTCTCGCTAGCTTAGAAACTTATTGAGATGAACACCGGTGTTGCAAAACAAGAGGATAGCGCTTTAAGGGGTTAAAGCTCTATCTGACTTGAACGATACTTCACCAAGGGCCGCAAGGCCCTTTTATCGTTTTAGGCCTTAATTTTTAGCCTCATCTACTTCAAATCTCAAGCCACTTATCTATTTAGCCTCCTTTATAGTTATACATAACTCAAATAAACCAATATCTTAGTAACAAGTTCACATAAATAATTTTTGTGTTTTTCATATTTTCAGCCACACTTATTATTACTTAAGCTAACCGAATGACGATTCGCTATTGTGAAATATATTCTTTATTCTCTTTTTTTAATTTGCTCTGTGTATGTTCAAGCAAAGGAAGCCCTGCTTGTTGTTACAGAGTTAGCACCACCAAACCAAGTATTGATTAATGGCGAGGTAGCAGGTGAAGGTACTCAGTTTATTAGAGATATATTTGCTGAGGCTGATCTCACACCTAACATTCAAATGTATCCTTGGGCACGTGCTTATAAAATTGCAGATGAGTTAAAAAACACCTTTATATACAGCCTTGCACGCACTGTAGAGCGAGAAAATAAATTTTATTGGATTGGACCAGTTGGACGATTTGAGCTGGGCTTTATCGGCCTATCAGAGCGTGATGATCTTATTATAAATAATACTGAACAAGCAAAAGTGTATAAAATTGCAATGCAACGCAATGACTTTTCAACACAAACCCTCACGAAACTTGGATTTGAAGTTGTTTTAACCTCTGATATTCAAAAATCATACTCTTTACTATTAGCTAAAAAAGTAGATTTAATAGTAGACGATCCATTATATATGCAGCAGATGATCGACTATTTAAAGCTTGAACCAGCACACTTAAAGTTTATTTATAAAATAGATGAGCTAACAATTGATGCTTATTTAGCTGCGAATAAAAAAACAGATATGCATTTAATAGAAGCACTGCAAGCTGCATTTTTAAAAATAAAGCAAAATAAAGGGCTGCCTTATGAAAGATAAATCATTGAAGGTAAGTATGCTTATAGGCGGCAAAATCATCTTTCATTTTTAACTTTTTATATTCTTTGTTAAATCGCTTTATGACACGCACAACTACTTACTTATTAAATGCGATGCAATTGCTAGCAAGCGCACAAAGATATAATTTTTACAGCCTTTCAGCACCTTCCCCACTTTATAGTCAAAGGTTCCAGCTGATGCATTATTGTCATTATGAGCCCAAAATTAGATCTATTTTTCTTTTTAAAAACAAATCCATATATTGTTTTCGCCTCCAAACATTAGTAAGTTTTTACCCGCTTTAAAACCAATTTAATTTACTATGATTCGTATATATCACCCCTTACAATTTTAAAGAAAACTGCTTTGCATCTTTTTGATTATTTATACTAATACCAATTCCAATAAATAGAGGTTCACGTTCGGTGTTTTCGCTATTGAAACAATGCCTAAGTGAGGGTCTTTATGAACTAAGTTATAAGCACCCTTCCAAAGAAGCAATTTAAACTCGCAGGTTATATCAATAGCTGTGCAAATATCTTTTACAATATCGAAAGTACTACTAACAAGCTGGTCTTTGTCGTTTTGAATTTGTTGTTTTGAAATTATAAGGGAGAAATGTTCGGTATAAATTACAAGCTTAAACTCACTTGCATTAGCGCACGCAATGACTTAGAAGAATAGAAAAATAAATATTAGGAGGGGCTTAATAATAGCAATATCATTTAGTTAATTTACATTGATAATGGACGTTGCTTGGTTTGAGTCAAATTTCAGACACAAAAAAAGCGCCTTAAGCGCTTTTTTTTCATTTTACTTAAAAAGTAAAATTATACAGCTGTGATGTTATCAGCTTGTGGACCTTTTTGACCTTGTGAAAGAGTAAACTCTACACGTTGGCCTTCAGCTAAAGTTTTGAAACCTTCGCTTTTGATTGCTGAGAAATGTGCGAAAACGTCTGGGCCATTTTCTTGCTCGATGAAACCAAAACCTTTAGACTCGTTAAACCACTTAACTGTACCTGATACGATGTTAGACATTGTAATATCCTGAAATAAAAATAAAAATATGCTCATAAGAGCGGGTGTAGCAAAAAATGAGATGGTACTTTAAAAACTTCAGGACGGTACTACAAGTATTACTTATATCGAAATGGAGATTTATAGCTTACATGCTTTCTTTCTAGCTGCGGCCCACTATATAGAGTTTAAATAATATGTCAAGTACCTATCTATAATCAGAATGATAAACAACCAAAACAGCTATCATTGGTTATTAAAATTCAAATTCTAATGCGAGCCTAAAACTATGGTTTTTTTCTGATTGGCTTATCTCAGTGATGAAACCCGCTTCCCATTTTAATTGCTTTTGCCCATCAAAGCGCTGTAAACCTATAAAGCCAGGCCCTATACCAATAAAGTCTTCACCTAGGTAAACCTCTATAGAAGGCTGGAAAGCAGAGCGATATCGATAGCGATATTGTGCTCTAAACTCACTTTCCCATTCGTTTTTAATGTCTTGCCCCCACTCATAAACCAAAAAAGCATTTAGCGTAAGACTTGTTTTTCCAAATTCTTTTTCGATCACAAAACCCGAGGTTGCCTCATACACATCTTCGTTATGTTTTTTTTCAAGCTCAAATAACGCGCCCCAATCAGCCCATAATTTACCTTGTTCAATTAATTGCCAACGTAGCTCAAGCTCATAAGCTTCTAATCCAAAATCGCCGTTATCGTCTCGCTCACCAACTAAATAGCCTTCGAGTGCCATTGTATCGTTAATAGCACCGCCACCACCCAAACGCTGCGCTAGTATGTTGCCACTATCTGTTTGGTGCGACACTAATCGCCACTCAAATTCACGCTCAAAAGGCAAAACATAGGGGTGATATACCTTATCAACAACAATACCATCAGCCTTTGCTTGGATTGAGAATACCAACAAACAAAGAGCGGTAAAACTAAGCGCTAAATATAGGTTGAGTGCTTTCATACACGTTCCTTAGTTATTGAAGCCGGAATAACATAACAAAGTAATAAAAATAACACGCTGCTTGTACTATATATAAGTACACTCATTAAATCAGGAGTGGCCTCGTAACCAACAAGAGCACGCAGTACGCGGCCTAGCTCAGAGTTTTCGCTTAATACATCGCGTAAATCCCACACTGTTGAGGTGTTTGTAATTAAATCTATTTGGCTTGCCAAATCCAATGCAACTAATAACTTAGCCGCGCTGTTAAAAGCAAGCAAAGTAAAAAGCGGGTACATACCAAAACGGTGCTTAATTGCATTCATTAAAAAGTACAGCAATACGCTAAAACTTAAACAAATTCCAACACCTAATAAAGTGCCAATAAATAAGCTTTGCCCTGCATCACTATTTTGCCAAAAACTGGTGAGGTAAATAATATAATGGCTTAAATAGAGCGTTATTGTGCTTATAACTGCGATATAAAATGCCGCTGACTTTTGCTTTAGTGCAAATACCAATACAGCAATAAATATAGTGATACATAGCCCTATTTGTGAGTACTCTAACCCTTGGTGTTCAAACCACTGGCTCACCCACGACGCACTTTGCATGTACAAAAACGACATTACCGCGCCTATTAATAAAGCAGAATATATTCGCAAAGAGCTCTGTTTTTTAACTACTTGTAGTAATACTAATAAAATAGCCACAGGTAGTAATTGGTTAAGGCTCATGACTAAACTAGTTATTAGCATGCTGCGCCCCTTCATCGCTAACTATAACAACGCCCCTTGCTGTATTTGGCGAAAACTCACCAAAAAACTCGTAATGCCCTTTACTTAGCGGTCCTATATAAATAATGCTTTTACGATTTGGGTAGAGTACTTTTTCTCTGTTTAGATCAAAGCTATCAAACTCTTCTGGTGTGCTGTCTTGGTTTTCTATCAATAGTTTTACTTTTTTATTTGCGGGAATAATTATTTGCGAGGGATAAAACAAATGATCTTTTAAAATAATAAGGTACTCTTTACTCGCCGCGTTAAACGACAAAAATAGCAAACAACAAAGACATTGATTGAATAAACGTTTAGTCACTTTTTACTCCTGTAAAAGTAACCTTAACGGTTAATCCACCTAAAGAGCTATTCGCTAAATGAATTTTTGCGTCATAAATAGCAATAATGTGTTGAACAATCGCCATACCTAAACCGGCACCTTGCTCGCCTGATGGATGTTGATCGCCACCTACGCGATAAAAGCGATTAAATATTCGGTCTTTTTGCTCTTCAGTCATCCCCGCACCAGAATCATCAATTTGCCAACTATAGTCATTATTACTTGATGCTAATTTAATTATAATTTGACCGTTACTAGGTGTGTATTTAATCGCATTACTGAGCAAGTTAGAGATAAGGGTCGTTAATGTAAACTCATCACCATTAATTACAAAATCATCGCCTTCGAGGCTAATCGTTTGGTTTTTTTCGTCTATTTTATCGTATTGCTCCGACACGGCTTGTTGGGTAATGGTTAGCAATGATTGCTCGCTAAACTGCTTCTGCCATTGCTCAGGCTGGGTGCGCCCTAAAATTAGCATTTGTTCAACAATATTACTTAAGCGGTTAATGCCCTGCGACATGGCTTGTAATTCTTGATGGTCTTGCAGATTACTTTGTTTATTAGCCAAATTATGTACATTAATTTTTAAGCTACTGAGCGGGGTACGTAATTCGTGAGCTGCATCTGAGGCAAAAAAGCGCTCTCGTAAGTAAGCGGTTTCTACGCGTTTAAATAAGTCGTTTAAACGATTAATAACCGGTTTAATTTCTTCGTCGGTTACTTGCCAGTTAATTGGCGTAAAGTCGTTAGCTTGGCGAGACGCCAACTGCTTAGATAATCGGGTAAGAGGGGCTAATGCGTATTTAACAAAAAAGCTAATAAAAATAGCAAGCAGAGGGACTGCCCATAGCATAGGTAACATTGCAGATAAAATAACGGCTTCAGCTAATTCAAAACGCTTTGCCATAGGTTCAGCAACAATGACTTTACGGGTGTTTTTACTCATCACAAATACCCGCATACGCTGCCCTGCTACATTGGCTGTTTGAAAGCCCTCGCTAAAACTAATTTGGTTATTCGTTAAACTCGATGAGCCACTAAGTAAATTATTATTTTGCCAAATTTGATACAACAACTGAGCGCTATTATTACTTACTTGTACTGCATCTGTGCTTAGTACCAATGGTTGCTCAATTAAAACGCCAGCCACTATTTTAAGTTCATTATCAAGCAAGTTTTCGCCGTGGTGCATGCTTTTTTGATAGCCTTTTACTAATGCTAAAAAGCAAGTTAGCACCATCATTGAAAGTAAAATTAAGGTCAGGCGTTTACGAATAGACATTTTCAACCTCGAAAGATAAACACACCCTAACGCTTACCAACTACGTAGCCAATGCCACGTAAGGTTTTAATAAAATCGCTAGGGAATTTTTTACGAAGATGATGAATATGGACCTCTATGGCATTAGAGCCAACTTCTTCACCCCATTGGTAAAGTTTATTTTCGAGTTGTTGTTTTGATTGCACCCTTCCCTGATTTTCCATCAGCGCTTTTAAAAGCATGTATTCTTTCCGCGGTAGTGTAAGTGACTGCCCACTTTGTGTAACTGTATGAGCAGATGTATCCATTACTACATCACCACAGCGCAATAAGCTTGATTGTGTTTGGTTAATGCGCCGACTTGCTACACGTAAACGGGCAAATAGCTCAGCGGGGTCAAACGGCTTTGCAAGGTAATCGTCAGCGCCCATGTCAAGCCCTTGGACTTTGTCATCAATACTGCCGCGAGCAGTTAAAATAACCACCGGTATTACTTTTTTTTGCGCTTTAATATGCTTTAAAACTTGCGAGCCATCGCCGTCAGGTAATCCTAAATCGAGAATAACAAGCTCAATTTCACCACTAGAAAGGCACTCTAAGGCATGCTTAACTGTGCCACTATGCTCTACACTGTAGCCCTCTTGACGCAAAGAGCGAATAAGCCCTTGCGCCACTAAATGATCATCCTCAACGAGTAATAAATGCATTATGTGTTTATCTTTTTAGTTTTTTATCTACTTTTACCAATAGCTGGCTTATTGCTTGTTGGCGATATTCATCTGCTTTTGCACGAGTATCACGAATGCCCGCAGCTTGTGCTACAAGTAGTCGTGCTTTAGCTTGTTTATAATCGCCTTCGTCATACAAATATTCACCGTATAAGTAATTAGTATCAATGCCTTCGAGATTAAAAGCGAGCGCTTGTTTAAATAATTTTTCAGCTTTGTCGTCATCACCAAAACCAATTGGCCAACCAGGTACTTTACTGTAAAGCGTTGCAAGGCTTGCGTAAGCTGAGCCATTTAATGCAGTGCCATCTATTGAGAGTGCATTTTCAAGTGACACTTTTGCCTCTTTTGCCAAACCAAGTGCACCCAAGCCCCCTTTTGCACCTGCAAAGCTAGCTAACACAATTCCATTCCAAATATGTGTTTGTGCTGAGCTTGGGTAGTTTTTAACAAATAACGCGCTTTGCTCACTTAGTTGCGTAAACGCGTCTATTTGCGCATCGTCTTCAAGTTCGTAGTTGGCAATTGCCCACTTTTGTTGAATTGAGGTTAAGTCTTGCGCTTCATCTGCCTGTACTGCGGTCGTAAATACAGCCGTTAATATTAAATATAATGCGAGTGTAAATTTATACATAATTTTGCCCTTGTATGTGTTTGTTAACTTAAAAAGCGTTTGATTTTAGGAAGTTGTTTTGCAATAGCGTTATCAACAACGCTTGGGAATGCGCCATTTATGCGTGCAAATAATTTTTCAGGAAAACCAATAAAGCGCCTTGTTTGGTTCGAACTTATAAGTGCTAATAACTCTTGAGCAACTAATTCTGGCGAGTCCATTTTATTACCGAGCTCTTTATTCATTGCCCGCGCTTTACTGCTATTAATAGAGGTATCTGTTGCTCTTGGTGCTAAATAGGTCACTTTAACGCCTGAACCATTCAACTCACGCGATAACGCTTCTGTAAAACCACGTAAACCAAATTTACTGGCGCAATAAAGTGTTTGAAACGGGTAACCAATACTGCCAAACGATGATCCCACGTTAACAATGGTGCCTTTGGTATATTGTAACTGCCCTAAAAATAGTTGGCATAATTTAATAGGTACCGACAAATTAGTAGTCAGCATATTATCTATTTGCTCATTACTTGTGTGCTCAAGGCTTTGCATCGTATTTACGCCAGCGTTATTAATAAGTAATTTAACGCCACCGAGTTGCTTGGCTTTTATGGCTAAGTTAATGCGTGTTGTATCGTCGGTTAAATCGCCAGTAAATGTTTCACTGTCTGGGCATTCACGGCTCAGTTTTTCAAGAGCTTGCGTATTACGCCCTACAAGCAGTAACGTCCACCCTTTTGCATATAGGGCTTTAGCAATTGCTTGCCCTATTCCGCCTGTTGCACCAGTTAGCACACATAAAGAGCTGCTCATGCCGATTTGCCTTGTGCACTTGCTTTAAAAAACGGTTCATCATCGAGTCCACGAAATATATCGCCGTATAAACGATAAAAGCGCTTTGCACCATGAAGTATGGCTTCTTGATCCGCCTCATCTGTTATTTGGTTCATCAGGTTTTCAAAAAACTTTACATGCTCTATATCAAGTGCGCCGTGAGAGGTTAAATAACTAAATGCTTTTTTAGGTAAGCCCACAGCATTAGCAATGTTTGAAGCCGCGCCATCAGCAAGCGCTATCGAAGTACCTTCAAGTACATGCACCATGCCAAAAAAGCTCAATGGATTTTTACGTGCAATGGAGTCGTACGCATACGACACCATCATCTCGGTAGCAAATTGTGGCTGACTGCACCGCACTGCTTCTTTATTAAAACCACAGGCTGCAATATCGTTAAGTATCCACTCTTGATGGCCTATTTCTTCTTCAATGTATTCTGCGACCGCTTCGCGCAGCCATTCTTGATCGTCAGTTAATCGTGCACCAACTGACATCATTAATGGCACGGTGTGCTTAACATGGTGATACGCTTGTGCTAAAAACGAGGCGTATTCTTCAAGTGATGCTTCGCCTTTAAAAACACGCTGAATAATAGGTGCTGCAAGCAGATAGTTTTGCTCTTGTTTAGTTTGCTCTTTAAGGGTGTTAAAAAAATCACTCATTAATTACTTCTCCAAGTCGGTAAAATTGCTCAAACACAGCATGGTACTGCTTACTTATGGCATCTCGTTTTGGGCGATTATTTGTGGTTAATAATCCTTGTTGCACACTTAATGGGGCAGTTAAACGATGCCATTTTTGAATTCGTGCATAGTCGGGTAGTTGTTTATTAATTGCGTTAATGTATTGCGCTAACGCTGGGTTACTTAGCTTTGAATCGGCATAAATAATGGCGGTTAAAAAAGGTCGACCTTCACCAAACACAACCGCTTGTAAAATACCGCTTTGACTTAGTAATAGTGATTCAGGCCACTCGGCACTGATATTGCGCCCCATGCTGGTAATAATTAGGTTTTTTAAGCGGCCTTTAATAAATAAGGTATTTTGATGCTGATCGACCAGATCGCCGGTTGCATACCACTGGTTTTTGTCGTGAGGTTGATGATTTAAGTAACCTAAAAACAAATCGCCTTTTATAAAAAGCTGGCCATTTTCAATTTTGGTTTGAATATGAGGTAACACAGAGCCTGCACTGTGAAGGTTATCGTTTGTGGGCGTATTTAAACTAACTACAGATGCCGCCTCAGAAAGTCCATAACCTTGGTACACCGGTAAGTTTAAGCTACGCGCTTTAACTATTAGCATTTCGCTGACAAGCGCACCACCTACTGCAATAAACTGTAACGAACTAGGCGGTTGCCACCCTTGCTCTGCAAAAGCGACTAAGCATGCTAATAGTTCAGGCACTAAAATAAGCGTATTTGGCTTAACTTTATCAATAGCAGCTATAAGCTGTGCGGGCTGTTTTAATGTAGTTCCAACAAAGCCTAATTCATTTAACGGCATTAAATGCACTGTACCGCCACTTTTTAAAGGGGCATACACACCGGCTATATTTTCAAGCAATACAGCAAGCGGCAATAAACATAAATGAACAGGGTTTTTAATATTAATTTTATCGCACAGCGATTGCGCTACCTGCATTTGGCTCTTTGTAGATAAACACACGCCTTTTGGTTGCCCAGTCGATCCTGATGTAAACGTTACTTTTTGAGTTTCTGGAAAATAACTGACGGGTTTAGCTGCAACAATTTCGTAAATATATAATGTGTAACACTCAAATAAATTGATTGATGCGGTCGGCTCCCCAAATAAAGGGTTTAGCGTGTCGCTCATAAATACATTAGCGCCGCATTGCGCTAGTACATATTGAGTTTGTTGTTCACTAAAAAAGTGAGCAATTGGCACAGCCACTTTATTAGAAACCGCAGTAGCGGCATCAATAACAAGCCAAGCTGGCGTATTATCGAGCTTATAAGCGACACATTTGCCGTTAAAGCTTTGTAGTATTTTTACTACTTTTTGTATTTGCTGGTTAAACTCATCACCGTTAATTTCACGTGTTAGATCTTTATTATGGGCAATAATTAATGGCGATACTGAATGAGTATTATAGTAGTTCATACATTCACCAATGCGTTTACCAAAGAATTGATATTTGAGTGGTTTTGCTGCATCAAACTATAAAGCATTGGGGTATTTAATACTTGTTGGTGAGCTTGCTCTAGGCTCACAATGCATACTGTTGGTTGGTTGGCGTAATAGCTGCCCCACTTTAATGGGTTCTCAACTACAAAACTGCTCGCAAGTGCAATTTCGGTACACGTAACACCAAGTAAGCGCAATAAAGCACGCACTTTGTTGGTTGCACAAAACACTAAATGTTTTGCCCCCACACTTTGCAGAGCTTCGTTAACAATAATAAAATGTGCAAGTGTTGCTCTTCGATTTGTAGAGCAGAGATTACCAAGTTCAAAAATTTTATTGCGAGAAATACTTTCATCTAAAAAATCTTCAACGGGTGATGCTAAATATTGCTCAATAAACAATGGCGAAGTTGCTTGCCTTAGCCCTAACGTGCACTTTCCTTGCTCGGTAACGTATTGGCAAAGTAGTGGCATAAAAGAAGTAAGCTTAGCGTTATACGCAACTAAAAAACCTTCTTTCACTGTATTTTCGAGATTTTTTCGATGCACATCATCAATACGAGCACTAATAAACTGACTGTTATTTTGTGTTAAATCTAATGATGTAGAAGTGTGGGCTAATTGCATAAGCTCGCTCATTTAAACCTGTTTATATTTCAGGGTTTAAACTTAACGAGTGAAACTTAAAGAAAACTTAAGAAATTTAATTTAAATGAAAAAGCGTCTTAAGTGTTAAATCGCGAGGGCCTAGGCAAGCTAAATAGATCAGAATTCAACTAACTAACAAATTGCTATAACAAAACTTCTTTTTTAAATTAAACTTAGGTTAATTATTACCCTAGGGCCTATTTATCTTTCGAGGTTAAATTTGCAGCAGCATGTTTGGTTTTTAGGCAAGGCAGAGCCTATGTAGTGTGGTTATTCCCCATTAATGGGCGATAACGCAACATAAATACCAAACATGCGCTGCCCTCTGGGTTCTTTCTAGGGACGATTAACTCTTTGTTGCCTGCATGGATGTAGGTAAGGGGCGTGAGCAGGACGCGGAAGCTTTGCTCGGTTTTTACTTATTCTTACATGGATGTAAGCCAGTAGGGTAACGCAGGAGCAGTTACCGAGCCCACTAGGTTACAAACCTCGCGCCGCGATTAAATCGCCCCTAGATAGAACAATTTTTAATCCTGAAAGGTCAACAGGCCCTAGCAGCTTTGTATGCATCACGTTAGTATAGTGTTCTACTTAAGTTACATAACGATAATTACATGAGCATAAAAACAAACGCGTTAATTTACTTTTTAGCTTTTTGCAGCGGCTTTTGCATAATGGGCATTGAGCTTTTAGGTGGGAGAATTCTTGCCCCCTTTTTTGGCAGTAGCGTGCATATTTGGGGCAGTATAATTACTGTGTTTATGCTTAGTTTATCTTTTGGGTATTTACTTGGTGGTAAACTCAGCACTAAAAATGCATCCCTTACCAAATATGGTCTAATATTTTTAATTGCCAGCATTATGGTTGTGCCTATTACATTATTTTCGCAGCCTATAATGGAATTTATATTTACCCATATTGAAGATAGCCGCTACGGCTCACTCTTAGCGTCAACTGCTTTATTTTTTATACCTACCGTTATTTTAGGCATGATCTCGCCCTACTCTGTGCGCTTACTGGTAACAGATAGCGATAAAAGCGGCCAAGTGGCTGGGCGTTTATACTTTGTAAGTACGCTTGGCAGTGCCCTGGGTACTATAATTACCTCTTTTTACTTTGTACTCGCGTTTGACGTGAATACAATTATTAGCGCCTTTGCTTTAACACTTGGGGCACTGGGTTTAGTCGCGATTGTTATTAATACCTTGGTTAATAATAAGGGGCTTGCTCATGCTTAAATATTTGCTACTGCCATTAATTGTGTTTTCAGGTTCTGCGTTTAGTAAGGTTATTCATGAAGAACGCTCGCTTTATCGCAATATTATTGTTGAAGAAACAAGCGACTTACGTTGCCTTAAATTTAATACTAAAAGTAGCCAAACAAGCCAAAGTTGCATGTATAAAAGCAATCCCGACAAACTTGTTTTTAATTACACAAAATTGACGTTTGCGAGCCTTTTAGTGACCGACAACCCTAAAAGTGTACTTATTATAGGATTGGGTGGCGGTACACTTTCTAACGTTATTCATGAGCTATACCCCACTGCAAATATTCATAATGTTGAAATAGATCCTGCAGTAACTAAAGTTGCACGCGATTACTTTAACTTTATAGAAAACGACTTAGTGACATCAAGCGTGCAAGATGGCCGTATTTTTATAAAGCGCGCCGCTATTAAAAAGAAAAAGTACGATTGGATTATTTTGGATGCGTTTAACGGTGACTATATTCCGGAGCATTTGCTCACTAAAGAGTTTTTTGAAGAAGTACAAAGCGTATTAGCCGATGGTGGCGTTATTGCCGCAAATACGTTTTCAAGTAGTAAACTTTATGAGCATGAGTCGGCAACTTACCACGCTGTATTTGGCGACTTTATAAATGTAAGCCGCGAAAATCGCAGCAACCGTATTATTTTAGCGGGACTTAAATCAATACCGAGCGAAGCGCAAATTAACACGCGTGTTAATGCTCTCGCCCCTAAATTAGTAAAATACGGTGTAGATATAAAAGCGATTAGCCAACTTATGCACTTTACTAAAGACGGCCAAGATTGGCCTGCAGATACAAAAGTACTTACCGATCAATACTCCCCAGCTAATTTACTTAACTTTTAAAACTCCCTAAACCTCACCATTTTTTTACAGGTGAGGTTTAGCAAATATTTTGCCACTTCTCGCACTTACGCACATTTACTTAGCTTGCTAAGTAATGATAAAATAGTTAGCTTGCTAACTATGTTGGGATGGCTATGCCTACACAAAAACCTTTTCACGAGACGCTCGATTTAACCGTTATCGGTAATATGGGCCGAGTTCATCGCTTATGCCGCGAAGCAGTAACCATTGCTGTTGAGCCTTTGGGGCTTACTCAGTCGCGCTGGACTGCACTAATGCATATAAATATGCGTGGTGAGGGACTAACACAACTTGAACTTGCTAATAGCTTAGGGATAGAAATGCCTTCACTGACTCGCACGCTTAAGCAATTAGAGGAGCAATCGTTAATCGTTCGCCGTGTAGACAAACATGATAAGCGCAGTAAAAGACTCTATTTTACTGAACAAAGTGATGCCATTTTACATTCATTGCAAGAGACCATTTCCGATATAAAAAATCAGTTATACAGCGGTTTATCTGTTGAGCAGCTAGATGCCATTGCATTTGGTTTGATCAAAATAGAGCAAAACGCCCTTAAATGTATTCAAGTTAATAAGTAAGGCTAAAAATGACACCGGATCAAAAGTTTGCACGCTATGTAAGGTTTTCTCTCATAGGGTTTATCTTAGTATTTATTTACTATTTAGTGGCCGATATGGTTTTACCTGTGACACCACAGGCACGTGTATACCACCCTGTTGTGCAAATATCACCGCAAATTAGTGGCCGAGTCACTAGTGTGCAAGTTAATAATAACCAACCAGTTAAAGCGGGCGATATATTATTTAGTATCGATGAAGGCCCATATAATTTAGCCAAAGAGCAAGCTCAACTCGCGCTTGATGATGCCAAATTACAAAATAAGCGTCTTGATACCAATGTTAAAGCCCTTGAAGCACAAATTAGTGCTGCAAATGCTAAGCAGCATGAGCAAAAGCTATTAAAAAGCAGAGGCGAAAAACTCTATACTCAAAAGTCTATATCGGAGCAAGAGCTTGAAAGCATTCGTGCTAACTTTGAAGCCAGTAAAGCAAATGTTGCGGCTCTAGAAGCGCAGTTAGCTGAAGCAGTTTTAGCTAGAGGTGACTCAGGTAATAAAAACTTAGCTATGCGTCATGCTGCTAACCAGTTAGCGCAGGCTGAGTTAAATTTATCCTACACGCAAGTACGTGCACTAAGTGACGGCGTAGTTGCTAACTTACAGTTATTAGACGGCGCGTATGCTGTTGCAGGTAGCCCATTATTAGCTATTGTCGCTAAAAAAGCCGATTTAGTTGCCGACTTTAGAGAAAAGTCACTCTCAAATATGAAGCAAGGCACTCAAGCGCGCGTAGTATTTGATAGCCGCCCAGGTGAAGTTTACGACGCAATACTAGAAACATTTGAAGCAGGTGTTAGCAACGGTCAACTTAGTGCAAATGGTTTACTAAGTACAACAGAAACCAGCAATCGTTGGGTACGCGATGCACAGCGTCAACGCATTCATTTAAAGCTCGTAAATCATCAAGACTTAATAGCAAACATGCCGAGCGGGTCACGTGCAACAGTACAATTATTACCAGAATCGACAATTGGGCAATGGTTTGGCTCTGCACAAATTAGGTTTATTAGCTGGTTACACTACATTTATTAATGGAGACTTTATGACTCAAATTGTTAGCCAAGGCCCACAATTAGACTCTAATGGCCTTCGCCAAGCACTACGCATTGCTGGTGGATGCACCCTTGGCTTTACTATTAGTAAATTAATGAACTGGCCAAATGGTATATTTTTTACCGTTTATCCTATGTTGATATTGGGCATGGTACCTACGTTAAGTCGTGGGCTTATAAATCAATTTATAGCATCTGCTGCATTTAGCGCGCTTATAGTGCTGATAATGCAGGGATTGTTTTCTCACTTACCAGTCGTTATGACATTATTAGTGTTTGGTGTTTTTTGCTTTTTATTTTACCAAATGAGTAGCGGTAGTGCCTTTTTATTTGGCGCTTTAGGCGTGATAAGCCTTTCTATTCAGCTGCATTTTTCGAGCTATGTTGATGAAGGAAGTAGTATTTATCCGTTAATTTTAACTAATGGTTTGGCTATATTTTTAACCGTTGTTATTGGAGCATTAATGCATGGCCTATTTCCTGATGTAACCGCAAGGCCCGGGCGAGTAATGCCAGCTAAAGCAAAAGAAAGTATTCGCCATGAGGTATTGTTATGCTCAACCGTGGCTACGCTCTCTTTTGTGGTTTTTCAGGTTCTTGATTTACAAGACTCAATATCTGCGCAGGCAGCTTCTGTGCTTATTTTGTTTTCATTATGCTGGAAAGCCGCAGGTATGGCTGGTTGGCAGCGAGCAATTGGAACGCTTATAGGGTGTAATGCAGCGTTACTATCGCAACTATTTTTGTATAGTCACTCTGATTTTTTACTTTTTCCGATGGCTATTTTATGGATACTTTCGTTTCTTTTTGCGCGTTTTCATATTTTAGGCGGAGGCATACCTGGTATTGGTTTTGGTGTGTTGACTACGTTTGGTATTTTATTTGGGAACTCACTCGGACCAGGCCAAGATCTTGTTTATAGCGCAATGTACCGGTTTAGCTCGGTATCGGTGGCTATAATATTAAGTTTGTGCATTGTGTATATTATGCACCATATACTTAATCGGTTTAGTGTAACTCGCCATCATACTTTTGATTAGGTAAATCTTGTTTTATAAAACTAAAGGCTGCAATTGCAGCCTTTTTTATAAGCTTAGTTAAGCTATTTTAATGATATAAATAAACTATAATTTTGTTTTAAATACTCACCAGCAGCTCTTTGTACACAATAAAGCTTTTAGTCTTTTTGGGTGATAAGGAGCGTAAGCACACCTGCTATAATCCCCCAAAAGGCAGACCCCACTGAAAGCAATGTTAAGTTAGATGCTGTTACTAAAAAAGTAACAATTGCGGCCTCCGTATATTTAGTACTGCTAAGGGCTTGCTGCAAACTATTAGCAATGGTGCCAAATAGCGCAATGCCCGCCAAAGCTAAAATAAGTGCCTGCGGTAAACTTGCTACCAACCCAACTAATGTAGCTGCGCACAGCGCCATTAAAATATAAAATGCGCCCGCAGCTATACTCGCCCAATAACGTTTATCATGATTTTTATCCGCTTCATCACTCATACAAATAGCAGCAGTAATAGCAGCTAAATTAATAGAGTAAACTCCAAATGGGGCTGTGAATATATTCACAAAACCAGTCACGTTTAAAGTAGCCGATATTGGCGCTTTATATTTATGCGCTTTTAAAACAGCAATACCCGGTAAATTTTGCGAGGTCATGGTAACTATATAAAGTGGTAAACCTATGCTAATGCATGCTTGCAAGTGAAAAACGGGGTCAATATAAGCAAATTCGCTCATTTTCCAGTGCAGTGCGCTGGTATCAATATGGCCCATTTGCCAAGCGAGTAGTACACCTATAATAAGCACACTTAACATAGCAAAGCGGGCAAAAAAGCGTTTACCAATAAAGTACATAACAACCATTAAGCCAATCACTAAAGGCATGTCGTTCATAAAATTAAACACATCAATACCAAAGGTAACAAGTACGCCGGCCAACATGGCGCACGCAAGCTCACTTGGAATACGGTTCATTATTTTTTCAAACCAGCCCGTCACCCCCGACAAAAAAACGAGCAATGCACTGAGCATAAACGCGCCAATAGCCTCGTTTAAGTTATACCCTTGTGCACTTGAAATCAGTAATGCAGCCCCCGTGGTAGACCACGCAATTAAAACAGGCACTTTGTAATAGTACGACAAACCTATTGACGTTGTGCCCATCACTAAACCAAGCATTAAAATCCAACTAGCTACTAAATCAGGCGTACCTCCAAGGGTTATCACCACCTGATAAATCAATGCAATGGAACTCGAAAAACCAATAATTACAGCCACAAGCCCTGCTGTAATTCGGTTAAGCAACTGATCAGACACCTTCATAAATCCCTCGTAATGCCATTTATGCAGCACACAACATACGTGCCCGATAAATGCATTGCAATTAGCGATTAGTTTACAAAGAGTGAAAAAAATTCACTTTTTATTTTTCATTGTAATTAACGTCAAAAAGTCACTTTTAACCATTGTATTTAACTAAACAAACAAGTACCCACAAACGCGCCAAAGGCCGCATAAACCCTACAAAAAACCAATACTAAAAAGAGTGAAAAACATACCAAAAATAAATATCCTTATATTTTATAAGGAATTATGAAATTTAGAATTAATTCTTTTCGGTTACATTTATTATCTTGATCTAATCCATTTAATAATATAAAACATAACAAACAGTTAACCAAAAACACTAAAAGAGAAACAAATGAAGAGATCTGTCGTCTTACTAATTGCTATACCATTATCGGCATTTGCAGTTTATGGGCTATTTTTTAATGCAGATGAAACGGGCGAACCTATCGCGCCTGTTGCTATTGATTTTGTTCCTATTGATTTACAAAAAACGCGCAATACACATCCCCCTGCACCTATTGATATGAGTAAAGATCCAATTACCGTTAAACCTATTATTGCCCCTGACAACAGCTTACCGTTTGAAGAATTTGATGCCGTAAATCGCCTATCCGACAAAGCAAAGCAAGTGCTTATAAACGCAAAAGTTTTACCTACCGACTTACATAACGAGGCCTATATTGAGTTTGATTTAAATTCTTTACAGGCGTTAGAGACTGGCGAAAATTTTGATTTAGCTATTCCGCAAACAGCCGAAACATTCACCGCAGAAGTGACTAATGTGGTTGAGTCTGAAAATGGCGATAAGAGCATATTTGGCAAAATAGTGGGTGTTGATGGCCGTATGCATAATACCGTTTTAACGGTAGGTAAAGATGCCGTATATGGTCAATTTACTGCGCCTTCTGGCAATTATGTATTCGAAAGTAAAGGTAAGTACGGATGGATTGCAGCAAAACGCGATTTATATAAAAGCCACATCGAGCATGATGTAACCGCACCAAAACCCAAATCAGATAAAAGCATCGATATATTTGCACCAAAAATTGATGGCTAACCAATAATCAAAATATAAAAAACAACTAAAGCCGCACTATAGGGCAGCTTTAGTGTGTCTGCTTTTTATGAGATCAACCAAGTTAAAAACAAGTTCCAACCACAACAAGAGTAAGGAAATACAATAATGAAAAAAGTAATCACAACAACCGCACTGGCTGCGGCATTATGTGCTGCAAGTGTTGCACAAGCAGAAACAATCGATATCGGTATTTTATATACCGACCAATCAGCTGCTGCAACTAGCAATATTGACACTAAAATAAATCAACTAATTGCTTTTAGTAATCAGGTATATAGCCAAAATGGCGTTGATATAACACTACGCTTAGCTGGCAAACAAAACTTAGGTGACTATGCAGTAACGCCGTCTGAGGATTGGTTAGATTCGGTTACAAATAGCAGCTACGTAGATGGTTTACGCAGCGATTGGAAAGCCGACATGATTGCCGTATTAGGTACTGGTCAAAGTGCTGGCAATGGGCTTATTTCATGTGGTTTAGCATGGGTTGGCCAAGGCACTAATGGCAATCTATACAGCTCAATGAGCAGCCGTATGTACTCAATCACTGCAATTGATTGTGGTGCAACGACATTTGTACACGAACTTGGTCATAACCAAGGTTTAGCGCATTCACGCAAACAAGGTGATACGTCTGGCGGTGTATATGTAGATGGCATGGGTCATGGCGTACAAAACGAGTTTGCAAGTATAATGGCTTACCCGCACGTTTACGGTAGCGCAACTCAGTACGATTACTTCTCTAACCCTGGCTGGAGCGTAAACGGTATTGCATTTGGTATTACAAACCAAGCGCATGCAATTCGCACAGTTACTGCTACAAAAACAAGTATTGCTAACTTTAAATAAGCTGCCCAATAAAAAAGTGGGCTAAATAGCCCACTTTAAAGTTTTAACATGTTCTTCCCTGCAGAGCGCTTACGCGCTCTTTTAGATTAAGCTAATGCACAACGATTTTTTGCTTAATTGCTGGCATTAATGTTTTACCATTGCCATCTACTTTGTTTAACAATTTAAGTCCCATCACTTTTGCAAGTACTGGGTAAATATCAAGGTTATTTACTTCTTTAAGGCTTACACCTTGTTTAAATGCAGGGCCTACAGCAATAAATGATGCTGCCATATCCTCGGTATATGCATAACCGTGAGTCCCTAAATAGGTTGGTTTTTTACCATTGGTAAATACCGCTGGCGCTGTAGTTTGCACCACAATATCGCCTACGCGAGTGCCTTTATTGTAATGATACGCTGCTAATTGCTCGTCAGTTAATACTGTATAACGACCGTTTGACGCATCTCGTAAACGTGCTTTATAACCTTCAATATCAGCGTTTTTAGCATCCGGTTGGGTATAAATAAGTAAACGTGGGCCAGTATTTTTAACTAAAAAGTTTTCATCTTGAGGCAGTGTGGTTACATCAATGCTTTTATCTGGATCTATACTCGCCATACCATGATCCGAGACAATAACTAAGTTTACCTCTTGCTCTAATTTACTTAAGCGAGTTTGTAATTGCCCCATTAATTCATCAAGCTGTTTAACTGCATCACGCGTTTGTGGTGCGTCTGGCCCAAATTCATGGCCCATGCTATCAACTAGCGAAAAGTAACTCGCAATAAAACGTGGGCGCTGTGCTTTTGGTAAGCTTAACCACTGAATAATTTGATCAACACGGCTTTGGTAATCGCTGTATTTAGAATAGTGATAAAAGTAATCTGGTGTCATGCCGTTAAATAATGCATCTGACTCAGGCCAAAAATAAGTAGCCGATTTAAGTCCCTGCATTTTGGCTAAATTCCAAAGCGGAATACCCTTTACCCATGTGCTATCGCCCAATGCTTTGCCCATGCTGTAACAGTCGTTTTTACGCGCTTTATCACAAAAGCTATTATCAACAATGCCATGGTTTACTGGCAGTAAGCCCGTAATAATAGAAATATGGTTAGGAAACGTTTTAGTTGGATAAACAGGTATTAGCTTTTGTGCGCGAACACCGCGCTCGGCCATTGCTTTTAAATTTGGCGCGCCGTGTTTTTCAATATAATCCCAACGCAGGCCATCAATTGATACAAGCACCACAGTTTGCTCTTTTGCAGCAAATGCGCTGTTCATTCCTAACATTAGGCAAATTGATACTGCCTTTAAAATCCACTGTTTCATTATAAACACCTATAAATGCACAACAATTACTCAAAAAATTATTTTAAAGCAAGTTGTTACTTTATGATACAAACTGATAGATTAAACCCTGTATATTAAAGACAAATGACTATGTGCTAAAAACTATGCCAGTCATCAATTGTAAAAAAGGACAAGTATAAAGATGACCATAGATTTTAGTAAAAAAATAACGCCAGCACGAATGTACCGCACAACCTCTAACTTACAAATGGCGCTAGAAAGCGACCGTGGACGTATTATTAACAGTGCTGCTATTCGCAGGCTGCAGCAAAAAACACAAGTGTTTCCGCTTGAGCGTAACGCAGCTGTTCGTTCGCGCTTAACTCACTCGCTTGAGGTACAACAGGTTGGTCGTTTTATAGTGCAACGTATTTTTGCTAATTTAAGCTACCAACAGCAAAAAGATTACGGCTTAACCGACCTAGAACGCCCGCTAGAAAGCTTAGTAGAAATGGCCTGCCTAATGCACGACATAGGCAACCCACCGTTTGGGCATTTTGGCGAAGCGGCTATTAACCACTGGTTTAATAACAACCTAGCAAGCGTAACACCCGAGCGCTGTAAAGAACCAAACACCGGTATAGGTGTTGTTTTTAAACACCTTGCGCTTGATATTTGTAACTTTGAGGGCAACGCTCAAGGCATACGTATAATTCATTCTTTGCAAACGCTTAATTTAACCTACAGCCAAAGTGCTGGTATTTTAAAATACACTCGCCCTGCTGGGCTTGATGTAAAAGACATACCCCAAAATAAAAACTACTTAATGAAAAAAGTGGGTTACTACTACAGCGAAAAAAACTTTGTTGAAGCGCTACAAAAAGAGCTCACTATTGAGCCTTACTGCCGCCATCCTGCAAGTTACATAATGGAAGCCGCCGACGACATTTCGTATTGCCTAGCCGACATAGAAGACGCCGTAGAAAAAGACATAATAAGCACTGAGTTGCTGTGCGAAAAACTTAAAAGTAGTTACAAAAAAGTATTAATAAACCTGTTAATCGACGACGCTCAACATCAAAATTTTGTAGACAAAGCAGTAGACTACGCACTAGAGCGTGCACAAGCACAACCCTATAATTTTAATAGTGAATTTTTTATATACTTGCGGGTTGCATTGCTACATCCGCTAGTAAATCACGCCGCAAAACGCTTTATCGAAAATATAGAACCTATTTATCATGGCGATTTTAACCAAGCGCTTTTAGAAGATAGAAGCCATCTACATGCAGTAACTAAAACACTAAAGCAGGTAGCGCTTGAGCATGTATTTTCAAACAAAGAAGTCGAAAAATTAGAGCTACAAGGGTATCGCATAATTAATGGTTTGCTCGATTGCTATAAACCATTACTGCTACTAAACAAGGATGACTTTAAGCGTGCACTAAATGGCGATTCACGTTTATTAATAGAGTCGCGACTTGTTAAAAAGCTCTCTAAAAAGCACTTAAATAGTTACCAACACGCAATAGATGCGATGCAAGAAGAGCCCGATCACTTTGCGGCATACGAGTTTTATTATCGTTGTAGATTAATCCAAGATTATATAAGCGGTATGACCGACCAATTTGCTTACGATGAATATCGCAGCCTTATGGTTATTGATTAGTTGTATTACTCTGGATAATTTTTAATTTTGCGCTTAAAATCAAACTATTAATATTTAAGCGCGCATAACTTCATGATATCAAAACTAATTAGATTTACCCTTTGCTTTGCCTTATTTTATAGTGCGCAAAGTGCTGCATACAACGAAGCTATGTGCATTTTAATTAAACAAGAAATACAGCAAAATAGTAATAATAAAGCGAGTCAAAAATATCGTAAAGCTGCGCGTGATTACAAAAATAACTGTAATAAGCCAAAAGAAATTCAAGCACAACCTAAGCCCCAAATAATAGAGCCTGAACCGACTATTATTACTCAGCCACAACCTAAAATTGTTGAACCTGCCCCTGTAATTAAACCCACTGAAGAAGCTGTTAAAGAAAGCATCAACGAGCAAACCCTTAATTTAACTAATGATCAAAAACAACAAATAAACGATCAGCTAAATACCAACAGTAACGAAATAGTAATTGATGCAGAGCCAACAAAAGCAGCACCCGAGCAAGTAGTTACAGAGCAAAAAAACGAAGCTGTGATAGAGCAAGTAAAACCGGCAACGCCAGAGCAAAACGTTCAACCTACGCCTGAAAAGCCTGTACCTGTAAAACCAGCAGCAGTGTTAACTAAACCAGCGCCAGTAATTACGCCGCAACCTGTAGCGCAGAGCCCAAGCTCGTTACTTTTACCCACTTTAATACTTGTTATAGTGGTACTTATTGGCGCTATGATAGTCGTGCGCCTGCGCCGTGCAAAACAAAGCAAAGCGATGGCAGAACCGACTATAGCGGCTCCACCTAAAGTTAAATCAGAAAAAATTGCTACGTCAGCTAAACCTGAAACTAAAGCAACAAAGCCAGTACAAACAACAAAAGAGCCAGAGATTGAGCCTGTCGTCATCAACGAAGCAACTCAAAATAATAAAGCAGTTGAGAGCAGCGTAGCGACAAATGAAGAGTCAGTGGAACCTACTAACACAGCGCAAAATACTGATATTGAACATACAACAACGCAAATTTCAGATGAGCAAAACAACGTAGCTACACAAGTGAAAACAAGCGAAATTGAGCCTACACCGCTTAACTTAACTGATACTTTAGAGCAAACAAGTACCGCTACGTTTAACGAAGTAAAACAAAAACCTGAGCCTAATACCGCCGAATTTGAAGCCGCCGCCAAAACAACCTTAGAGCGCATTAAAAATGCCAGCAGCTTTAATGAGCCAGAGGTACGCGACTTTGACCCAGATGCAAAGCCAGTAAAAAAACAACGTAAGCACTATACAGCGCAAGTAACGGAATCTGCGCCAATAGAAGCCGAACATAACACTGTAGAGCCGGTTATTACTACTCCTGAGCCAGTAACAGCGAGTGAGCCGGTTATAGATTTACACGCTCCAGAGCAAATATCTGACGCCCAATCGACTACGTATACAACCGAGCAAGACTTTAAAGAACCAGAAGTGCGTACATTTAACCCAGATGCACCATTACCTGGTGAAAAGCCGATGCCTAAAAAAGAAGACGCGATACCCGAGCAAGCACAAACAACACCGCTAGTTGATGAGCCAGTAATTGAGCCTAAAAAAGCAGACAGTAACAATCCATTTGCTAACTTATCGTTAGACTCAAGCTGGGATCCTGACTCGGCTGAAAAGCCCAAAATAGAAGAGAAAAAACGCGCGCCTAAATCGCAAGCATTAATAGATGCAGAAGAACGCGCTAAAAACATGCAAACCAAATAGTAAGTTTTAAAGTAGCGCCTCATATTTGAGGCGCAGTTTTAGTAACCAAATAATTAACTGCTTTTTTACCGTATTACTTACACTCTTATCCTATCCTAAAATGCGCCCTAGTAATTAGAAGCTTCACTCCTCGCGCAAACAAGCTCAGCGCCTAGTGCAATATTCAAGCTTAAGAGTCTTTTGTAAGCCTACAACTTGTTGACGCGATGGGTGCAGAGCATACATTTAACAGGTGGTATTTTTAGACTGGAGTTTACGGCTACGTTATCCGTAGCCTTAAATTAAAGTAACTTGGTCAACATGCCCTAATTAAAAGTCCTAGTTAACAGCCCTAGCGGTACGTTTATTTTTAAGCTTTAACCCGCCAATTAATAGCAGTGGCCCTATAAACATGGCAAGGCCATACACGCCACCGGTGACCGCGTATTCTGGTTTATTCAAAAAGCTAATAGCAATTAAAATAGCTAACGATGCATTTTGAATTCCAACCTCAATTGAAAGCGTCAGCGAATCAGTTAAATTTAATTTTGAACACTTAGCAATTAACCAACCAACAACCATTGAACCAATATTAAGTGCTATGCACGCCCAAAATACATCGTTAAATGAGCTAACTAATAAATCGCGCTCTTTTATTACTAGTGCTGCAATCATCATAAGCATAAAAAACAACGAGAAGCGTCTAAAAAACGGCTCTGCTTTAATGGCAAAATCACTTTTAAAGTGACGTAACCAAATGCCTATAGCAACTGGCACTAAGGTAATAAAAAATAGCCCTAATGAAGTAATTAAAATAGAGAAAGTAGCATCGTCTGCTGGGGCAAACTGGCTCATAGCAAAGCCAATAATAAACGGTGTGGTTATTATACTAATTGCGGTAGAGGCAGCGGTTAAACTTACCGAAAGCGCTAAATTAGCTTTAGCAAGCTGGCTTACTACATTTGACATAGTACCGCCTGGGCAGGCAGCTAATATCATTAAACCAATAGCTATAGGCGTTGGTAGGTTAAGTAAATAACACAGCCCTAATGCTAATAAAGGCATTGCTACAAGTTGGCCTATTAAACCCATAACAATGGCGAGCGGGCTTTTAAATAGACGAGTAAAATCGTTTGTTGTGAGCCCAAGACCCATACCAAACATAATAAGTGCAAGGGCGAGCGGAAGTATTACTTCAGTTAATATAGATGCATTCAAATTAGACAGCCTCGTTTGTTATTGTTTTTAATTGGAGTGTTAATTTTTAAGTTAACTGTATACCAATTCGCTTAATTAAGTGATCTATTTTGAGGATAGAAAAACGTGTTGATAGCTAGGCAAAAAATTCGCTATTTAGTTGTTCTAAATGAGAATTTTTTAACACAGGTAGCGACACGTTTAGCCCCGCAAAATGATTAAGTATTATTGCGGATTGGTATAACGCCCCTTTACAATAAATCCTAATGCTAGAAGCATTACTTATTTAAAATAGTAGCAATGCGTTTACCCAGTTCTGGAAGTACATCTTGCTCAAACCATGGATTCTTTTTAAGCCATATATTATTACGCGGACTGGGGTGTGGAAGCACTAAATAATTTGGCCAATACTCACGCCACGATTTTACTAACTCCGTAAGTGGCATTTTTTTAGTCTCCGGTAAATGATACGCCTGCGCGTATTTACCTAATACTATTGTCAGCTCAATATTTGGTAGTGCAGCCAATAATTGCTCGCGCCATGCTGGGGCACATTCTTTTCTCGGTGGTAAATCACCCGACTTCCCCCTACCCGGGTAGCAAAAGCCCATAGGTAAAATTGCTATATTATTAGCGTCGTAAAATTCATCACGTGTTAGCCCAAGCCATTCTCGTAGGCGGTTTCCGCTTGCATCGTTAAACGGCACGCCTGTTTCGTGAACTTTTATACCCGGTGCTTGGCCTGCGATTAAAATACGTGCGTTTGGGTTAAATTGTATTACAGGTCGAGCCCCTAAAGGTAAATGAGGATCACAGATCACGCATTTACTAACTTGGTCTATTAATTGGTGACTATTCATGTTTATTTGGCCTTAAATGCTTAATTTTTATCCTAAATGGCCATTTAGGATAAATGAGTTGGTAAAAAATCGGTTTATTTTATCTCAAATGGCGATTAGTTAGTAAAATCCTGATCTTTAAGCCTAAATGCCCTACAGCCCTTATAGTACCTAGTGTTCTTTCGCCCATACCGCAAATTCGTTACCACTTGGTTCTGTAAAGTGAAACCGACAACCGCCAGGAAACTCAAAAATAGGTTTTAATATTACTCCGCCAAATGTCTCTACTTTTTTAAAGGTTGCGTGTATGTCGTCGCTATAAAAAATAAGTAATGCTGCCCCATGCTGAGTTAGTGATTTTAATGGAGCCTGAAAAATCCCACCATCTAACCCCTGCCCACTAAACGCCGTGTATTCTGGGCCGTAGTCAGTAAACTGCCAATTAAATACATGACTAAAAAAGGCCTTAGTTGCGGGTAAGTCGCATGCAGGAAACTCAACGTAATTTAGTTTTTCGTGATCGCTCATCGTTATTTCACTCTTTATTTTTACTCAGTTTATTAACCTTAAGCTTTACATACAGCCTGTGCAATATCATTAAACAATAACAGATCAGTATTTTACTAAGTAACCTGAACTCTGGATAATAAATCTATCTCGAGCTGCTATTTTCAGCGCTAGAGAAAATAAATTTAAATATCACCATAATTCAATACGTATAAAACCTGTTAACCAAGGTTCAGGTTAAGTAAGAAGGATAATTTACTAAAAGTTAGTCGCCGTAAATGAGAATAGCTATCTTTTGTATTTGTAACATATATAATAGCGCCTTTGTTTTATCCTCAGCTTTAAATAAAGGGATTAATTAACTATGCAGGCACCTTTGCACAGTGCGCCATTCGATAAGGTTAACGTAATTGCGCTTATAGTAAAAAGCGTAAGCAGTTATCGAGTTTTGGTATTTTTACGTTTTTTTATTGCCATAATTGGTGGCTATGCCTTTACCTCTGCAAGTACTGCGTTATTAAGTTTTGTATTGCCAATAGCTAAGCAAGACGCTGTACTGTTTAGTGTTTCAATCAGCATTTTAATTTATGCCGTCGTATTTATTTATGCCTTTAGTGTTAAATCATTAAGAAAAGTTTGGATCAGTATTTTACTAAGTACAGGTGCGTTTATCGGATTGCTTGTATTACTAAAGGGTTGGGTATGAAAGACAGCTTTTTTAGATCGATGACTTGGTTACACACTTGGGTAGGGTTACTCGTTTGTTGGTTATTATATTTAATATTTTTTGCAGGAACACTTAGCTTTTTTAGAGACGAAATAACGCTGTGGAATCAACCTGCCATACATAATGTACAAGCCCAAACACAGCGTATAGAAGCGCAAAAACAACAAATAATTACAGGGTTCGATTACTTAGCTAACCATGGAGCTAACTCATCAAGCTGGCGTATTACATTACCTGAGCCGCGTATTCCTTATTTAATTTATGGTTATGCAAAGCCAAAAGAGCCAGGCCAGCGCCGCAGCCAGTTTAAAAACACACAGTTAAACCCTAATACCATGAAAGAGCTTGAACCCTTTGTAGATACTAAAGGTGGTAACTTTTTTTATCGGCTGCACTATGATTTACATTACATGGATGCAATAACCGCACGCTGGATTGTGTGCTTTGCTAGCTTTTTTATGCTAGTTGCCATTATATCGGGTGTGGTTATTCATAAGCGTATTTTTAAAGATATGTTTAGTTTTAGACGTAATAAAGGTAGCCGTACGTGGTTAGATGCCCACAATTTAAGCTCTGTGCTTGCCCTGCCTTTTCATTTAATGATTACTTACACGGGCATGATTACGCTCATATTTATGTTGTTTCCCTACCCTGCGCAAACGTCTTACGATAACGGCATGCGTGGCTTTTTTAACGATGTAACCCCTCGCAACACCATGACCGATAAAGCCCAAGGCGAATCGTCAATGGTGCCGATTCAAAGCATTTTGGATCAGGTTTATACTAAGTGGCCTCATGCAGATATTACTCGCGTACAAGTTAACCAACCAAATATGGCAGCTTCAACAATTACCGTATTGGTAAGCGCAGGTAAAACACTGCGTGACCAAGCACCACGCTTAATATTTAGTGGTGCTATAGGGCAAATGGTCGCTAAAACTGATGACGAACTAACTAGCAGCAAAGCGCTTTACGAGTCGCTTAATTCAATGCATACGGGGCGTTTAGCTACGTGGTTGTTGCGCTGGTTATACGTATTAGGCGGTATTGCAGGCTGTGTAATGATTGGCTCTGGCTGTATTATGTGGGCTAAGCGAATTCGCGAGCGAACTAAAAATAACGTTAAACCTTCGTTTAGTTTAAAACTAGTTGAAGGGTTAAACCTAGCCACTATTATGGGACTTCCACTGGCAACGTGTGCATTTTTTATCGCTAACAGACTACTTAGCCCAACTACCGCAGAGCGCGCCGATAAAGAAATACTCGCGTTCTTTTTAACATGGCTAGCGGTTGCTCTTTTAGCACTTATAAAGCGCGACACACTGCAATGGCGAGTTATGGCAGCTATAAATGCTGTTGCATGTTTAAGTGTACCGGTTATTAATGCCCTTACAACCAACGGTAATATAGTTAGCTATTTGATGCACAAACAGTGGGCTTTATTTACTTTTGATGCACTGTTTTTATTGTTTAGTATATTGTTTTTTATACAAACCGAAAAATTACGTACTGCTAAAAACACCTCAAAAATAATTAGCCCTAACCAATCTAATAATCTTAAAAGGCAAAAATCATGATTGATTTACTTGGTTTTAGTCTGTGTTTGTTTGGTTTTAATGGTTTTGCACTGGCTAAGTTTAATCATTTTAAAGATGTATTTAAAAAACGCCCTACAGAATTACAAAGTAAAAGCCTGCTATTTATTGCTTGGATCAGTATTTTACTAAGCTTAGTACTTTGCGTAACAACTCAAAGTGGTTATGGCGCGTTACTATTTTGTGGGTTTATGAGCCTAAGTGTCTTAATTATAATGGTTTTTTATAACTTTTTAGTAGGCTACGTAAAGTGGTTTAGTGTTTTAAATAGCGTGTTAGTTGTACTAAGTGGGTTATTTTTAGCGTTAAACTAGCTTTAGTTAGTAAAAACGTGATCCGTTACTTTCCCATAGATTAGGGCGTGTTGATCTTTGGTGGGTGAATTTGCAGCAGACTGTTTGGTATTTAGGCAAGGCAGAGCCTATGTAGTGTGGTTATTCCCCATAAATAGGCGATAACGCAGCATAAATACCAAACATGCGCTGCCCTTTGGGTTCTTTCTAGGGACGATTAACTCTTTGTTGCCTACATGGATGTAGGTAAGGGGCGTGAGCAGGACGCGGAAGCTTTGCTCGGTTTTTACTTAGCCCACTAGGTTACAAACCTCGCGCCGCGATTTAATCGCCCCTAGATTGAACAGATTTCAATCCACAAAGATCAATACGCCCTAGGCAAAAAAATGGCAAGCTATATAGCTTGCCAACAATAGGGGATATTCAGTGTTCCTAATACTTACTGTCTCACTGTAAGTGCTAGCAATATAGCGTTTATATATTTAAGTTACTTTACAGTTAGATGACGTTTTTATTACCACTTTAAAAGCGCATACAGCTAACTGTAAACCCCCTTTACATGCTCTCTTGATTTACCCAAATAATTTGATCGGTAGCAAAGCCTAACTCTTTCGCTTTAGTTAAAAAGTGCTCTTTAAGCTCTTTGCTAACTGTTGGTGTACGCGACAAAAACCACAAGTAATCTTTGTTGTAACTGGTTATAAAAGCATATTGGTAATCGGGTTGGTCAAGCTCAAAAATAACGTAAGCGCCGTAAAATGGACCAAAAAACGAGACTTTAAAATGCCCTGTGTCGGTGTTTTCAACAAACTTAGCTAAGCCCTCAGCTTCATCCCACTTTTTATCATCCGTTAAATAACCTTTGTTAAGGACCTTTACTGTGCCGTCGTCGTTAATAGAATACGTAGCGGTAACTTGCTCCATACCTTCTTCAAATGAGTGATTGAGCCGCGCTATTTCAAACCACTTTCCTTTATATTTTTGTATGTCGAAGTTTTTAACGGGTATTATTCCCTCAGGAGGGCTGGTACAGGCACTAAGAAAAAATAGCCCTGTAATAAGTAAACCGTATTTTATGGCCTTCATGTAAGCTCCTTTTCGATTATGTAATTTATACTATTTCACAAGAATAAAATTTGCTATAGGATCGTCTTAATTCTAAAGCAATAAGAATGACCATAGCATGAAAATTTGGGTAGATGCAGACGCGTGTCCTGTCGTTATAAAAGAAATACTTTTTAGAGCGGCAGAGCGTATGAAAATCGAGACTATTTTAGTGGCTAATCACGCAATGCGTATTCCGCCGTCAAAATACATAAGTCGCGTTCAAGTATCGTCAGGCTTTGATGTAGCCGATGATGAAATAGTGAAACGTATTGAAAAAGGCGATTTAGTGATTACTGGCGATATACCGCTGGCGAGTGAAGTAATTGATAACGGTGGGCAGGCGCTCAACCCGCGTGGCGAGCTTTACACCACGGAGAATATTCGCTCAATACTTAACGTACGCGACTTTATGGATACCATGCGCTCAAGTGGTGTAGAAATGAGTGGTGGGCCGCCTCCACTTAGTCAAACCGACCGTCAAAATTTTGCTAATAATCTCGATCGTATTTTAGCGCAAAACAAGGCTAACTAACTTGAACACACAATTAGTTGGCTTAGGCGATACGCAATTTAGCGTGGCAGTGTACGTAGCAAAAGCGCCACCAATGCCGTTTTGTGAAACACTTCAATGCCTTGAACCGGTTATAAATGAGCAAATAAATACCATAAACCAGCACTGTGGTAATGGTTGGCGCAAAGTGTTTAACGTGTACGCCAAAGTATTGTTTGCTCTACCAAGTGAGCATTACTCATTTGCTAAACAAGCGTCTACTTGGCAGCAATATCGCGATGAGTTTTTACTGCAAAAGAATAGTAAAACGGCCCTGTTATTTAGCGCGCCTAATATTACTGTTACTTGTACAGATAAAGCTTCGAATAATAAAAACCAACTACATATAATCGCAGGTCGTACGCACGCTAAAAGCTTACTCCAACAAGGTAAGCTTAATGCTCAATTTGAGTGGCTCGACGACGAATTTGCAATAGATACAGCCAACAACATTATAGTATGCCCGTATTTTGATTACAGGCAGCTAAGTAATATAAAAATAGCTAGGCTTAGCGAGCTAGTTGCAAAACTAAAAAATAGTTAAAAGTACCTAAATGCACACGTATTAAACAAAGGTAGTGGTGCTTAGCTTAAAAGCTGAATCTGCCACTTATATAAAATATATTATTTGGATTTTAAATTATGACAGAAAAAGAAAAAATGCTATCTGGTCAGTATTATGACCCAAGTGACCCTGAGCTTATTGAATTACGATTAAAAGCTAGCTTAAAAACGGAGGCGCTAAATCAAACAAGCGTTATTAATTTGGATGAAAGAGCTCAAATTATACATGCGTTATTTGGCTCAACAGGAAAACAAGTTCATGTAGAGTCATCATTTAATTGTGATTATGGGTCAAATATTCATGTAGGTGAAAATTTTTATGCTAATTTTGGCTGCGTTATTTTAGACGCTGCGGAAGTTAATATTGGTAACAATTGCTTTATTGCACCACAGGTTGGAATTTATACCGCTACACACCCTATAAACCCAATTGATAGAAGAAGTGGGCTCGAATATGCAAAAACAATAACAATAGGAAATGATTGTTGGATTGGTGGTCATGCAGTCATAAATCCAGGCGTTACTTTAGGTAATAATGTAGTTGTTGCATCGGGTGCTGTTGTTACAAAATCGTTTGGCGATAACGTTGTTATAGGTGGGAATCCTGCAAAAATAATAAAAATGATTGAAAGTTAATTTGCTCAACTTAAAAACTAAGCGACTCTTTAAACTTACTCCTTTTATAGTATTTAATACCAATTCCATTAAGTATGTGATCTAAATTTTACGCCGAAAAAACAATTCAGTTCTAGGCGTAAATTGATGTAAATGGTTGTTCCCTTTGCGAAATTGACAACAAAGAAATGGGTTGTTTTAGCAAGTAAAATAGATCTGCTATTTATTGGAATGGTATAAGCTTAAACCAATCGCCAATAGAGCCTTAAAATTTGATCGGTGTTTGGGATATTGTCGAAAAAATAATAGTTAAACGAGATAGTAATTTAATTAAAAAACAGTTTGAAAATAGACTTACTTATTTGAATTGAATTGAATCTGCCAATTGAATTGAATTGAATTAGGTTAATAGGAGCGACCATGGCTGGAATTTTAGAGTTAAACCAATTATTAAAATCAATGCAGCCAGAGCTTAAGCAAGGCGAGTATATTTTTTGTTGCTTGGCAGGAAAGCTCGCTGATTATATTCATTTAGAGCCACTTGCTACTTATGTAGAAGAAGAAGGGCTAACTCTTATATTAAAAGCTGAAACCGCCGATAAAGCCGGTATTACCTTTGAGAGTAAATATAATTTAATTACTCTTAACGTGCATTCAAGCCTTGAAGCAGTAGGGTTAACCGCTGCGGTATCTGCAAAGCTCACTGAGCATGGTATTAGTGCTAATGTGGTAGCTGCGTTTTATCACGACCACATTTTCGTACAAACAGATAAAGCACAAGCCGCTATGAAAGCACTTGGCGAGATTGGTTAGGATTGCTGGCATAGCAACATGCTGAGTGATGTTGATATTAGAGCGACGGGTGGCGCTTCACTTAATCGATCTACGTTTCATAATGCTCTTGTCTTAAAAGCTTTATTAAAACCGCTTTATTTTTTATTACAAATAATAACTCTCAAATCACTCAACCACCAACTTTGATACTACCCATTTATGAAGCGGGTTTTTATTGTAGCGCGGATGCCATGCGGCTATTACGTCAAACGGCGCGGGTAACTGTAGCAGCTCTATTTTTACTAGCTCTGAGCTTACTGCGCGTGAGGGTAAAAATGCGATAGAGTCGGTTGTTTCTAGGTACATCGGCACAATAGAAAAACACGGTGCCGACACCACTACGTTACGCGTTAAATCAAAGCTTTTAAACCAATCGTCAATAGACCCTTTAAAATTTGGACGCGAAGGCGAGGCAATAATACTTGGATAACTGGCGATTTCAGCAAGGCTTGGCTTAGTTCCTGCTATTGATGAATTCGGCGAGGTAACACAAATATGTTGCTCCTCAAACAATTTAATAATGGGATAAGTACTTGGGATATAGTCAGGAAATGCAATAGCAAGGTTTACTTTGCCGCTTTCCATTAAATCGTGCAGGCTGTCTATCTCGAAGTCTCTTATTATAAGCTTTAAATTTGGCGCTTGTGCCCGGAGTACTTTAACTAATGCTGGTAAAACGACTTGCTGTGCGTAGTCGGTAGCGGCTATTACAAACTCATCATTAACTGTTTTTGGGTCAAATATTTTAGGTGCTAATAATGCCTGAAAGTCGTTTAGGAGTTTGTCTATGTCTACCGACAACTCCTCTGCATAAGGTGTAGGCACAAAGCCAGTGGTTTTTCTCAAAAACAGCTGGTCGTCAAACACATCGCGTAACTTTTTTAGTTGCTCACTCACTGCTTGTTGGGTTAAGCCCAATTTACTCGCTGCTTTTGAGGCGTTCTTCTCGCGAATGAGCGCTTGGAAAATACGCAATTGTTTTATATCTAATCGGTCTAACTTGCTCATGCCGCTGCCAGTGTTATTTAGTAATAATATTTAACTTATCACATAACCAAATTATCTTGTATCTCTTACATAAAAGGGTTGTTTCTAATTGTTAAAATACTCCCTTACTATGCTCCTACACACTAAAGTGAACAAATGATTGGAGCAAACAATGAAAACAGTAATTTTAATAGGCGCACTAGGTAAAATGGGTCAAGCGGCATTAACCGGTTTATCTAAGCATAAAGTAATTACAGCGGGTCGTTCGGGCGATGTGGATCATATTGTTGATATTACCAGCGAGCAATCAATTACTGAACTGTACGAAAAAGTAGGCCATTTTGATGCCGTAGTTAATACCGTAGGTTTATGTGAGTACGAAACGTTTGCAGATATGAGCGAAGCCCAGTGGATGAGCACTATTATGAGCAAAATGATGGGGCAAATTAACCTTGTACGCATTGGTCAAAAGTACATTGCCGATAGCGGTTCATTTACGCTAATTAGCGGTATTTTAAACGTTAAACCTATTCCGTTTGCGATTGCTGATGCAACAACCAGCGGTGCAATAGATACGTTTGCAAAATGCGTATCACTTGAAATGCCACGTGGCACACGTATTAATGTGGTTAACCCTACCGTACTTGAAGAAGCATGGGACGTATACGGCGAGATGATGCCAGGTTTTCAACCAGTACCAGGCAAGCTTGTAGGTAAAGCGTTTGAGCGTTCGGTTGATGGCTTTATTACTGGCGAAGTTATTTTTGTAGATGCATAACTACCCGCCATATTGGTGAGAGATGCTAGCAAACTAATAAGCGCTTTGTATTTACAGTAACTGCAATGCGCTTTAAAACATATTTTAATAGGTGATGAAATGAAAAAATTAATACCCGTATTTGCTATATTATTGGCTGCAGGTTGTGCCAACGTAGCCCCAAGCTCGCAATATGCTAGCGAGCCAGGTGCCAACTCTAATAAAGAATGTAAAACAATACCGCGCCATAAGCACACAGTTCAGTGGTGTAAGCCACATTCTTCTAAATAGATCGATAAATTAAACTACATACCCACTAAAACCTAGCGCTTTAAAATACAGCTTTGGAATACCAAATTTGCACTCATTTAGCAGCTCGCTAAAGCGCATTCTATCGAGTGGGTAAAACTCATTTTCTAAATCGTGTCCCATTTGTGTTTTACCGGTTTCGGTTAAACCTAATTGCGCACACGTCGTAAGTTGGGCTTCGCGCTCAAACGTCGTTTCGGGGCGCATTAAATCAGCAATATAAAGGAGTGCATCTTTTTTAAGATTGCCCTTCATTGCTTTTAATAGCTGCTTTTTATCGCCATTGTCTTGTACAAAATGCATGACTAATAAACATAAAATGGCATCAGCTTTAACTGATAATTTATCAACAGGGCCATTGTGAATCGTTACGCGACTAGTTATGCCTTGTTCATCAAATTGCTGCTGTGCGATAGCAAGCATATCGGCTGATGTATCTTGCGCAGTAAATTGCCATGTTGGGTTTAATGCAGCCAGTGCGAGCACTTCTTTACCAGTGCCTGCCCCTACTACTAAAATATGTGCATTGTCGCTTAGCGTTGCTTGTAGCTGTGCGTTAGTTAGTTGGTGTAATAACTCATAACCTGGAACTAAACGAGTAATGCGGCTATCGTATTGTGTTGCTTGTTCGCCTGTAAATGTTGGCATTTTTAAACTCCCTAATAGCTATATAACTTCAACTGTGGAATATCCACCTGGCTTTTTGGCTACATGCACTTGAGTGGCTACGCGCTCGCTCATTTGTGTTACGTGCGATATAACGCCTACTTTTCTACCTTGTGCTTGTAATGAATCAAGAGCGTCCATTGCAATGCTGAGGGTTTCGCTGTCTAACGTACCAAACCCTTCGTCAATAAACAAAGAATTGATTTGTACTTTGTTTGACGAAAGCGATGCTAAACCAAGTGCAAGCGCCAGTGATACTAAAAATGACTCCCCGCCCGAGAGCGTATTAACAGAGCGTTGCTCGTCGGCCATGTCGCGGTCAATAATCGCAATGTCGAGCGTTTGTGCTATTGCCGTTAATTCGTAGCGCTTGTTGAGTGTTTTTAAATGGCTGTTGGCATAGTGCAGTAATATTTTTAATGTTTGTGTTTGCGCTAAGTTACGCATGGTTTTACCCGTTGCATCGCCTAGTACTTTATTAAGCAAGTGCCACTGTTCAACCTGCGTTTTAAGCGTTGTTAGTTCGGCTTGCTTACCTTCAAGCGCCTTTGTATTTTGGTTATGCTGCTCAATGGCAGTATTAGTCGCTAGTAATGAACTTTGCAGCTGCGTTTGTTGCTCGTTTAAGCTACTTAATTGGGTATTTAAAGCCTCTGCACTTTGCGTTGGTTTATCGCTACTGTTGTGTTTTTCAAGCGTAAGTTGCTGCTGTTTTAATGCGGCATTTGCATCGGTTAGCGCTTGAGTTAACTGCTCGTGCTGATTTAAATGCGCTTTAATCGTCTCGCTACTAAGTGTTAGTAAAATTTTGACCTGTTCGTGCGTCGCATTGCTAAATTGCGCTTTAAAGTCGCTAAACCACTCGTTATAACGTGCCTCAAGCGTTGCTAGCTCTTGACTGTTTTCAAGCAAGCGTTGCTCTGCGTTTTTAAGTGTTATAGCGTGCTCGTCTCGCTGCTTAATAGCATCATCATGCGCTTTTTGACTTGCTTGAACCAGCAATTGCTTTTGCTCTTGCTCACTTGTGAGCTTTGCTTGGTAGTCGTCTGCGCTTATTTGCTCGTTATTAAATAATGCTAAGCGCTCAGTTTGCACAGTGCTTAATAGCGCTTTAGCTTTTATGAGCTCTTCATTGAGTGTTTTTAACGATTGTTCGTTGTTACTTATAAGCGGGGTAAGCTGCTTTATTTGCTCATTAGCTGTGTGTTGGCGTTTTTGGCTTTGCTCGAGTTGCGTTTGAGTTTGCTGGTACTGCGTAACCTGCTCGTGCAACTGGGTAAGCTCAAGCGTATTGCCTTGTAGTTGCTGCCAAAAATCACTGTTTTCAAATTGACTATTAAGCGTTGTATCCAGCTCGTTAATTTGCGCATTTAGTTCGCTATGCTTACTCGTTATTTGGTTTTGCTGATGTGTAAGCTCAAGCTGTTTATTACTAAGTTGCTGCTGTGCTTGCTGCTCTGCTTTAAGTGCTGCTTGTAGCTCATTTACTTTAGTTTGCAGTGTACGCTGGCGTTTTTGTTGCTCAAAATACTGCGCTTTTTGCTCCGTTAACCGCTTATAAGTGACTTCAAGCTGATCGGCCGTTAAGTCGTTAAGCTCGGTACGTGCACCTTGCATGGTATTTTTAATATCAAGCTGTTTAGCTTTTGCCGTTTGTATTACTTGCTCAAGTTGTCCGTGTTCAGCAGCTAATACAGCATGTTGAGTTTGATGCTTATGCAGCTCGCTTTGTGCATTCTCAAATTGCTTTTTGGCGGTATTAAAAGCATTTTCAAAATCAGTAATTAAGTTATTTAATTGCTGATTTTGATTTACCGCGTACGGGTGCTCCGTTGCACCGCACACTAAACAAGGCTCATTAGGGCGAAGCTCAGTACGTAAATGCTCAACGTTTTCGCTGGCTCTTAAGCGCGCTTGGTTAAGTGCGTACTCGCTGCCTTTTAGCGCTTGCTCACTGGTTATTAAATGTTGATTAAGTAAAGCATGAGCTTGCTGGCTTTCATTTAACTGCTGGTTGAGCACTTGTTGGCGTTGCGTGCTTTGTTTTAGTTCTGTATTAAATTGCCCATAACGCTCGCGTTGCTCTTTTAAGTAATCAATACTCTTTAGCTGCGCGTCGCAATGCTCTGCATTAAATTCAGTCAGCTGATTATCTAATACCTGTAATGCCGATTGCTCATTATTAAGTAACGCCTCGCACTGCTGCACTTTATTATTTTGCGTATTTAAAAGCTCACTCTGATTTGTAAGCTCGCTATTAAGAGTTTGGCTTTGCGTAACGTTTGCGGCTAATTGCTGTTGTGCACTTAAGTAAGTAGTAAAGCTTTGTTTATAATAGCTCCAATCTTTTGCTAAAACGTGCAGCTGTGCATGCTCATTAAGCCATTGCTGACTTTTAGCTGAGTCGGTATTAGCAAGTTCAAGCTCATTATTGCTTTGTTTGAGCTGTTGTTTGAGCTCATCAAGCTGCGTTTGCTCTTTAGCTATTTGTGACTCAGTACCTCTTATACTTTGGCTTTGCAAAGCAATATTGCTGTCGAGCTCGCGCGCTTTAGCGATAACGGGCGCTGCATTTTGTTTTTTCTCATTTGCGTTATTAAGCTGCTCGGTATGTTTAATAAGCGCGGTATTACACTCGTTAATTACCGCTAAATGGTCAACACTTTTAAGCGCTGTAATTTGCTCATCTTGAACCGTATTTTGATCAGTTAAAACAGTAAAGCGGCTGCGGTTGTCTTTTATTTCAAGCGCCTGTTTGGCTTGTTTAGCTTGCTCACTTTGCTCAACGATACTTTCAAGCGCTGAGCTTGCTTGTTGCTGTGTTTGCTGTGCATGCAGTAAACTTTGCTCAAGCACTGTAGCTTGCTGATACCAGCTAAGTGCTTTTTCTGCTTTGGTCAGCTCTTTTTTAGTGTATTCGGTTTGCGCTTTTAAATCGGCTAGCTTAGTTTTTTGTAATTCAAGTTCTTCTGGTGTTAATAGAGTATAGCTTTCAAGGCCTGCTTTAAGCGTTTCAAGCTTTGCTACTTGCTCTTTATGACGCTCAAAAATACGCACGCCAATACGGCTAAACTTATCGGTGCCTGTTAAGCACTCTAAAAGTTGCGCTCGCTCATCGCCAGTGGCTTTTAAAAATGCAGCAAACTCGTGTTGCGCTAATAACACCGCACGCGAAAACTGCTCAAAGTTAAGCCCTATTTTGCTCTCAACTTCTTTTATTGTGTGGCTTTTGTCTGCTATTAGGGTTTCGTCTGGCAGGGTAACTAATGTGTGCTCGGCTACTTTAAGTTTGCCAGTTACCTTTTTATGGGTGCGTGAAATAGTATAACGCGCACGATAAAGCTGTTTATCTTGCCCTAAAAAGTCGACCTCAGCGTAGCCTTCCCAGGTACCTCTGCGCAGTAAGTTTCTCGCATCATTAAGCTTAATGCTGTCGCCGTTAAACTCTATTAAATTACCTTTGTCGCCACGTAAGCGTGCTGTTTTTGTATAAAGCGCTAAACATATCGCATCTAAAAAGGTACTTTTACCTGCGCCGGTATCGCCTGTTATCGCAAATAAGCCCGCGTCTTTTAATGGGGCTTTAGTAAAGTCTATTTCAGCGTCAACTATTGAAGCTAAATTATGAATACGAACTGCGGTTATTTTCATAGTTGTTCTTGCTCCGTTAGCTCGTTTATCACGTCACTTAAAAGTGCTTTTAGCTCATCGGGTACGCTTTGCCCTGCCATGTCTTTATCATTTGCGAATGCTTGTTCTAATAAATTAAGCGGGTTGAGCATTTCAACTTCGCTTAAATCTTCAAATACGGTGTTGTCGTCATTGTTAGCTAATTGCTCACGTACGCGTTCAATACCACAAAATTTAATATGCTTACCTTCAAGCGCTTGTTCTATTTGCTCTCTGAAGGTGGTGTCGATATCGCTCGATTTAAGCTTTACACGTAAATAAGGCGCTACTGTATTTTGTGATGTGTCGAGTGCTTTAATTTTCTCGCACAGTTCGCTTAATGGTACGCACTCCCCTTTTGGTAAAACAATTACATCGGCAGATCGCGGAATGTAAAGGGGGTTTACAGTTGTACTAATCTGTTGTTTTTCATCAGTAATAAATTCAACAACATTTACTTGGTGCGTGTAGTTACGCTCTGAAAACGACATTGGAATGGGTGTGCCGCTGTAGCGAATAACATCGCTTTTAGCAACTTGTTGCGCTTTGTGTAAATGCCCAAGTGCCACATAGTTAGCTTGTTTACCAAATACATTAGCTGAAATAGACTCTTCACCGCCTATTACTAAGTTACGCTCAGAATCACTTGATATATCTCCGCCTTTAGCGTGTAAATGCCCCATAACTATTAATGGTGAGTTTTGCTCATTTATATTAACAGCTTGCTCTAAGGCAAGTTCGTAAGCTTTTGCAACGCCTTGAGCATAACTAGGGCCGCTTTCGGTTTGGCTAAGTGAACTTATATCGCTTGCGCGTAAAAATGGCATAGCGACGATTACAGCGCGTTTACCATTAGTATTTATGGTAATAACAGTTTCATCGGGTGTAGCGATATCAAAGCGCCCTACTACGTGAGTATCAAACTGTGCAAGTAATGGCTGAGCCGCCAAAATACGATTTGCAGAGTCGTGGTTACCCGCAATAATCACTACGTGTAATAGTGGGCATGCTTTTTTGGCGTCTTTAATAAATTGGTAAAGCTGATTTTCGGCGCTAGCGCTTGGTGTCGCTGTATGATAAATGTCGCCAGCAACTAAAAGTAAATCTATTTGTTGTTCAACAAGAGTGGCTAATAACCATGTAAAAAAAGCTTGATGTTCAACACGGCGATCGTGTTCGTAAAATTGTTGGCCAAGGTGCCAATCTGAGGTGTGGAGGACTTTCATGTCGCGCTCTTAATAAAACCGTAAGAGCGCCAATATACCCAAGGCTGTTAAAGATGCAAGCCTAAGGCATGCATTACGTTAGGTTAAACTGTACCAAGCTGAAAAAACAACCGGTAATGCTAAAAGTGCCATTAATAATGGAATTTTTAACGTTTTAGTTTGTTTTGCGTGTAGCGCCTTTAATGCATTAGTTTCGTTGCACGCTGCTACTTTATCGATATAAAAATAACCCGAATCGAGATACTGCTTACAGTTATTCTCACTTGCTGGAATCGCAATTAGTTCTTGTTGTTTTTTTAGGATGTAAAAATCCATAAGCCCACCGCATTTCTTGCTAGTAATCGATATTAATTTGAGGATAAATGTGACGAATTTATTTGCCTCAAATAAAAAGGTTGGCGATTTTAAATATAAACAGCACTAAAGATCAACCTAAAATTACACTATTTGTCATTTATCGTACAAATAGCGAATATTAATGAAGTTCGGCAATATTTGAGCCAATTATTTACTCGTTTCACTGTGTTTTTGTTCAGTAGAAAGGGCTTTTAGGCCATTTTACTTGTTGCGAATTAGTAATACTTATACGTAGGATTAATGGTTTACCTGGTAATGCCAAAGCAATACTTTTTTAGCAATATATATAAAATGAATGATATTTTTTTAAGTTCTGGGACTTTGTATTTAACCGATCAAAACCATTATTAAAACCCAATTTTGTAAACCCCCTTTACAGTTTTTATCTATTCGTATTTTGTTACAAAATAATTGTATTTTTCAATCTAAAAAACTAAGTGAGCATCACCCTAAAAATACGGTACTTGGTCGCTAATTTATTGAAGCTAACTGGTATATTTGTCAAAGTACGCTCACAAAATTATATTAGGACTAACAATGAAAAAAATAGGTCTTACGCTAAGTGCTTTTGTATTGCCGTTCGCAATATCGAGTGCAGCTATGGCGTCTTCGGTTGAGCAAACAAAAGGTTCTTTTGTTGATAAATTTCGTCAATTAGACGAAGCACTTCCTACACCCAATGTTTATCGTAGTGCCGCTGGCGAACCAGGTGAAAAATACTGGCAGCAACGTGTAAATTACGATATTGATGTGAAGCTAGATGAAAAAAAGCACCGCATTACTGGTAGTCAAAGCATTGAATATAAAAATAACTCACCACATACGCTTAAATATTTATGGTTACAGTTAGATCAAAATATTTTTAAAAGCGATTCTATTGCCGAAACAACAAAAACATTTAAAAGCACTTTAGAAAGCCTACCAGCTCAAAAGCCCGCTAAATTAAGTTTAGGTGAATTACGTCGCCAGCAATTTATGAGCGACAACGAACTGGGTTATACAATCAGTGGCGTAAAAGATGACGATGGTAAAGAACTACGCGTAACTGTAGTTGATACCTTAATGCGCATCGATTTAAACGAGCCATTAAAACCAGGTAAAGAAGTAGAATTTAGCATGAACTTTGCCTTCAACATTGTTGAAGAAGATGCAGTGGGTGCACGTTCTGGTTACGAGCACTTTGAAGAAGACGGCAACGACATATTCTTAATTGCTCAGTGGTTTCCTCGTTTAGCGGCTTATACCGATTACGAAGCATGGACAAACAAGCCGTTTTTAGGCTCAGGTGAGTTTACGCTTGAGTTTGGTGATTACGATGTTGAGATTACTGTTCCGGCAGATCACATTGTATCGGCAACAGGTAAACTTGATAACGCGAGCAAAGTACTTACGAGTACTCAGCGTAAACGTTTAAAGCAAGCCGAAACATCTAAGCGTCCTGTGTTTATTGTTAACGCAGAAGAAGCGCTAGAAAACGAAAAAGAAGGCACCGACAAAACTAAAACGTGGCACTTTAAAGCGCAAAACGTACGTGACTTTGCTTGGGCGTCGTCTCGTAAGTTTATGTGGGATGCAAAGGGTTATCAGCAAGGTGGTGACGTTCAACCTTTAGTTATGGCAATGTCGTTCTTCCCTAAAGAAGGTGGTGACTTATGGGAGAAGTACTCAACTGAAGCGGTAGTACACACAATGGAAGTGTACTCTAAGTATTCTTTTGACTACCCATACCCAACTGCGCAATCGGTAAATGGCCCTGTTGGCGGTATGGAATACCCAATGATTACCTTTAACGGCCCGCGTACTAAGTTACAAGATGATGGTACACGTACTTATTCTCAAGCTGAAAAGCGCTTTTTACTTGGCGTAGTTATTCATGAAGTGGGTCATATTTACTTTCCAATGATTGTTAACTCAGATGAGCGCCAATGGACGTGGATGGATGAAGGCTTAAATAGCTTTTTAGATGGCGTTGCTGGTCGTGAATGGGATCCTACTATTCCTTGGGGTGTTGAGCCTCGCGATATAGTGAGCTACATGAAGTCTGAAAACCAAGTACCTGTTATGACTCAGTCAGACAGTGTATTACGCTTAGGTCCTAATGCTTATACTAAACCTGCAGCAGCCCTTAATATTTTACGTGAAGTAATTTTAGGCCGTGACTTATTCGACTTTGCATTTAAAGAGTATGCTCAGCGCTGGAAATACAAGCGCCCTACTCCAGCTGATTTTTTCCGTACAATGGAAGAAGCCTCTGGTGTTGATTTAGATTGGTTTTGGCGTGGCTGGTTTTACACCACAGACCATGTAGATATCTCTTTAGATAAAGTATATCAACTACGTTTAGACACTAAAAACCCTGATATTGATTACAGCCGTTTACGTGATATTGAAGCAGACAAACCTACTTCATTATTTGTTGAGCGTAACCGCGCACAAGGTAAAAAAACATGGGTTGAGAAAAACTCTGATGTTACCGATTTTTATGACGAAAACGACCGTTTTACTGTAACCAATAAAGAACGTAACTCGTACAATAAGTTTTTAAAAGGCTTAGAGCCGTGGGAGCGTAAAACGCTTGAGCGTGCTTTAGAAGAAGATAAAAACTATTACGTTATGGAATTTTCAAACCTTGGTGGTTTGGTAATGCCTATTTTATTAGAGCTAACATATGAAGATGGCACTAAAGAAGAGCGCTATATTCCTGCTGAAATTTGGCGTCGTAATTATAAAAACGTTCAGAAGCTGATTGTTACCGATAAAAACAAACCGCTTGTATCAGTTACTGTCGATCCAGGCTGGGAAACAGCTGACGTAGATGTTGAAAACAATAACTACCCTCGTCGTATTATTCCTTCACGTATTGAAGTATTTAAAAAGGAAAAGAGTAAAGCTAAAGTAAGTCGCGATATCATGCAAGATATTAAAACTGAGCTTAAAACTGATGAGAAGAAAGACGAAAAGGATGACGGTGAGGAGCAGCAATAATGCGCTTTTTGCTTATTATTGTTTGCCTTTTAGTTGCTGCGCCAAGTATGGCGCATCAACTAAAGTCGTCAGTTACAACCGTGCTTTTTAATAAACGAACGCATAATGTTGAATTAATGCATCGCTTTTATTTACATGATACCGAACACGCCGTAGGAACATTGTTTAAAGGCAAAATTGATATTATTAGTAATAAAGCCGACCAACAACGTTTTGCTAAGTATGTTGAATCGCATGTTGCTCTACAAACATTAAGTGGTGAGCCTTTAGCGCTTAACTTTGTGGGAGCACAAGTTGATGGTAAGTTTTTTTGGGTTTACCAAGAAGCACCAATTCCTGAAAATATTGAAGGAATTAAAATGAGTAATGGCGCACTTCGTGATTTATGGCCATCTCAGGTAAATATGGTAAACGTTGAGGGCAAAGGTAAGATTAAAACTTTAAACTTTGCTCAAGATGATACTTGGCTCGAAGCCCGCTTTGAGCAAAATTAATATTTAAAACTTCCCCAACCGACGCGCACAGCAGTTGTTTATGTGCGCGTTTTCTTCATACGTTTAAACTGCGTTCATGTTTGATCTGTTATTTGTAAATTTACGTAAAATTTATGAGTTCAATTTGTATATTTACCTTTTTTTGCGCATGATATATCAAGCACTTAAATTACTTTGTTATCAATAGATTGATAATGGTGCGTATTAATATTTAAATATAGTTAGTTTCATTTATCCCTTTGTATTTACCGGCCTAGGGCATAAGCAGTAGAGAATTTTATGTTTAAATTTCATTTAGTAATAACTAAATTCAGGGAATGATATGACTACTCAGGTTGAGGCTATTTTTGGAGTGATTTTTGATTTAGATGGAACATTGGTTTCATCAGAATTAGATTTTGCATTAATAAAGGCCCAAATAGGTTGCCCTTGCGAGCAAGACTTACTTGATTACATTGCTCAGTTGCCCTCACCGTATATGCGTGAAGAGGCAATGAATATAGTTCACCAACACGAATTAATAGATGCACAACATGCCAGTATATTACCTGGTGTGAGTGAAGCTATTCATGCTTTAAAGTCTAAAAATATTCCGATGGCGATTGTTACTCGCAATTTTGATAAAGCAGCGGCAATTAAATTACAAAATAATCCACTTCCTATCAGCACGGTTTTAACGCGAAGTGATGCACCAGCAAAACCCGACCCGAGCGCTTTAAATGCCATTGCTACACTTTGGAACATTAACGCCAGAAATTTACTTTATGTAGGCGATTACCTTTACGATATTCAAGCTGCGCATAATGCAAACATGCGAGCATGTTTATATGCTCCTGAGTCAACGCCAGCCTATGCAGACCAAGCTGATTACGTTTTACATGACTTTGTTGAATTAGTGACATTGGTTGAAAGTTATTCTAAAAAAATAGAATTATGTTAAATAGCGTGCTATTAAATTTATTCTGAAATAAGTATGTAGTTATAAAAGTTTTTATTAATCAAGTTTTGCCCATTGCGGAGCTAGCCCAATACGTTTTGAATTGGTAAAATACCGCAAAACGTAACGTATTCATTAGGGGCACAAAATGGGCAGAGCATTTGTAGTTCGTCAAAGTTCTATGATCAAAACAGCCAATGCAAAAACAAAAGTAAACTCAAAGTATGGTAAAGAGATTTACGTTGCAGCAAAAAGTGGTGATCCCGATCCCGAAGTAAATCAAACACTACGCCGTCTAATCGAAAAAGCTAAAAAAGACCAAGTACCCGCACACGTTATTGAAAAAGCAATTGAAAAAGCAGCCGGTGGCGCAGGGGAAGATTACTCTGTTGCCCGTTACGAAGGCTATGGTCCTGGTAATTGCATGGTTATAGTTGACTGTTTAACTGATAATCCGAACCGTACAATTAAAGATGTACGCTTACCGTTTACTAAAACAGACTCAAAAATTGGTACTCCTGGCTGCGTAGCACATATGTTTGATCATTATGCGGTACTTGGCTTTGCGGGTGATGACGACGAAATAGTATTAGAAGCATTAATGATGGCTGATGTTGATGTTAGCGATGTTGAAGCCGAGGACGGTAAAGTGTCGGTATTTGCACCGCCAACAGAATACTTTAAAGCTAAAACAGCCCTTGAAGACGCATTTGAAGGCATTAACTTTGAAGTAGACGAAATTACGTTTATTCCTCAAGTTAATATTGAAATTGAAGACGAAGAAGTTATTGCTAACTTTGATAAGTTTATAAATATGCTTGAAGATTGTGACGATGTACAAAATATTTATCACAATGCCATTGTAAAAAATTAGATTTAATTAGCTAAAGCTTTAAAAAGCGTGTTTTGTGTATGCAAAACACGCTTTTTTACGTTTGAATAAATGTTAGATATTCATGTGTATTATCTATATACCTTTAAAATGCCATATAAGCGCTGCTTTTTTAATTCCAGACGATAAAAAACCAGCTTAAAAGCTGGTTTAGTACTTAATCTGAACTTTGCTTAAGCGGTTAAAGCGTATTCGTTTTTTGTACTTTATATTTTATACGGTAGCTATGTAGTAGTGGTTCAGTGTAACCACTAGGTTGTGTTACGCCCTCTAAAACTAATGCAGTAGCGGCTTGATAGGCAATGCTGTTATTAAGGGTTTCTTCGTTTGTTGCCATGGGTGTATATGCAGTGTCGTGCTCGTTTTGACCATCAACTACTTTGGCCATTTTAGCCATTGTTGATTTTATTTGCGCCTGTGAACACACGCCATTTAGCAACCAATTAGCCATATGCTGGCTTGAAATACGCAGTGTTGCTCTGTCTTCCATTAGCCCGATATGGTTAATGTCGGGTACTTTTGAGCAGCCAACGCCTTGATCAATCCAACGTACAACGTAGCCTAAAATGCCTTGTGCGTTGTTTTCAAGCTCGCTTTGAATATCTTCTTTTGAAAGCGTTTTAGGGTCTGCCATTAGCGGCGGTGTAAGCAGGTCATTAAGGCTAGCAATAGTACGTTTAGCAATACTTTGCTGCTCGGTAAATACGTTTACATCGTGATAATGCATTGCGTGCAGAGTAGCGGCTGTAGGGGAGGGCACCCATGCTGTATTAGCGCCTGATTTAGGATGTGCTAGTTTTTGCTCCATCATTAATGCCATTTTATCTGGCATTGGCCACATGCCTTTACCAATTTGTGCTTTATGACTTAAGCCACAAGCAAGGCCAATATCGACATTGCGATCCTCATATGCGCTTATCCATGATTGCTGTTTAATCTGTGCTTTTGGAAGTACAACACCCGCTTGCATAGAGGTATGAATTTCATCGCCGGTTCTATCTAAAAATCCGGTGTTGATAAATACCACACGCTCTTTAGCTGCATGAATACAGGCTTTTAGGTTTACAGATGTACGGCGTTCTTCATCCATAATACCCATTTTAAGGGTGTTTTTAGGTAAGCTTAGCGCTTCCTCTACTAGGCTAAATAAAGTGTTAGTAAACGCCACTTCTTCAGGGCCGTGCATTTTTGGTTTTACTATATTAATACTTTGCGCGCTGGTATTTTTTATACCTGTTTTTTTGTTTAGGTCGTGCAGGGCAGCGGTGGCTGTAAACATCGCATCCATAATGCCTTCAAATACCGGTTGATTGTACACATCGGTAATAGCAGGGTTCGTCATTAAATGGCCAACGTTTCTAACAAACATCATGCTGCGGCCTTTTAAAGTAACGGTGCCGCCGTCAAGTGCGGTGTATATTTTATCACTTTGTAGGGTACGCTCTACGGTTTTATCGCCTTTTTTAAACGATTCAACTAAGTTACCTTGCATCAAACCAAGCCAATTTTTATAAACCTGTACTTTATCTTCTGCATCTACTGCAGCTACTGAATCTTCACAGTCCATAATGGTGGTGAGTGCGGCCTCTAACACTACATCTTTTAAGCCTGCTTTATCTGCTTGGCCAATAATGTGGTGGTGATCGATATGTAGCTCTATGTGTAAATCATTGTTTTTTAATAATACTACAGTAGGATTTTGCGCTTCACCTTGATAGCCAATAAGCTGAGATGGGTCGGCTAATGTGGTTTGAGAGCTATCACGTAACGTAATTAAAAGTGCGCCATCTACTACTGAATAATTAGTGCTTTCTATGTGCGAGCCATTAGTCAGCGGCAATGCTTTATCTAAAAACTGACGAGCGTAGGCCATGACTTTAAAACCACGTACTGGGTTGTAAGTAGTGCCTTTTTCGGCGCCATCGTCTTCGCTTAACACATCAGTGCCGTATAAAGCGTCGTATAACGAACCCCAACGTGCGTTAGCAGCATTAAGTGCAAAGCGTGCGTTACTTACAGGCACAACCAACTGAGGCCCTGCTGTAAGCGCTACCTCGGGTTCTACATTTTGAGTTTCAATCTCAAAGTTGGCAGGCTCTTTTACTAAATAACCAATATCTTGCAAAAAGGCTTGGTACTTAACGCTATCCCACGCTTTATTAGCAAGATGGTAGTCGTCTATTTGCTTTTGAAGCAGCTCTCGCTTTTCAAGCAATGCTGTGTTTGTAGGGGTAAGTGTTTGCACTATATGTGCAAAGTTTTGCCAAAACTGCTGCTCACTCAAATGCGTGCCAGGGAGTAATTGGTTTTTAACGAAATCAGCAAGTTGTGTGTCTACGCTGAGTCCTGAATGTGTGAGAGTGTGGGACATAATTGCCTTCCTTAAACGGTCGCGATGTTGTTGTGTGCTTGTGCGTTAAGGCAACAATAACTCAAAAAAGCAATGTTGAGTGCTTTTTAGCCATTCACAAAATGTATAGCCGCAATAATAACTATAAATTTACTAAATCTAAAAAATGAGCCTAATGTTGAATCAAGCGAAACGGAGCACACACTCCTAGCCACTCTCACAACATTAAAATAATTTACACACTCGTTCGAAGGATTTTATTATGACAACATATCAACGCGAAACAGACACTCTTTCTACTCTTTGCCAATCTCAAGGCAGCCCATGGAAAGCTATTAACCCTGAATACGCAAGCCGTATGCGTTTACAAAACCGCTTTCGTACTGGGATTGAAATTGCGCAATACACAGCAGACGTAATGCGTGAAGATATGGCTGCATATGACGCAGACACAAGCCAGTACACACAGTCTTTGGGGTGTTGGCATGGTTTTACTGCCCAACAAATGATGATGGCTATTAAGCGCCACCAAAAAACAACTAAACGCAGCTATGTGTACTTAAGTGGCTGGATGGTTGCAGCGCTTCGCTCTGCATTTGGCCCGCTGCCAGATCAAAGCATGCACGAAAAAACGTCGGTTCCTGCATTAATTGAAGAAATTTATACGTTTTTAAAGCAAGCTGATGCACGCGAACTTGACCACTTATTTAATGACCTAGATGCAGCAAAAGCGAATGGCGGTGACGTTCAAGCGGTTATTGATAAAATAGACAACTTTGAAACCCATGTTGTGCCAATTATTGCTGATATTGACGCTGGTTTTGGTAACGAAGAAGCAACTTATTTACTCGCTAAAAAAATGATTGAAGCCGGTGCGTGTGCCATTCAAATAGAAAACCAAGTGTCTGACGCTAAGCAATGTGGTCACCAAGCGGGTAAAGTTACAGTACCGCACGAAGACTTTTTAGCAAAAATCAATGCAGTACGTTACGCTTTTTTAGAACTCGGTATTGATAACGGTATTATTGTGGCACGCACAGATTCATTAGGTGCCAGCCTTACTCAAAAAGTACCTGTGTCGCAAACACCTGGTGATTTAGCAAGCCAGTACAATGCATTTTTAGAAACCACGCCAATTAACGGTGTTGATGACTTAAATGAAGGCGACACGGCAATGAAAATTAATGGCCAGTTATGTAAACCAACTCGCCTAGATAACGGTTTATTTCAATTCCGCGAAGGCACTGAAAAAGACCGCGTAGTTCTAGATTGTATTACGAGCTTGCAGTCGGGCGCTGATTTACTGTGGATTGAAACAGAAAAACCACATGTTAAACAAATCGCAGAGCTGGTAAATCGTGTAAAAGAACACGTGCCAAATGCAAAACTGGTATACAACAACTCGCCTTCGTTTAACTGGACGCTTAAGTTCCGTGAGCAAGTATATCAAGAATGGCAAGAAGCTGGCCGTGACTTAAGTGCTTACCCAAGCCTTGGCGACAACAAAGGCTTAATGGCTCCAGAAATGGATGCAACAGAGCTTGCTCAAGCAGCCGATTTACTAGTGCAAAACTTCCAACGCGATGGCGCACGTGAAGCCGGTATTTTCCATCACTTAATTACTCTGCCTACGTACCATACAGCTGCGCTAAGCACTGATATTTTATCAGAAGGTTACTTTGGCGACATGGGTATGCTGGCGTACGTACGTGATGTACAGCGCCAAGAGATTCGCCGTGAGCAGGCTTCTGTTAAGCACCAAGATTTAGCGGGTTCTAACATGGGCGATACACACAAAGAATACTTCTCTGGTGATAATGCGCTAAAAGCCGGTGGTGAAGATAACACCATGAACCAATTTTAATTCCTAACTAGATAGTGTTACTCAAGGGCCAATAGGCCCTTTTTTATTGCTTTAAGTAAAGTTAGAACATTGAAGCACAATTACAGATCAGACTTTAACTAGGGCGTGTTGATCTTTGTGGATTGAAATTTGTTCAATCTAGGGGCGATTAAATCGCGGCGCGAGGTTTGTAACCTAGTGGGCTAAGTAAAAACCGAGCAACAAAGAGTTTATCGTCCCTAGAAAGAACCCAAAGGGCAGCGCATGTTTGGTATTTATGCTACGTTATCGCCTATTCATGGGGAATAACCACACTACATAAGCTCCGTCTTGCCTAAAAACCAAACATACTGCTGCAAATTAACCCACCAAAGTTCAACACGCCCTTGCCAAATCATGTTGGATCACTATTTAACTACCTGAGTGAATTTACAGATCAGAGTTTAACTAACCTTTCATAAAACAGCATATTTGGGGTGATTTTGCTGTAAAAAGCGTTTACAACAACTTTAAAAGGCAGGTAAGTGACTGATTTTTGTTTTAATAAGCAAACTTAGCGAATTTATAAACCGATTTTTTACTAACTTCTCTGTGCTATAAAACAAAATTTTACTAACTGATAGGCTATAAACAGTGACTCAAACCGATTTTTTACCAACTCAAGTTACAAAAAATGCTATAAACCGAAATTTTACTAACTGAAGTTTTAGCTAAGTCCGATATTTAACTGCCACAGAAGTGTAAAGGGGGTTTACAGTTTGAATACTAAGGCGGTAAACATAAAAGCCACTTATTTGAAGTGGCTTTTATTTGAGCTATAAATTTATTACCCAGAGTTTATTTAGTGTGTTTATCAAACCACCATTGAATATAAGCTACTTTAGTCATTAAGTTTGATGGGCGAGCTGTAATACCATGCGATGCATTAGGAATGCGCACCATTGCAGTATCAACGCCTTGTAGTTTTAATGCCTGATAAAACTGCTCAGTTTCTGATATTGGTGTACGGTAGTCAGATTCGCCAGTGAGCAACATAGTAGGAGTTTTAACGTTTCCAACATAACTAATAGGCGAGCGCTTCATGTAATGCTCAATGTGATCCCACGGTTTACCCGGAAACCAGTAATCAGCAAAAAACGGGTAAAAATCGGCAGTTAGTACAAAGCTGATCCAATTAATAACAGGCTTAGCAACTACAGCCGCAGCAAAGCGATCTGTATGACCTACAATCCAAGCTGTTAATACACCACCGCCAGAGCCACCGGTTACAAACAATTTAGACTCGTCAATAAAGCCTTTCGCTATTAGCGCATCAACGCCAGTCATTAAATCATCAAAATCGTTACTTGGATAATTATGATGAATAGTTTGTGCAAACTCTTTACCGTATGAATCACTACCACGTGGGTTCATGTATAAAACTACATTTCCTTTGGCTGCAAACAGCTGAATTTCAGCGCTAAAGTGCGGGCCATAATTAGCTACTGGACCGCCATGTATTTCTAGTATTAGCGGATATTTTTTGCTGCTGTCAAATTCTGGTGGGTAAGCAATCCAACCTTGGATTGGTAGCTCATCGTGGCTTGATTTAATCCAAATTTCTTCCACTTTAGCCAAAGTTTTATCAGCCAGAGCATCACTATTAAGGGTAGTTAAACGCTGCGCTTTACCGCGTTTAATTGTTGCTATATCAGCAGGGCGCTGAGTATCGGCAAGGGTAAAGGCTACTTCGCCATCTTCGCTTACATCAAAGTCACCACCAGAATAAGGGCGTCCAAAGGCAACACTGCCAATTTGAGTTGTTATTATTTTACGCTTGCCGCTGCGTGGTTGATAGGCGAGGGCGGTTTGACCTTTATCTGCATAGCTAAAGTATATGCCTTTGGAGTTTGCACTCCATTTCATTTGACCTACGCTACGATCAAAATCTGGCGTTAAGCTAGTTGTGTTACCTGTTTTTAAATCACGAATATAAAGCTGAGCGTTTTCGTAGTTAGTGCGTTTATCATCGTAACCTGTGTACGCTAAGTAACGACCATCGGGAGAGATTTTAGGTTGCTCGTCAGGTCCATTTCGGTCAGTAATTTCTGTTATATTTTGCGAAGCTAAATCAAATTTATAAATTTCACTATTTGTAGGCTTTAACTGATTGTTTGTGTGTCTATTTGCAGAGAAGTAAAGCGATTTACCATCTTTACTAAAACTAACATCACCTGCGTTATCAAACTCATCATGAGTAAGCTGTTTAGCATTCCCCCCGTTAGCATCTATAGAAAATACTTGGCTAAAACCTTTTTGCGTGTAACCGCCACCATCTGAACGGTAATAAACATCGTCAATAAATTTAGCTGGTTCTGCCCACGTTGCCCCTTTAGGTTTGCCTGGTAAGGTTACTGGCGCTGAAGCAGCACTTGGAACAAACATGCTAAATATTAATTGGCTAGAGTTAGGGCTCCATGTAATAGCACGTGGGCTATTCGTTAGATTACTAATTTTTGCCATAGCGCCTGTTTTAAGCCACTTAATATATATTTGGCTGCTGCCGTCACGGGTTGATATAAACGCAAGGCGCTGACCATCAGGAGAAAGAACTGGCGAGTAATCTATGTGCACGCCAGAGGTTAGCGGCTGCATTTGTTTGGTTTTGTAATCAACAGACCAAATATTACCCACTTTGCGATCTGTTTTTATATCCATACGATTACGCACAAAGTAAACGGTTTTACCGTCTTCGGTTATATCTATCTGATTCGCATATTCTAAATTAAACACGTCTTGCAGTTGTAGTGTATTTGTTTCAGCGTAGGCTAAATTGCTACAGCCTAAAATGAGGCTAAGTGTTAAAAGCTGTTTCATTTTAATCCCTGTTGTTACTTTTTTAATTTGCTAAGTAGTTATATGTTAGGGATTATTAAATTAACAGTAGGATGCGATGAAGCTCTTATTTAACTCTATGAGTTAAAGCTGTAAAGGGGGTTTACAGCTTCTATTTGAGGTTGTGTAAAAGTTTAGTTAGCTGAGTTACACAGGGCTTTTATATCTTTTATAAGCGCTATGCCATCAGCGTTGTCGCCATGTACGCATAAGCTATCGGCGTTGAGCGTTAGCTTTTTTCCAGTTCGTGTTGTCACGCTGCCATCGGATAAAAGCTGAGTTACTTGTTTTAGTAATGCAGCTTTGTTGTGAACACTACCCTCAAGTGTTCGTGACACTAAATGCCCGTCGTCGGTGTACTGTCTATCGGCAAATGCCTCGAGTATTAGCTCAACTCCTGAGTTTTTAGCTATCTGAATGTGCTTATTGGCATTTTTAGTCGCTAAAACCATTAGTTTTAAATCGGTAGGGTAGCTGGCAATTGCATTTATAACGGTTTGTAATATTGACTCATTTGCCATCATGTCGTTATAAAGTGCGCCATGCGGTTTAACATAGCTAAGCGTTAAACCTTGTACTTTTGCCATGCCCTCAATAGCGGCTATTTGATAATGCAGGCAGTTTATTAGCTCGCTTGTACTAAGATTCATTGAGCGCCTACCAAAACCTTGCAGGTCTGGGTAGCTGGGGTGAGCGCCAATTTGTACGTTATATTGTTTGGCAAGTGTGAGCGTGCTTGCCATTACATCGGCATCGCCGGCATGAAAACCACAGGCAATATTAGCCATATCAATATGTGGCATTACATCATCGTCTAGCCCCATTTTCCACGCGCCAAAACTTTCGCCTAAATCACAATTAAGTTTCATATTAATGCGCCTTTTGCGATTTTATTATAACAGGCAGTACGCCGTTAGCAGGCGCTTCACCCAGTAACACTTTTGCAAGGGCGGTAAAAGCAGGCCCAGATACAATATCGTTTTTATCTACATCAATATTATATGCGTAGGATGCAAGTACAGCATTTGCATAATTACCAAATTTAGCAATGTCGTACGGTGCTCTTAGGCTTATAAAAACAGTGCTTTTATTTTCCTCTTTTGCCATATTTAATAATGACTCAAGTGCTTTTGGTTGCTCTGCATTATTAAGTGCAAAATTAGGATCGTCTTTTAAATCATCCATACCGCCAATTTCTACCGCACTTTGATTAGGCGTTGCATTGCCGGCTATAACTATATCAGCAGCGTGTATTTGTGCTTTTGCGAGTGCAGGGTCGAACCCTTGTAAGCTACTACAGCTATAGGTGAATTTTTGCTGGCTGGTAGCTTCAATTGCTTGCTGCATTGCCATACATTTACGCGTGTCGGGCATAATAATATGAACATTACTTCCTGCTTTTAAATTAAGCGGTAAAATACTGTTATTATTTTTAACCTGCGTTATAGCCTCTACAGCAAGTTGCGCTTCTATTTCACGATGTGCTGCACTGCCAATAACCTGCTTAGCTTCAGTAAGCGCGGTAATAGGGTCAAAATTAGTGCTTAATCTAAATTTATTTTTAAGAGAGGTAATACGCATCGCAGATTGTGCTATTTCTTGCTCATCAAGTTGTTTTGATTTAACCGCTGCAACAAGCTCTTTAATAAGGTCATCGAGCTTGTTTAAATCATCCGGCGTTCTAATTTCAACGGGCATTAGGGCAATGTCAGCCCCAGCCGCAAACGTATTAATTACCGCTTGAGTTGGTGTAAAAAAGTTACTAATACCTGCCATATCAAGCGCATCGGTTACTACAACACCTTGGTAATTAAGCTCACCGCGTAAAATATCAGTAATGATTGCGCGCGACATTGTTGCCGGTTTTATCATGGTTTTGCCATCAACACTTACAAACGTTGTGCTATCGAGCGCTGGATACTGGATATGCGCCGTCATGATCATGCCAGGGTTTTGCTTGGCGATAATGTGTTTAAACGGTGATAGGTCTTGCTCGTAAATAACCTCTTTTACATGGTTTACTTGAGGCAAACCTGTATGGCTATCTACATTTGTATCGCCATGCCCAGGAAAGTGCTTTAACGAAGTAATAACGCCATTGTTTTCAAACCCTGCAACTTGAGCTGCGCCTAGCTTACTAACGAGTGCTGGGTTTTCACCAAATGAGCGTACGTTGATAACAGGGTTATCGGGGTTCATGTTTACATCAACCGTAGGCGCATAATTTACATTGATACCCAGCGAATTTAGCTCTTTAGCTATTACTGTTGCTGTTTTTGTGGCAAAGCTTGTACCGTGTTTTTTGTACGTTGCGCCAATCGACATATTACCGGTAAATGATGTAGCAACATCGCGTGGTAAACGCGCTACACGTCCGCCTTCTTGATCTATTGATATAAATAAAGGCAGCTTACTACTGGACTTACTTGCAGCTGTTTGCAATTGGCTATTAAGCGTAATGGTTTGTTCTATTGATTGAGTGTTTTCAGAAAATAAAATAACTCCGCCAATATCGTATTTAGCAATAGCGACGGCAAGCTCATTAGGTAACTCGGTCATTGGAGTTCGGCATTTATTACTTGCTCCTTGCTGGCAAAAGTAGCGAAAGTCGAGTATTAACTTTTGCCCAAGTTGTTGTTCAAGAGAAAGCACGGGTTTAGCAAACGAGGATTGTAATGGCATTAAACACCCAGATAAAAAAACGATAGACGGTACAATACACTTATTTAGCAAAACACACTCCAAGGCTAAAAAGTAGATAAATGTATGCAGCTTAACTACTTTTTAAAGTAACTGCAAAAGAAGGTTTTCTTTACAAAAACCATTAACGTATTGTAAAAATTGAAGAAAAATTATAGTTTTGAACTTAGTGAAAAGTTATATTTTTTCTGGCTTTATTGATATTAGGTAATAAATTTTTAATAGGGTGTAATTGCAGGCTTTATGCTCAATTATAGGTGCAAGTATTGAATGCCTAATACTTAGGATGGCATTCATTTTCGAAAGAATTATTAATAGCCTTAATCTTCGATTTCTTATTTTTCATTTAACGATTACAGCCTTTATTAGTACTTTAGTAAGTCGCTTTTATTCTACCTACCAAGCACAAAAGGAGCAGTTAAAAACTTACACTAAAAATAACTATGCCTGCGCTAATAAACTAGCATCAACAACTTATACTCTTTAGAATCAGCAATGCAATAACCTGCCTATTCAACTAAAAATCATCTTGAAAAGACAATATTGTGGCGCATTTAGGTAGAGAAGAATTTGTATTTTTTTACCTAATAAGAACAGCAAAGTGCGCAAAATAGCGGAGCGATCACGTCAAACCGTTGAGTCTATAAATACGTAAACTATTGGATTTATAATAATTCCTATTGGCATTGCAACTTGGTCTGAGCGTAGTAACGAAATAGACCAAGTTTACAAATGTGCTGACAAAGTACTTTACCATGTTAATAAGTATGGTAGTGGTAAGTGCATTGTTGCTGATTAAAAGTGTGTTTCGATAGGAGAGTAATCAATTGCAACTTCTACATTGCTCACTGAGCTATAATTGTTTAGATCTTTAGATAATCCTGCAATATCAACATCCTTTTCAACAAGTAATGTGTAATTGTGAGCTGTCGATTTAACTAACTCATAATTATTTTTTAACTCATCAGGCAAAGAATCGGTATTTAATGTAATGGTAAGAGTACCTGTTACTACACCTTTTTGCTTTAAGTTCTGATTATAAATAACGTCGCCTTTAAATAACTGCTCAGAGTTAAAAATAAGCTTATCACCCGATGAATTTATGCTTTTAGATGCTTTTTTCATAATACCTTGACTACTTTCTTTTTTAGGAAAAATAGTGTCAGTTTTCTGGTTCTTAGATGGTTCTTTTATAATGATTTCTGCTGTTTTAGGTAGCGCCTGAGAGTTGTTAACCTCTGTTTTTTCACTGTTATTACATGCAGATAGTAATAAAGCTGCAATTATTGGCACTGAACTTATAAAAATTATTTTTTGCATTCGTTTACCTTTGTTTACTTTTCTCTAAATTTAAAGCTATTCAGCTTCATTCAAGTATGTATATTAACAACTTAACTATGCGTTTACATAAAATAATCAATTAAAAAACATTAAGTACTTTAATATAATAAATACAAACAGGTGGATACATGTCTCAATTTAAATTAACAACTATTGCCATAGTTGTAGCATCAACATTAGCAGCAGGTGAGCTAACGGCCGCTGAACAAACCCGATTTTATGATGTAAGTGCTACAAATGCAGTTACTCAGGGTACTTCTTTAGCTGCTGTTCAGCAGAGAACCTTAGCCGAACGCGCCACTGTATCGGGTCAAAAATCTATTTACGATGCACAAATGGGTAAAGCAACATTTTTATGGCAAGCAATAGGTCAGCGTAAGCCTGACATGGCTTTAATCGCAGCTGATAACCGTAATCAATATGCTGCTGACTTTTATATTGAAACTTTAACAGGTATTAGTAATCGTAAAACAACAGCATCTTCTGCTGTTATGGTTGATTTATCAGAGCAAAAACGCGGTTCTATTAGTGCAAAATACAAGCAACAAGTAAACGGTGTTGAAGTTTTTAACCGCGAATACAACTTGTTAATGGATAAAGAGTACAACCTAGTAGCAAGCTCGGGTTATTTTGCTGATACGTCGTCATCTAAAAATAAACTTGCTGCATTAACGGGTTTTGTAAGCTCTGAGCAAAGTATAAAAAAAGCATTTAGTGAATTAGCAAATATTGATGTCTCACTTCGTAAAATTGGTAACGAGGGTGGATATGCAAAGTATGAGGCTAAATCATTAGATGACTCTAAGATTGTTTTAGGTACACCACGTGCAAAAGAAGTATTTTTTGAAGTTGCAGGCGAGCTTAAATCTGCTTACTACATTGAAGTAGAAGTAGCAGAAGTTGGCTCTTTAGAAAGTGACTACTTTAGTTATGTAGTAGATTCGAATAACAGCAAAGTATATTTTGCGAAAGATTTGAAATCTCATGCAGCTGACTTTAATTACCGTGTTTACGCTAACCAAGATGGCTACCCAATGGAAAGCCCGCACGGTGACGTAATTCCTGCAGATGGCCCAGGGCAAGTAGACGAGACTGAGATTTTAGACGCGCCAATGGTATCTCTATCTTACTACAGTAAACTAAGCACAATGGACCCATGGTTAGCTGATGATGCAACGACAACATCAGGTAATAACGTATTTGCTTACGCAGATGTGGTTGCACCTCAAGACTTTAGTGAAGGTGACTTTACTGCTGAAACAACAGCAGACTTCACATTTGACTACCCTTATAAAGTAGATGAAGTTGCAAATAGCTACGCAAACCGTAAAGCGGCTATTGTTAACTTGTTTTATATGAATAACTTTTTACATGATTTTTTCTATGATCATGGTTTTGATGAAACGTCAAATGTAGCTCAAGTATCTAACTTTGGTCGTGGCGGCGTAGAAGGTGACCCGATTGAAGCACAGGCTCAAGATAACTCAGGTCGTAATAACGCAAATATGTCTACGCCAGCTGATGGTGCTAGCCCACGTATGCAAATGTACTTGTACAACAGTAAAGATGCCGTTGTTGGTGTAGATTTTGGTATTACAGTAACTTCACATGACTCTTTAGGCCTTTTAGCTTCAACAAAAGAATCTGGCTTTGGTAAATACCAATTCAGTGATGTGGCTGCAGAAGTTGTTCGTTTAGATGATGGAAATACAGTAGATTCAACAAGTGTGAATGATGGTTGTGAGCCTGCTATAAATGCAGCTGAACTAGCGGGTAAAATTGCAATTGTAGACCGTGGCTCATGCTCATTTACAATTAAAGTAAAAAATGCACAAGATGCGGGTGCAATAGCAACTATCGTTGTTAATAATGACCCAGATACAGCAGAACCGGCACCAATGGGCGGTGAAGACGATACTGTAACTATTCCAAATATGGGTTTAAATTACGCTGATGGTCATGCAATGTATGACCTAATTGATGCTAGTGAAGTTGTTACTGTAAACATGTTTACCAAAGCAACATTAAAAGATGGTACGTTTGATAATGGTATTATTGCTCATGAATGGGGTCACTACATTAGTAACCGCTTAGTCGGTAATTCATCAGGCCTTATTAACTTCCAAGGCCGCGCAATGGGCGAAGGCTGGGGCGATTTCCACTCATTAATGTTTATCGCTAAAGAAAGCGATATAAATATCACAGGTAACGATAAGTTCCAAAAAGCATATGGTAGCGGCACATTTGTAGAAGACTTCTACTTCGGTATTCGTCGTCTTCCTTATTCAACTGATACAGATGTAAATGCATTATCGTTCCGACATATTACTGAAAATGCTGGTGCTGATATTGGTATTTCACCAACAAGCGTGGCTTCTCCTCATGCTGCCGGCGAAATTTGGGCAACTGTATTATGGGAAAACTACGTAACGCTTATTAACGAGCATGGCTTTAATGAAGCACAAACTCGAATGGCAGATTACTTAGTTGCAGGTTACAAATTAACACCTATAGCACCAACCTACACTGAAGCACGTGATGCTATTTTAGCTGCTGCCTATGCAGTAGACCCTGCTGATTACAAGTTAATGGTAGGCGCATTTGCTAAACGTGGTATGGGTCTTGGCGCAGTATCGCCAGATCGTTTCAGTGAAGACCTTACTGGTGTAGTTGAATCAGATAAAACACAGCTTTCTAGCTATGCTTTTGCAAGTGCTGACTTAAACAACATGTACAATGGTACAGAGCTTGGTTTTTGTACTAACGACAATATTTTAGATAAAGGCGAAACGAGTACGGTTAGCGTAACAATTACTAACCGTGGTAGTGAAGTACTTAGTGGTACAACAGCACAACTGACAGTTATAAGCGATCATGATGTAACATTTGAAAATGATGGCCTACTTACTTTTGGTGAAGTTCAACCGTACGAAGCAATAACAAGTAACGATATTAAAGTTACTTTGAACGAAGCGGGTACAGCTGAAACACTAGAAATTGAAGTCACATTCCCTGAAATTGAAACAGACGATGATATCGTTGAAGCGCTTGATCAAACACTTACGTTTGAAGTAAATATGGGCTTTAAGTCAGAAACGCCTGTTGGAGCTGTAGTTTCTGATGATATGGAAGTAGCAAGTTCATCACTATTAGATTTAAAAGAAAACGTAATGTTTGGTGGTGATTTAGCTGCTGGCACTCAAGTAATGGATAATAGTAGTAATATTGCATTCTTTGAACAAGGTGGCTTTGGCCTAGGCACACAAGCAATGCGCCTTGTAAATAATGGCTTCCAATCGGATGTAGCAGTAGAGAGTAAGTCATTCGAAGTCGGTTACTCTGGCGACTTTGAAATTTCATTCTGGCATTTCTATAGTATCGAGGAAAACTGGGATGGTGGTGTTGTAGAAGTTAGTGTTAATGGTGGTGACTGGGTTGATGCTACTGAAATTGGCGGCACATTTGATGTTGGCTATGACGCTGTTCTAATCGAAAACGATTCTCAAGAGCTTCAAGAACGTGAAACATACACAGGTAATAACGTACAAGATAGTGGCGCGTATGGTAATTATGAAACTATCAACTTTGGTGATGCTCTAAACGGCAACTTAGTAAAAGTACGCTTTAGAATTTCATCAGATGGCGCAGTAAGTGATTTAGGTTGGTGGATTGATAACCTAACTATGTCTAACGTTTTATCTCCTGTATTTTCAGAACTTGTAGCGGGTGATTCACTAGCATGTGATAACGCAGCTCCACTTGTTTTAGTAGAAAGCGCATCAGCGGAAATTACTGAATCTGCTACAGGAACAATTACAGCAACAGCGTCAGATCGCAATGGTCAAACACTAACTTATGCTTGGACTCAGGTTAGCGGTAGTGATGCTACGCTCACTGGTACTGATACAGCAACTTTGAGCTTCACACCTGCAGCTATTACTGCAGATGAAGAGCTTGTTTTTGAAGTTGCCGTAAGTGATGGTGTAACAACTGTGACTCAACAAAGTACTGTAATGGTAAAAAATGAAGCGGTAGCAACAGTGCCTGTAACAGAAGCAAAATCTAGCGGTGGTGGTAGTTTTGGCTTTATAGCTTTATTACTTACTCCATTAGTATGGTTTAATAGACGTCGTAAAAACGTTAGTAAATAAGTTTAAATAACATCCCGTCGTCTCTAAACACATGACGGCTTTAATGAAAGGCCAGTAGCTTTTGCTTCTGGCCTTTTTTATAAACTTAGTGTGATGTTTTTAGTCCTGACCTCATATTAACTTTTTCATGGCCATACACTTTGACTTATCTATTAGTCATATTGCCTTTTTATACGACATCAACAACTTATATCTTAAAGCTTAATAAACAACCTCGGTGCGTTCACTTAGTTGGCTAGAGTTTTACTGATTAAAGGATAAAAAATGGCAATACTGGAATATATTATTTATCACGCCATACCCTAACGCATAGTCGCTAAATTGAACAAACCAACTTAATTAAAAACACTTAAACGGGTATAATACCTAACTTCGTATAATACGCGCTGAATTTGAGTGCTTTGGAATGCAGCTTTGCTATATAAATTACTACCCGCTTTAAATTTAAGATTTCTTATATTGCTACTCGCATTCTCTGCAGCACTGAGCACATTGGTAGGGAGTTTTTATTCTACCTATCAGGTTCAAAAAGAGCAGTTAACATCATATACGCTAAAAAGTAATTTAGCCTATGCACAAAAATTAGCCTCCGCAACTGATAACTTTTTAAAGTCTGCGCTTCAGCAGCTTGAATACTCAGCTAAAATTATTGAGCAATCACCAAATAACTCCAAATTATTAAACGATGAAGCCATTCGTTTAAATCATCAAACGGATAGCTTTAACTCTGTTGTGATTAATTTACATGGTGTAGTTGCAGCGACGTCGCCTCACTTTGAAAGTTTAATAGGCCAACAAATACAGTCTCCAGGAGCAATAGAAGCACTAAAAGAAAAACGCCCATTAATTAGTGAGCCTTATTTATCGGCAGCTGATAATTTAATTGTTTTTATTTCGCACCCGCTATTTGATTCTGAAGGTAAGTATTTAGGTTATATTGGGGGCTCTCTTTATTTAAAAGAGAAAAATATTTTAAATGAGCTTTTAGAACAACATTACTACAAAGGTGGTTCGTACCTTTATGTTGTTAGCTCAAATAAGCGCATTTTATATCACCCAGAACCTGCCAGAATCGGCAACGTTATTGCTAACAATGCTGTGATTGACGCTGTTATAGATGGCGAAATAGGCACTTCAACGGTTATTAATAGCTTAAATAAGCCGATGCTCGCAGGCTACGCACCCATTACTTTATCTAAATGGGGAATAGTGGCGCAAAGACCATTAGAATCAACGCTCTCTTCGCTAGATACATTAACTATTGAAGTCATTAAACAAACAATACCTATGGCATTAGTCACATTTATTTTTATTGGTTTATTCGCACACTTTATAGCAAGGCCGCTAAAGCGATTAGCCGATAACGCAAATACACTCGATGATCCAAAAAGCTTAGAAAAACTTAAAAGCGTGAAGTCGTGGTATTTTGAAAGTCAAGAACTGAAGTTAGCGATGTTAAGAGAGGTTACTTTATTACAAGCACAAATAGGTGTGCTACGCCATGACTCACAAACAGATCCCTTAACAGATACGCATAACAGAAGAAGCTTAAACGGCCTACTTAACCAGCTTATGCTAAAGCAAACCCCATTCGCTATATTAGAAATTGATATCGACTTTTTTAAACGTGTTAACGATACTTTTGGACATGATAAAGGCGACGAAACTTTAGTTTCGCTAACAAATATAATTAAAAAACTATCAAGAAGAGACGACATAGTATCAAGAATCGGCGGTGAAGAATTTGTTCTTGTACTACCAAATGAAAACAGCCAAAGTGCCTATAAAATAGCAGAGCGTTTACGTAAAACAGTAGAATCGACAGAAATAAACACCATAGGAAAAATCACTATTTCTATAGGTATTGCGACCTGGCCTGAGCATAGTACTGATATTGCCCAAGTATATAAATGTGCCGATAAGGCGCTATACCATGCTAAAGAGCATGGTCGTAACCGATGCGTAGTGGCCGATATTAGCTAAGCGCAGCTTAGTTAAGTAATACACTGTATTACTTTAAATTGATAAATACTTTACAGAGAGTTTATTAAGCCAGCCATCTGCTTTTGATGGCTTGTAAATCATTACTATGCCTTTGCTATAGTGACTGTTAACCCCCTTTACAGTTATTTTTGTAAGTGCTAAGTCATCAATCAAAAAATTTGGTAAATACGCTAATGCCAAAGCAGTTTTACTACCAAACTAACTTTTTAAAACCCGTTATATGTTGAAAAATCACGACTAATAAAACACAAAAATGCATTTTCATTAGTAAAACTAACGCAGCAACAAGGCTTGGTAATTCATAAAATACAAAGTAAACCAAGCTATGACTCGTTAAGATTAGTGCCGCTTACTAAGGGGGAGTATAACGGGGAATTAGAATGCGACAGCGCAATAAATACAACGCTTGCAAGTAAGCTAACAGCATGTTTTAAAAACGCCCCAGCTATTTAGAAAACCAAGACTTTGCGATTAATTAATTTATAAATAACGGCGATTTTGGCTTTAAAAGTGCTGTTTATATAAAGTGTTAATGGGCATTAAGTATGTAGAAGTGTACCTGAGTATACTCACCATTAAGTAATTTGACTTGAGTAAATATGTGCAATAAACGCTGCATACCCATGCAGCGTTTATTGCCATTTGTTTAGCCCTAATTAAAACTGATAGCTTACCCTTGCTGAAAAGTTACGCCCAGGTTGGGTGTATTGGCTAAAATCAGCACTTTGCGATTGACCTGCAATCAACTCAAAAGGTACATATTCTTTATCGAGCAAGTTAAGTACACCTACATTTAGCCGCCACGCTTGCCATTCGTAGTTTGCGTATAAATCAACAACGCCGTAGCCATGCCCTTGTGTGGTTTTATCACCGTTTGCATCAAGTACTACATCAGATTGCGATTTAGCTAAACGCCATGCAGCGGTCCAGTTAATATTACCCTGTTCTGTACTTAACAATACTGAGCCGTTTAACGGGCTAATGCTGGTAAGTGGCTGATCGGTTTCTTTGTTTTCACCATCAACGTAGGCTACGTTTGCCTCAAGCAGTATATTTTCAGCAACATACACGGCAATCCCTGCTTCTACACCGCTTATTTGTGTTTCGCTAATATTTTGATACTGATACAGCGTTTTGTTTACGCCAGGAATATACGTTGGCTCAACACCCACTACGGCGGTTTCTATAAAGTCATCGTATGCTGCATAAAAAGCACTTACATTTACGCTAATATCGCTGCTTGCGTATCTAAGCCCAAGCTCAAATGAGTTGCTGCTTTCTGGGTCTAAATCAGCGTTTGGTAATATTTGATAAAACGGCTCTACACCGTGGCTTTGATAAGCTTGGTCGTGTGGTGGTATTTTAAAACCTCGTACGTATTGCCCATACCACGATAAGTTATCATCCACTTGATATATAACACCTAGCTTAGGCGAAAAAGCAGATTCGGTAATATCATCAAGCTGCGCATCAGCGTAAAGCTCATCACTTTTAGCTTCTAGGGTGTAGTAATCATATCGCACGCCTGCAATAACCGACCAGGCACTGTTTTTAAACGAAATACTGTCTTGTACATAAGCGCCAATTAAAGAGGTATCGGCACCCGGAAACGCTTTTTGTTTTTGGTCTGTAAAATCAACCGTACCATCAGCTAAAACACGTGTTTTTAAACGTGGGCGAGTGGTGTCGTATAAATCGATATCAACTCCGTATACCACTTCGTGATCGGTGGTTTCTCCTTTAAGCCCTTTATTAAATACCGCTTTTAAACCTAAAATATTTTGCTCAAAGCGATAGTCGTTATAATCGGTGTAGGTGCTTGCGCCACTAATTTGATCGCTTTGCTGCTCGTAACTACTATAAGACACTTGTCCGTACCATTTATCAAATGCCGCTGTTGCTACCTCTGAATGATAATCTAGCGCCAATGACCAACTAGTGTCGTCTTCTTCAGTTTCTTGAATGGCGGGAGTTATTACTTGCTCAATTGTTTGATTAAAGTAATCAAGGGTGTATTTAAGTGTGCGTTTTTCATCAAGCTGTTGCTCAAATTTAACTAATAAAGCATCCGACTTTGCATCATAACCGGGTAAGTTTTCGTCATAGTTTTGTACTTCTTCGCTGTCGCGGTGGCTATAAACTGCGCTTACTGCAAAGTCGCCTAAGTCTTTTGCAGCGGTAATATCAGCGGCAATTTGGTTGCTTTGACCTTGATACCCTAGTGCCATTTTTACAAAGCTGCTGCTATCTTTTAAGTAATCGCTTGGATCTTTAGTGGTTATAACCACAATGCCACCGAGTGCATCAGAGCCATATAAAGACGATGCAGCACCTTTGGCTACTTCTACTTGTTTTACGCCTGCTACATCAAAGTAATTACGGCCAACTAAATAACCCCCTCCGCCAGCATAACCATCGTTGGTGCGTCGGCCATCTTTTATAAATACAACACGGTTACCACCAACACCACGTACGGTAAGTGTTTGCGCGCCTGCACCGCTGCCAGTGGTTGCAATGCTTGAATCGTATTTAAACATAGTTTGTAAATCTACAGCTAGCTGGCGTTCTATATCTTGCTCGGTAATAACAGTTACTGAGCCAGTTACATCTTTAAGCTTTTGTTCAAAGCGCGAGCCACTCACAACAATATGTTCGTCAATTATGTTTTCGGCAAATGCAGTGTCTGAGCCAAGTAATAAGGCTGCTATAGCAGTAAATTTAAATGTAGAGGGGTTCACTTTAACTCCAAATGATAATAGTTATTATTTATGACAAGGATGTTACAACTAAGTCAAATTAAGATCAATTAATTATGATAATCATTTTCATTTAGATTTAACTAGTTATAATAGCCGAAAAATAAAAGCCGGAGTTTGTAATGAAATACCTATTTATATTGTTTGCTTTAGTCGCTCAACCTGCACTTGCACAGGAGCGCGTTATTAGTGCTGGCGGCACCCTTACAGAAATAATTTATGCACTGGGCAAACAAAGTACCCTTGTAGCAGTTGATCAATCTAGTATGTACCCGCAGCAAGCTACGCAATTACCACAAGTGGGTTATTACCGCGATTTAGCGGCAGAAGGCGTACTTTCAATGCGCCCAACCACCTTATTAGCGCTTGAAGGCGCAGGGCGAAGCCAAGCACTTAAACAAATTAAGGCAACAGGGGTTAAGCTAATTCATTATAAAAAGCCCACCTCAGTTAATGAGCTACTTGAGCTAATTAAACGCCTTGGTACCGACTTAAACGCCAAGCAAAAAGCGCAATCACTTATTACGCACATTACAAACTCATTACCTGAAAAAGCAAAACAACAAACGCACAGTGCACTATTTTTACTCTCAGCTAATGAGCGCGGGCTTGTTGCCGCAGGGCAAGAAACCGTCCCTAATTTATTATTTAGCTATGCTGGCATTACTAATATAGCCACTACGCATTCAGGCTTTAAAGCAATTAACAGTGAAGTACTTGCTGTAAATCAGCCCGACTTTTTAGTTGCGCCAAAGCATGTTGTACAAAGCCTTGGTGGTAAACAAGCCTTTTGTAAGCAAGCTCCGCTACGCTTATTAAAAGCCGCGCAAAGCTGTAACTTACTTGTAATGGATAGCTTACTTTCGCTTGGCATGTCGCCGCGTATTGCCACAGCAATTAATGAGCTTAACGAATATAAAACCCAATTATGAACACCCTAACATTGAGCCGCTTTACGCCCATAACACTTAGCCCAACCCATAAATGGATGCTATTAGCCTCTGTGTGTATTTTTGCTTTGGCGCTACTAAGCATAGGGTATGGGCCTGCCGGATGGGATTGGCGTTTAGCCATTGCTTGGCTTGCGCCCGAGTACTTTAACCAGTTTGATGCCCTGCAAATTAATGTGGTAATGCAAATACGTTTGCCGCGTTTTGTACTTGCTGTATTAGTAGGGCTGATACTTGCCCAAACAGGGGCGGCAACTCAAGCATTATGCCGCAACCCATTAGCCGACCCATCTATTATTGGTATTAGTGCAGGTGCGGCTATGGTTGCTGTGGCGTTTATAGCACTTAGCGCGCAGTTTAATTTTAACGCTCAGCTGTACTTACCTTATGCCTCGTTTTTAGGAGCGCTTGGCGTTACCTCGCTGGTATATTTTATTGCCAAGCAGCAAGGGCAAATTAATATCACCACACTTATATTAGTCGGGGTTGCTATTAACGCGTTAGCCTTTGCGATTATTGGGTTATTGAGCTTTTTTGCCGACGACAGTGCATTGCGATTAATAAATTATTGGACCATGGGATCATTAGGCGGGGCAAGCTGGAGCACTATTATTCAAGCGGCGCCGTTACTGTTTATCAGCCTAATTGGCCTGTGGCGGTTAAAAAACCCCATGAACTTACTCCTGATTGGCGAGTCACAAGCTCAGTACCTAGGAGTAGACACTAATAAACTTAAATTATATGTAATTATACTCGTTGCATTAGGAGTAGGTGCGGTTGTAGCGCTTACCGGTTTAATAGGGTTTGTTGGCTTGGTAGTCCCACATATTGCCCGCTTAATGGTAGGGCCGCATTTACGTAATATGCTGCCGCTTTGTATGCTAATTGGCGTGGTGGTATTGCTACTTTCTGACTGGTTAGCACGCATTGTTATAATGCCAGCAGAGCTACCCATTGGCATTATTACCGCGCTATTGGGCGCGCCATTGTTTATTTATTTAATAGTTAAAAATAAGCGAGGTTGGTCATGATCACGTTTAATAACTTAAGCGTTGGCTTTGATAATCATAACGTTTTAAACACCATTAGCGGCAGTGCTAAAGCAGGGCAGCTTGTCGCACTACTTGGTGAAAATGGCGCGGGTAAATCAACCTTACTGCATACCTTAGCAGGAATGCATTCCTTTACAGGCAGTGTACTTTTTAATACAAAGCCTTTAGCCTCACACGCTAAAAAACGCCTTGCAACACAGCGCGCAGTCATGATGCAAGCAAACCACGTAGGGTTTGATTTTACTGTATTTGAGCTTATTGCAATGGGCCGCTACCCGTATGTAGAGTCATTAAAAATGCAAAGCGAAAAAGTACATAAATACGCCGCTATTATGGATTTAAGCCATTACTTAACTCGCCGCGTAAGTGCGCTTTCGGGCGGAGAGCAACAACGTGTTCATATGGCGCGTACCTTAGCGCAGCTTAATGCCTTTACACAATCGGCAGAGCCTAAACTAATGCTGCTCGACGAGCCTACATCAGCACTTGATATGCGCCACCAACATGCACTGCTCAGCTGCGTTAAAACCTTTGTAGAGCAGGGCAACAGCGCCATTATTGCAATACACGATCTAAATTTAGCCAGCCTTTATGCAACCGATGCTATTTTATTGCACAACAAAAAAGTGCTGCAAAGTGGGCCTATAAACACCGTATTAACTGAACAAAACTTACAACAAATGTACGCCATGAAACTGCACGTAAATCCTCATCCTTATAACGATGCACCCATGGTTTTTTCTCAACGTCAGGAGTTTTTATGAGAGAGCAAGCATTAAACGATGCACGCACCTTGGTTTACAAAACCAATGCGGGTGTCATGTCGACTATTTCTAATAATTTACGCGGCTACCCGTTTGGCTCAGTAACCCCCTATATGTGCGACGAACAAGGCCGTGTTTACTTTTTTATTAGCGATATAGCCCAGCACACTAAAAATCTAAAGCACGACTCACGTATGAGCCTTACCGTATTTGACGCCACCGACAGTGGCGATCAAAACGAGCACGGCCGCATAACGCTCGTAGGTGATGGCTCTGTTGTGCCAAGTGAGCAAGCAGACACTTTACTCAACAATTATATTGCCTTATACCCCGAAGCCGCCAGCTATCGCAACGCGCACGACTTTCAATTATGGCAATTAGACGTAATTCGTGTGCGTTACATTGGTGGCTTTGGCAAAATATTTTGGCTTGAGCAAAACGAATGGCAGGATGAGGCAAAAAACTGGGATGAAAACCAGCAGCAAAGCATGATAAGCCACATGAACGACGACCATCAAGATGCTATGTCGCTCATATTAATGCAGCACTACGGCGTAGCCGATAACACCCCAATAATGAGCGGCCTATTACCCACTGGTTTTTATATACAAAGCCAAAAGCGTAATTACTTTATTAATTTTAATACCCAGTGCAACAGCCCGTTAGAGGTTCGTAAAGCGCTGGTTGCGCTAACCAATCAAGCACGCAATAACTAAACTAAATACATGACGACATAGTTAACCTGAGCTCTGGTTAAGAAATTCACCAACTATGTCGTCATTTTATAAGCAAACTGTTTGATCGCCTCGTTTAGCTAAAGCTTTAAAAGCGGCTTGCTGATGTTCTTTTTGTACATAACGGGGTGGCAAAGGGTTAACTTGCAACTGATACCCTGTTTGGTTAGCTTGCACACTTGTAACCGGCGATATCCACACAACCTTAAGCTCTGGCGCTAAACGCTTAATAACGCGCGCTATACCTTCGCCATTTTTCACATGAAAATCGCCCGCTATATGCATTACCTGCGCATCTTTATGATTATTTAAATAGTTAACGATAGACTCCCCCATGGTTTCATCCCAGGTAACTTGCGCAGCATAATAATTTTCGTTTTGACTTGGCGTGCCATGGTGCATTGAGGTCATAAAACGTTGTTTATAATCACTGGGGGATGTATCAATAGTGGCTGCAATATAGCTCTGCTGTGTTTCATCAAGTTTACTTAGGTAACTTATGCCTTGCCTGCCAATACAGGTGACTATATTTTTAGGGGCATTTGCAGCTATTACATCGCTATTGTTCGTTTTTGCCAGCTCTACCAGCGCACGGTAATCACTTTTGTAATTTGGCCACGCTTGGGTGTTATCAATTAAGTATTGCTCACCAATTTCACCTTTAACATACTGGTTTAAAATAGGCTGATCCGCGCGGCTAAATTGCTCAAGCGACAGCGCAGTGCGTTTATTACTTTTGCTTAATTGCTCAAATAACTCAGTCTGAAATAAATGCACGCCCGGATGTGTATGCAATTCACCCACTAAAACCACATCGGCATTTAATAACTTGGGCTCTAATAATACAGAGCTAACAGGCTTTGCCTGTGCATTATAAAGTGCTGAGTAATAAAGCGATGAGCTTTTATCAGGCTCCGTAGCTGTTGTACTACAACCACTCAAACCCGTAACTAACGCCAGAGTTAACATAGACTTTTTCATACACACCTTTAAAACACTTTAATGCAAATAATTATCAATATCATATACTTGTAATACCTATTAAGCCAGCCAAACTGCTGCTTACTTACATAATCAAGGAAATGAGCGAAACGCGCATTTATATGCCTTAACTTTGCTTGTAAATATTAAATAGCTTTTGATAGCAATGCCTTAGGTAATTTGTTAAAACTGTATAAAGTAGAAACATGAGCGTGACATCGGCAGAAGTATGCTCGATTCGCGGCCTATAAAATTGTTAGATGTTAAATGGAGTTCTATGAAGCATCCACTTTTTAGTGAAAACATGGAAGATGGTTTTAGCCTATTCTTACTAAAATGTTCAGAATCAAGAAGCTGTCTCTTATTTGGTACCTCAGCTCTTTTGTTATTTATATTTGCAAGTCAAAACACCAGTTTTATGAGTTTCCTTAATGAACACTGGTTTGGTAACATTCTTAAGATTTTATGTGTAATTGGAGCTTTATTAAGTTGGTTTTCAGCACAAGCACATTCATATAAAAATGGACACTTTAAACTAGTAGCTTCCATATTCTTACTTTGGCCCATTAGCTATATATACTTGTTTTATATACAGTTAACTAAAAAACCTAACGTAAATATCAAATGAAAAAATTATAGCTGGCTGTTTTTTGTTCCTAAAACCATTTTGGTCAACTATATTTTTCCGCTTATGTAAGCGTTAGGCACTGGAGAAGGTTTAATAGATGGAACCAAATTATTCAGAATATTCTATTACTGAATTGCAAGAAGCTATCACGTCTATTGATAGGGCTTTGTACCCTGAACGCTTTGAGCTATTAAAAGCCGAACTATTAAATAGAGACGAGGAAGAGCATAATGCTTCTCAATTAGTAAGTCTTTCATCAAAGGACTTACTTATTAAGCTCAGCAATGCATTTTTTGTAATTCCGTTGATGATCTATGTAGGAGTAGATGCACTTAATAGCGGTGAAATACTCCTTAAAGGAGCAGCTATATCAAAAAATGAAAACTTTATATTATTTACATTAAGCGTAATGTTTTGTTTTTTAATCTCAGCGGTACTGACATGTAGCCTGTTTGTGGATAAGAGCAAAAGTTCCTAACAAATACATTATGTCGTTCATAAATTCACTAGGACACAGTTCGATTGGTAGTGTTTTTCTGGAGGTTGATAATATTTTCAACTCAGGGCAAAACATGCTGCACAAGCTAAGCAAAAACAAGTTATAGAGAATAAGAAGACGGTGAAGTGTATTTAAAAACTCTATAACTGAAACAAAAAGACCGCAGTAATAAATACTGCGGTCTTTGTTTTTAGCTAAGTGCTATTTAGTAAGCGCCTGCGCTGTAAATTAGCTCGTAGCTGTGGCTGTAAATCTCAAGTATGTTACCAAACGGGTCTTCCATGTAGATCATGCGGTATGGTTTTTCACCTGGGTAGTAATAACGTGGGGCTTCCATACGTTTTTTACCGCCAGCTTCCACAATACGCTCGGCTAAACCTTCTACATCAGGGTCTTGAACGCAAAAATGGAAAATACCAGTTTTCCAGTATTCAAAGTTGTCTTTAGGGTTTTCTTGGTTTTTAAATTCAAAAATTTCGACACCAATACGATCGCCTGTAGATAGGTGTGCTATTTTGAATTTTTCCCATTTTTCACCAAACACTTCTGTACACATTTCACCAATTGGGCTTTTATCTTCGGTTATCAAAGTAGGTTCCATAATAGTGTACCAACCCATAACCTTTGTATAAAACTCAACGGCTTTTTCAACGTCGGGTACTGAAATACCAATGTGCGAAAAACTACGTGGATATGTATGACTCATAATGCTTCCTCTTTAACGTGTGACTTATTTTGTCTTACGACTAGTTGATGGAGTTAGTTTACGAACCGCTACATATTAAGTAAAATTATCATTAATCATCATTTTGAGTACATTTTGTAATGATAAATCCAACATGGCTAAACACCTTTTGCACTTTGGTTGAAGTAAATCACTTTACCCAAACAGCTGAGCGCCTTTATATGACCCAGTCTGGCGTAAGTCAGCATATTAAAAAGCTAGAGCAGCAAGTTAACTGCGCTTTACTTGAGCGCCATGGTAAGCAGTTTTCGCTTACCCCTCAGGGCCAAAACTTATATCAGCAGGGCAGCTTACTTCTTAATGATTGGCAATTTTTAGAACAACAATTAAAAGATGATTCGCCGTACAGCAGAGCGGTAAAGATTCAATCTCCGGGCAGTTGTGGTTTAAAGTTTTATAATCAATTATTAGCACTGCAATCTGAGCATAAAGAACTAATTATTGATTACCGCTTTGCGCCCAATGTAAGTGTTGAACAAGCTGTAGCAAACCACAGTGCCGACATTGGGTTTTTAACTCAAGCTCCAACATTTAGCGAACTAACCAGCCATAAAATAAGCCAAGAGCCACTACTACTTGTAACGCCTGCAGGTATAAACATGCCTAATTGGCAAACCCTGTGTGAGCTAGGGTTTATTGCTCACCCCGATGCAAGCCATCATGCGCAGCTACTACTAAGCGAAAACTACAGTGAGTTTGAGCATATTGACCAAATAAGACGTACGGGATTTTCTAACCAAATTAGTTTGATACTAGAACCTGTAAGCTTAGGGCTGGGTTTTACGGTATTACCTGCTCATGCTGTTGGCGCATTCAATAAACCACTACTTATAAAAACACATCATTTAAAATGTCCGGTTAGTGAATCTATTTATGTGTGCCATCACCGAAATAGGCCGTTGGCAAAACGTATGAATACAGTGATTGAGCTAATAAAGGCGGGAGTAAATAGTTAAAACGTAAACCCCCTTTACACCCACGGCACTTAATACCATAAGCAAAAGGGGGAATAGAAAATTAGTTAACGCTTTCTAATTTTGCTTTTAAATCGAGTAAATCGGTTGCAATAGTATTTGGCTGTATTTCCCACGGATCAAAAATTGAATCTTTAGATCGTTGAATCCACGCCGCTCGCATACCGTGCGATATGGCACCGGTTACATCAAACGGGTTACTTGATACAAGCCACGTGTTTGCGCCTGTTGAATTGGTTTCGCGTAAAAAGTGGCTATAAACCCCTGGGTTTGGTTTAAAGGTTTTAACGTCGTCGGCACTTACTACCCCTTCAAAAAGCTCACTAATGCCAGCGGTTTCTAATAAGGTATGAACTGCGTCGGCAGCGCCGTTTGAAAATGCAAACAAACGGTAATCTTTCGCTTTTAATTGCTCAAGGCCTGCTTTTACATCATCGAACGCAGGAAGCGTTTTATAAAGCTCTAGCAGTTGCCCCTTTTGATCTTCACTTAGCTCGGTTTTGTGCGCTAAGCAGGCGTAATCGAGTGCGTGTTTTGTACATAGCGAGAAAGGAATATAATTTTGCATTAATCCACGTCTAAATGAATACTCTAATTGCTTTTCGCGCCATGTATTTGAAAATGCTTGGGCGTTATCGCCAATCATGTCGTCGAGTAAGGACAGTACGCCGTGAGTGTTTATTAGCGTACCGTATACGTCAAATGCAAGTGTAGTTGCCATGTTTGCTCCGCAATAAAATAAATGAAGTTGGTTTTAGAGTACTTGCTTACAGCTTAACTTAATTTGAACGAACGCTCAAATTAATAAAACTTATAAGCATCGAGTGCTAAAATATCCATTTCTATATCTTCATGTATTTTTTTGGCTTTACCGTCACTACTTCCAAGCGCTGCAAAAAGAGGTAAAAAGTGCTCCTGGGTAGGGTGATTAAATAAAGCATGGGGTGCTTCATTTAAATAGCTAAGTAACGCCTGGGTGTTTTGCGCTATTAATTTTTGCTCAACCCAATAAGTAAACTCATTAACCATTTGAACACGATTAGGTGTAGCAGGGCTTTTAAATATTTCACGTAGATTGTGACTAATACCGCCTGAGCCAATAATTAATACGTTATCGCTGCGCAGTGGTGCAAGTAACTGTCCGTATTTATACATCGCCTGAGCGCCTAAACGCGTGTTAATAGACACCTGAACAATGGGAATATTAGCTGCTGGGTACATTAAGCGCAGCGGGATCCACACACCATGATCCCACCCTTGATCTGCACTTTGCACCGTTTTAATACCCGCTTTGTAAAAGTGCTCACTAATAGTATTAGCAAGCTTAGGGTCTCCTGGTGCTGGGTATTGAATTTCATATAGGGGCTTGGGGAAGTTATAAAAGTCGTGAATAGTATGCGGCGTATCTCCTGATGTAATAACTATATCGTGCGCTTCATCAAAGTGGGCAGAAAAAACCACAATAGCACGTGGTTTACTAAGCGTTTGACCTAATGATGCAAGAAAATCTGACGTAGCCGATTGCTGAACAGCCATCATTGGCGAGCCGTGAGATATAAATAAAGCTGGCTGAGTCATACTAAAACCTTAAACAAATAAACGTGTTATAAACACTATATAAGTTTCTAATTTGACGATAAATATGATACTTATTTATACATTATCAACAAGGCATTGTTAAAAAATGGATAAGCTCACCACCATGAAGACCTTTTTAGCCGTTGTGCAAGAAGGATCATTTTCAAAAGCGGCCGATAAACTCGATATTTCGCCGCAGTTAGTCAGCAAATATATTTCTGCGCTGGAAGATAATCTACGCACACGTTTATTACACCGTACAACGCGAAAAGTAAGTGTTACAGAGGCTGGAAATCAGTATTATCAGCGTTGTCAGCAGGTGGTTATTGATATTGAAGACATGGAAAACTCCCTCAATAACTTAAGCGAAAATGTATCGGGTGTGCTTAGTATTAGTGCGCCTATGTCGTTTGGTACAAAGCATTTAGCAGGCTTGCTAGTTGATTTTCAAAAGCAGTATCCAAATTTAAAGTTAGATTTACGGCTCACCGACCAATATGTAGACATAGTAGAGCAGGGTATTGATATTGCTCTGCGCATTGGCGTATTAAAAAACTCAACGTTGATAGCTAAAAAAATTGCACCTATACACCTAGCGGTGTTTGCGTCACCCGACTATTTAAAACGCCATGGCACGCCACAAACGCTTTTAGATTTACAGTCACATAATTATTTACGCTATTCCCACAGCGAGCCCACAAAGCGATTATTTGGGGTTAATGAGCTAAAAAGCGAGCTAAAGCTTGAAAGTAACTTTGTGGCTAACAATGGTGATTTGCTACTAAATACAGCCATTGCGGGTGGTGGTATTGCTATGCAGCCAACATTTATAGCAGGGGAAGCACTGGCTCAAGGTAAAGTAGTGCGCATTTTAAAAGACTATGAACCCGAGCCAATGGGGCTTTACATGGTGTATGCAAACAGACAGTTTTTACCCAGTAAAGTACGTGCGTTTGTTGATTTTGCAAGTGGCTATTATGGCGATACACCTTACTGGGATTTAGGAGAGTGATATGTCGATAACTAATCAATTAACGTTATTTGTAGATGTAGTGCAAAAAGGCTCATTTGCCAAAGCCGCAGCACTGCATGATATGGATAATTCGTCGCTGTCTAAACAAATTAAAAAACTCGAAACCAGTTTAGGTGTGCAATTGTTAAATCGTTCTACGCGCTCGTTTTCGCTCACCTCAGCAGGAGAGGAAATTTTAACGCAAGCGCATATTCTTATCGATACACTTTCTGATATCCATAGCATAGCCGACTCGTATCAGGCAAAGCCAAAAGGTATTTTGCGCATTACCTCCGGTATGTTTTTTGGTCAGCAGTATATTCAGCCCGCTATTAATATATTTATGCAAAAGTATCCTGAGGTAAAAACAACCTTGATGCTTGACGATAAGCGTAACGATATTATTGCCGATCATTACGATTTAGCCTTTAGAATAGGCAAACTAAACGACTCTAATTTAATGGCTAGAAAAATTGCTAATATGCACTTTGCGCTTGTTGCATCACATGATTTTATAAAAAAGCACGGAATGCCAAGCACGCCAGAAGATTTATTAGCTTTACCCGCTATTATTTATGGCAATGGCGATGTAAGTCTCGACCAAGTTAAGTTAAGCACTGAGCCTCATGGTGATGAGCAAAAAATACATAAAATGAAAGGCAATTACAAAGTGAGTGATGTACGCGCTATGGTCGATGCAGTAAAAGCAGGGCTTGGGTATGTAATGCTCGATTTATTTAATCTAGAAGAACCTATTGATAAAATGGGCCTTGTGCCGCTTTTAACTAATTATAAACTATCAACTATGGGCACAGGTATTTACGCGCTTTACCCTCATCGTAAACAAACCCCATTGGTAAGTGAGTTTATTAAAACCGTGCAAGAGTATATTGGTACACCGCCATTTTGGGTTGAACATATGCCTAATTACAAACAGTTATACAAATAGCAGATATAAAAAAGCCCCGTTAGGGGCTTTTTTGTGTACTCAAAATATACTTATAAAGTGGTTATTTAAAAGCCCTCTAAAACAACTTTACCTTTAGCCGTTTGCGTTTCAAGATGCTGATGCGCTTTACGTAAATTAACGGCGTTAATAGTGCCTAAATGCTCACCAAATGTTGTTTTAATCAGGCCTTCGTCAATCATCGTCGCTACGTTATTTAAAATAACGTGTTGCTCTTGCATATCGTCTGTTTTAAATAATGAACGAGTAAACATAAGCTCCCAATGTACCGACACACATTTGGTTTTGAATGGCACAATATCAAGTGTTTCAGGGTCGTCAATCAGTGCAAACTTACCTTGTGGCTTAATCACTTTAACTATTTCAGGCAAGTGTTGAGCAGTGTTATTTAAACTAACGACATAATCTACTTCACCTAAATTTTTAGCTGCAAACTCTTCACTTAATAAATTACGGTGATTAATAATAGTATCGGCACCTAAATCCTCTAACCACGACGTGGTTTCGGCGCGAGACGCTGTAGCAATAATTTTAAGCTTAGTGCGCTGCTTTAACAATTGCACCATAATTGAGCCTACACCGCCGGCAGCACCAATCACTAAAATACTTTTAGAATCATCATTTTCAGCTACGTTTAATCTATCAAACAACAACTCCCATGCGGTAAGGCTAGTAAGAGGAAGCGCTGCGGCTTCAAAGTTAGATAACGTCGTTGGCATTTTACCTACAATACGCTCATCAACTAATTGAAACTGTGCATTACTACCTGAACGCGTTACATCGCCGGCATACCAAACTTTGTCGCCAGGTTTAAATAAAGACACATTTTCGCCAACAGATTTAACAACGCCTGTAGCATCAAAGCCAAGTACTTTGTATTCGCCTTCTGGCGCTGGCATTGATTCACGAATTTTAAAATCAGCCGGATTAACAGATACTGCTTTTACTTCCACTAAAATATCGTGGCCGTGTGCTGTTGGCATTTCAAGTTCGATGTCTTGAAGTGATAGCTCGTTTGAAACAGGTAAGTTTTGTTGATATCCAATTGCTTTCATGTGTTTTGCCTCTCGTCGTTTAATACGCTGTGTTAATGACGCTATTTTGGCTTTATTGACACAGTTAAAAAAGAGGTAAAAAACCCAATCATTATGGAAATAATATTCCACAATAGAAATTTTATAACAGCCCTCGTAATACACTTCGAAGCGCTTTAAACGCTTTTTGATTACTATGCCGCTGATGCTGTAATACATCAACATTAGCCAACCAACCCATTTCTTCAAACTCAAGAGGAAGTTTAACCAGCTCACCACTTTGTACTGCATCTAGAGCTACATGGTTTGGTAATAAGCACCACCCGTTACCTTGTATTGCTAGCTCGAGTAATACAAAGTAATTATCGGCATACCAAATCTCTGGGCTAATTTTTAGCTGAAAGCTGCTTGTTTGTGTATTGCGCGAACGAAGAAGAAGTTGTCTATGTAGCCGAAGACCATCCATATTCTCACATCTGATCCCCGCTAAAGGGTGCGACTTAGCAACATATAAATCAAATTTTACCGTTCCAATACATTCATAGTCTAAGTAACTCGGTATATTTAATTCACTAAAAATAATACCCGTCATAGGCTTTTCGCTGTTTAGCATGTCAATTATGTCATGGCTGGATGCACTTAAAAACTCAAGCGATACGTAAGGATACTTACTTTGCAGCTTGCTAATAATACTCGCGATAGTTTTAAACGGGATCCCTTCGTCAAGTGCGATAGTGATTTCGGTTGGTGTTTTTTCGTTTAGTGCTAATGCAGAGTTTGTTAATCGCTGGTGTTGATTAAGCACGGCCTTAGCCTGGGGTAGTAACTGTTTACCGGCTTCGGTTAATTGTGGATAGCGCCCTGTGCGCTCAAATAATGTCGCATTACAGTCTATTTCTAAATTAATAATATGCTGACTTACTACCGACTGCGCTTTACTTAAACTACGCGCTGCGGCCGAAAACGATCCAGCCTCAACGGTAGCTACAAATGCCTGAAGTTGTTCAATACTAAACATATCGCTTTTACCGATACTAGCTAACTAACATGTATCTTAATAATGAATGAAAATAACCGTCTCGTCATTCACTAAAGAACTTATTTATATATGAACACAGCAGAACGTATTTTTCAGGCCCTAATATTTGAGATGATTGCATTATTTATTATTGTTCCTGCATCTGTTTATTTTGGTGGGTTTGCAACAGGAAAAATGGCAATTGTAGGTATTGGTTTATCAATTTTTGCCATGTTGTGGAACTACATTTACAACATAGTGTTTGATAAAATAGTTGGGCATAACCGAATCGAGCGAGGTTTAGTAACCCGCATTACGCATGCATGTGGCTTTGAGCTGGGTATGTTAGTAATAACGCTGCCAATACTTGCTTGGTATTTAAATATTACATGGCTAGCCGCTACAGCATTAGAAGCTGGCTTTTTAGTTTTTATACTCATATACACGTATATTTTTAATGTGTTGTACGATAAGTACCAACCTTACAAAAGATGGGTTAATAAATCGCAATGTGCTTGATATTTTTAAGTTTATAAAAGCAACGCTGTGGAGTATTGAGATCGTTTTGGCAAAAGCGCAATGGCAATAAATAACGGTAAATGTGGCTTTTAATTAAACCAATTAGCACTGCTCAATTGACTAAGTAGTGCTAATTTACTATTTGTACTATTTACCGGCTAACTGTAATGGGGGTTTACAGTAACTTTTTGCTTTATATATTTAGCCCTTTCAATATGTTCCACACGCTCTCACCACTAGGATGAAGCGCAGCATGATACCGATACGCGTAATATGTAATAGGCACGTAATAATGCTTTTGACTACCTAATAACTAAGTTTAAAAACTTCGTTTTTAAACGCCAGCAAGCTGCGCTTATACAAATGCCCAACAATCAATGTACTTACTACTAAGCGTTGCTTAAAAATAAACCACACTGACTATAACTAGGTGTGCCAAGCAAATGGCACACCTATTTTGTTATGTGGGTATGGGGGCGTTTTCTGCAATAAGCTGTTTAGATTTCAATTCACTCCAAAATTCGCTTGGTATGGTAACTTTCATTGAGGCTACATTAGCTTTAATTTGCTCTGCCGTGCGTGCGCCAGGAATAATTGAGGATACCGTTGAAGGTGCCTCTGCGAATTGCAGTGCAGCTGTTTTAATATCAATCCCATGTTTAGATGCAATGTCGCTTATTGCATTAAACTTTTGCTGCATAGGCCCAGGAATTTTAGGTGAATAATTAAAGCGGTTACGACCGGCTAAAAAACCACCATTAAGCGGAGCACCAATGACTGCTGAAACACCTCGTTTATCAAGCATAGGAAAGGTTTTATCAAGTGCCTGCTTATGATCTAAAATTGAATATTGCAGCGCTAGTAAGCAAATATCAGGGTCTGACATATCAAGCGCTTTATAAATAGCATGAGGTGTATTTACTCCAAAACCCCAGCCTTTAATTATTCCTTCATCACGCATTTTAGTTAACTCAGGAATAGCCCCTTTTGCAGCCTGATCAAAATACTTAAGCCAATCATCTCCCATATCACTATTTTGCGGTGATAAATCGTGAATATAAACAATATCAAGTGAGGCGACACCAATACGATGTAACGTGTCTTCTATTGAACGACGCGTACCTGATGCAGAGTAATCATATTTATAATGAAAAGGTGAGTGATCAGCCCAATGCCAACTATTTTCTAGAGGCTCTGCTGAAGGGGTAAGAAGGCGACCTACTTTTGAGGATAAAACATAATCTTCATGCTTTTTGTTTCGAAGTAAATCACCGAAGCGCCTTTCACTTAAACTCAAGCCGTAAAAAGGTGACGTATCAAAATGACGAATACCAGAATCCCATGCTGCATTTAGCATTGTTAAAATTTCTGCATCGCTTGATATAGTATTAAAGCCATTCCCAGCGGCAAGACCGCCTAAGCCCATTCTGGATTCAGGCCGGTAATGCTTAGCGTTAGTAACATCGTTTGTGGGCAGAGCAGCGCTTTTATCTATTGATCCTTTAGTTTGCATAACACTGCCGTTAGACATTTTTACTTTTAATTGTTCAGCCAAAGCTGAAGCACTAAAAATAGAGCCTAAACTTAAAGCAGCGCCTGCTTTAATAAAATTTCTGCGAGATACCATGTAACTATTCTCCTTGAGTAAGGTTAAATATCTACGCTATAAACTAGTATAAATACCAACCAAACCCAAGCGAGAGGAAAGTAATAAATGTCAATACTTTCAATAAGATAGTTAAATCAACAAACGCTGAATGCGCACTTTAATTAACATTTTAGAATGATTATTTTCTTTACTCGTACAGTACTTTAATATGCACAAAATAGTGCACTTTAATAGCTTGATAAAAAAGCAAACTTCCAAATTGGTGCACGCCTTAATACTCATTTACACAACATAAAAATGGTTACATTTATTCAAGTGTAAAAATTAGTAAACAAAACCGGAATACATAAAAAGAGTGAATACCAAAGCTTAGTTAATCTCACTAGCAAAGCGATTGCGGTAACGCTTAGTTAATTTAACCGAGCGTAGCTGGTCGCTAATTAAAGTAAATATTGGTGAAGCGTTTGTTTTTACAGATTTGCCTTGGCCTATACGTCGTATTTGCCTTTTTACCAGTGCCATAGTGGCAAGCCCTGCGAGGGTTTTATCTTGCCAAGTAACACTGGGTAATACGGCTAGTTGCAGTGGCTCATTTTGCCATTTGTTTGGTAAATTTGGTTGGTATGCAAGCGCAGTGGCAATACCCACGAGGGCCACTCCACTTTCAATCACGTTGTTGGCAATAGATAAGCGACTAATGCCGCCGGTGGTCATTATTGGGATTGATGAGCGGTGGCTAATCGCTTTTGCAAACTCTAAAAAGTATGCTTCGCGGGCAAGTGTGCGTTCGTCACCTGTTTTACCTTGCATGGCAGGGGCTTCGTAGCTACCACCCGAAAGCTCTACAAAATCAACATTGAGTTCATTCAATAAATCCACTACAACTTGCGCGTCACTGGATTCGAACCCACCACGTTGAAAATCTGCAGAGTTTAACTTTACTGAAACCGAAAAGGTCGGGGAACAAACCGCTTTAATACTGCGGGTTATTTCGAGAAGTAAACGGGCTCTATTTTGTAAACTTCCCCCCCATTTATCGTCGCGCTTATTGGTAAGTGGCGATAAAAACTGGGCAAGTAAATAGCCATGCGCTGCATGTATTTGTACGCCATTAAAACCGGCTTTTTCGGCTTGTAGTGCAGTTTGTGTAAAGCGGGTAATAACATCGTCAATGTCGGTTTGCGTCATTGCCTTTGGTACGCCAAATAAGTGCGAGTGCTTACCCATATTAAGTGCAATACTTGACGCTGATAGAGCCTTTCCACCCATTTTTTTAAATACTTGCCTACCAGGGTGATTAATTTGCATCACCACTTTGCAATTATTTTGCTTTGATAAACGAGCAAGCTCGGCAAAGGCAGTAATATCGGTACTTTGCTCAAGCACAAGGCCACCAGGGCCTGTCATCGCTAAATGATCAACCATTACATTGCCAGTAATAATTAGCCCTGTACCGCCTTTAGCCCATGCGCTATAAACGTTTTTAAGTGCTTGGGAGGGTGTTTGGTCCTCTTGTGCTAGGTTTTCTTCCATAGCGGCTTTGGCAATACGATTTTTTAATACTAAACCACTTGGCAAGGTAAAGGAGGTAAACACAGGGTTGCGCATAATTATTGGCTAATTAAATTGACATTAAAACAACTATAACCTTAAAGTTAGCTTGAAGGTCAACCTACTAAGTTTATGTAAAGTGGAGTTATTATTAGTTATGAAAATAGGCGAACTTGCAAAACTTACCAACATACCTGCCAGCACTATTCGTTTTTACGAAAGCAAAGGGTTATTAACACCAACCACTCGCAGTGCTAATGGTTATAGGCTGTACACCCAACAAAACTTAGAAAAACTGCAATTAATTAAATTTTCACAAAGCTTGGGTTTTTCACTCAACGAAATACCTTTATTACGTAACGAAAACGGCGAGCTAAACCACACAGTAATAATCGAACGTTTAGAAAAAAAACAAAAAGAAGCTGACATTTTGATTGAGAAAATGCAGAAAAAGTCACAGCGTATTGGCAGTTTAACTGCGTTACTAAACTCTTATTGGGATAAAGGCGAATGCCTGCCAGAAAGTAAATTAAATGAATTACTAGAAGTGATGGATTACAAATAAACTAATACAGCTTATTCAGGGCCTGTTTATCTTTTGAGGTTAAATTTGCAGCAGACTGTTTGGTATTTAGGCAAGGCAGAGTCTATGTAGTGTGGTTATTCCCCATAAACAGACGATAACGTAGTATAAATGCCAAACATGCGCTGCCCTAAGGGTTCTGCCTAGGGGCAATTTACTCTTTGTAGCTCGGTTTTTACTTATTATTACATGGATGTAAGCCATTAGAATAACGCAGGAGCAGTTATCGAGCCCACTAAATTACAAACCTCGCGCCGCGATTAAATAGCCCCTAGATTGAACACATTTTATCCTGAAAGGTCAACAAGCCCCAGTAAGCTGTATTTTATTTATGTTACTTAAGCTTTTTAATGCCAATTAACACACAGATGGCACCGCCAATAATACCCGCCCATGCTTCTATTGGTGTATCACCACTAAATGCGCGGCTTAACTGCGAAGCCGCCGCATCATAAACGTCATATCCCCACATAATTAAAGCGATACCTATAACTATTAAAACAATACCTATAATCTTATTATTCATAAACACCTCTGGTTTCTAACGTACATTATTTAACATACTTAATTGAAAACACTTAATAAATCTAATCAAGCTCTAGCTGCGCACGTTCAACGCTCTCACTAGGTAACTCTTTTTGTACCGATACACCAAGCTCTTTAAACTCTGATGCTTGTTTAATTAAATTACCTTTACCGCGGTATAATTGCGAGAACGCTTTGTCGTAACTTTCTTTCGCTTTATCAAGCTGCTTACCAACGCCTTCCATACTTAATAAAAAACCATTGAGCTTGTTATAAAAACGCTCAGCCCGATTTGCCAGCTCTTTTGAGTATTTGGTTTGCTCTTCAAAACGCCAAAGCTGTTTAACAATATTTAAACTAGTAAGCAGGGTAGTAGGTGTAGCTACCAGTATATTTTTTTCGATTGCTTGTTGGTAAATATCACTTTGATATTTAAGTGCTTCTACAAAAGCTGATTCTATTGGTACAAACATAACCACAACTTCAGGCGAATTAAGCCCTGGTAAACGGTCGTACGATTTACTCGCAAGCTCATTAATACGTGCTGTAACGGCGTTTACATGCTCTTTAATTGCTTGATTAGCATCTAGCTCATTTTCAGCGTTCACATAGCGTGTATAAGCATTTAATGATGTTTTAGCATCAATGACTAAGTGGCGGCCTTGTGGTAAGTAAACAACTACATCAGGGCGTAAGCGGCCATCTTCAGTGTTAAACGACACTTCGCGCTTATAATCAACGCCAGCACGTAAGCCAGCGCTATCTAAGACGTTTTCGAGCATGAGTTCGCCCCAATTGCCTTGGGTTTTCTTTTGCCCTTGTAACGCGTTGCTGAGCTTGTCGGCTTGATCTGTTATAGCTTGGCTTTTAGCTTGCAAATGCAATAGCTCGGTTTTAAGCGCGGTTCGTTGTTTTATGTCTTCAACATGTATTGATTCCATTTTTTCTCTAAAGCCTTTTAACTCGCCTTGAACCGGTTTTAATAATTGTTCAATGCTTTCTTGATTTAAGGTTTTAAAGCTTTGTGATTTTTCTTCTAGAATCTTATTGGCTAGGTTTTCAAATTCTTTTTTGAGCATATTTTTACTTTGCTCAATTTGCGCGAGTTGCTCGGTAAAGCTTTGTTGTTTTTGCTCGAGGGTAGTGCGCATATTATTATATTCAACATCGCGTTGATTATATTGCTCACGAAGCGCTGCAAGCTCGCCTTCGGCTTTACGCCAAAAGTGATTGTATTGAATGCTTTGTTTTTCTTGTTCGCTAAAACGCGTTTTAAAATGCTGGGCTTCATCGCGCTGTTCTTGGTGAGTATGTTCTAGCAGTTCGTGATCTTCTTGCAAGGCACTATATTGCAGCTCTTTATTATCAAATTGATTTTGTAATAGGGAAAGCTGTTGCTGCTGTTCGCTTATTTGTAGATGTAGCTTTTTGCGAAGCTGTGTTGATACAACGCCGTAAAATACAACGCCTAACGCAACACCAGCACCGGCGCTTAGCCAATCAATATTAGTGAGTACTTGAGTGAGCATAAAATAAACTTATAAAATTTAGAGACATGCCATCATAACCAATAACACGCAATAGAAGTAGGGGAGCAAAGAAATTACAGACATAAAAAAACCAGCTCAAAATAAGCTGGTCAAATATTACTAAATTAAGTAATCAAAGGGAAAATCAACATGTGCCCGAGTAAGCTGCAACTTAAATACATAATCACCAAAATAACTAATATTACTGGGTGAGGCTATATAACAACAGGCATTAGAGTAGACCGGAAAACAAAATAATTAATTCAAATTAATTTACGAAAGATCATTTATTTTTATTCGGGTTGATTTAAACAAATCAAATTATGCGCATAAAAAAAGCCAGTTCAAAATGAACTGGCTTAATCATTACTAAAATTAGTAATCAAATAGGGGGAAATCAACATAAAACCTGTATTAACTGCAATTAATCAACAAGCATAATAGTAGACGCCGCTCTTTGAATTAAGTTCATAAAAAGATCAAAACTTTTAAAATAAAATTGAATGCTAAATTTAGGCATAAAAAAAGCCAACTCAAAATGGGCTGGCTCAATCATTACTAAAATTAGTAACTAAATGGGGGGAATCAACATGAAAACTTGTATTAACTGCAATTAATCAACAAGCATAATAGTAGACGTCCGTTTTTTAATTAAGTTCATAAAAAAGTAAAAACTTTTAAAATAAGTGCCGAACGCTAAATTTTAGGCATAAAAAAAGCCAACTCAAAATGGGCTGGCTTAATCATTACTAAAATTAGTAACTAAATGGGGAATCAACATGATGCTTGTGCTAACTGCAATTAACCAACAAGCATAATAGTAGACGTCCGCTTTTTAATTAAGTTCATAAAAAGATCAAAACTTTTTAAATCAATTTAGTTTTTAATTAGCGATAACATTTGTTGTTCATCAAACTTTGTAAAGCTCATTGATTTATCAGTAAATAACGCATCTACAAGGGCCTGTTTGTCTTGTTGCATTTTAAATACTTTTTGCTCTATTGAATTACTCATTATGAGCTTATACACAAATACAGGGTTAGTTTGGCCAATACGGTAAGCTCTATCAGTCGCTTGTTTTTCTACAGCAGGGTTCCACCATGGATCAAAGTGAATAACTGTATCGGCTTGTGTAAGGTTAAGGCCTGTACCGCCAGCTTTTAAGCTAATTAAAAACACTGATGTTTTACCACTGGTAAACTCGTCGATTACTTTATCGCGGTGGCGCGTTTGGCCTGTAAGCATACTAAAGTTAATGTTTATTTCTTCGAGGCGTTGGGCTATTAAATCAAGTGCCGATGTGAACTGACTAAATATAATAATTTTACGACCGAGACTTAACATAAGCGGTAAGTGTGTTGTTAACCATTCAAGCTTAGCAGAGCCTGCTTGAGTGTCTGGATCTATTAATTTAGGGTGGCAACAAATTTGCCTTAACTTTAAAAGTGCCTCTAAAAATGCAAGTTTACTTTTTTGTGCGCCTTGTTCGGCAAATAAGTCTATTAGCTTCTCTTCTAATGAACGTGTAATACCTTGATACATTTCTTTTTGCTTAGGCTCAAACTCAAACTCTTTAGTTAGCTCTGTTTTTTCAGGCAGCTCTTGCGCTACTTGTGCTTTAGTGCGGCGCATTATAAAAGGCATAATTAACGCTTTTAACTGCTCAGCTCTCTCCATATCAGCTTCACGCTCAATAGGCGTTTGAAAGTGCTGCTTAAAGTGGGCTTGAGACCCAAGTAACGATGGCATAGCAAAATCGAGTAACGATTTAAGCTCAAGTAAATTATTCTCGATTGGAGTACCACTTAAACAAAGTTTAAAGTCGGCATTTAAGCGTTTAACTAATCGCGAAACCTGTGCGGTATCGTTTTTAATGTATTGTGCTTCGTCGAGGATTATATTTTCAAAATATAATGGCGAATAATATGCAATATCACGCTTTAAAAGTGGATATGTAGTAAGTATACACTGCGCTTGCGCTAAGTGCTGTAAAGGATCGTTACGATTTGAACCAAAAATAGTGGTGACTTTTAAGCTTTTAGCAAACTTAATAATTTCGTTTTCCCAGTTACTCACCAAACTAGTTGGACACACTATAAGTGTAGGGCCTGCTTGCGGGCGGTTAAATGTACTGGCTAAAAATGCAATAACTTGCAAGGTTTTACCCAGGCCCATGTCATCAGCTAAAATACCACCTAATTGGTGACGTTTTAAAAAGCTAAGCCAGTCAACACCTTGCTGTTGGTACTCACGAAGTGTTACTGAGTCATTTAAGCCATGTAATGAAACCTTAGTAATTGCTTTATCGGGACTATTTAGCTCTTGTAAGTATAGCTCTAATGAGTCGTCGTGAAGCTCTACGTTTATAGCAGTGTGCTTTACTAATTCAGGTAAATACGAAAGCGGAATATTAAATTCGTCTCGTGTTTTTACAAATTCAAAACGCTCTTTAAATTCATTTAATAAGTTAATTGCTGACTTATTGATAACCCCAAATTCACGACCAAGCGGATAGTAGTAAAATAGTTCACTTTGGCGATTTAATGACTGATATAGCGGGTCAGTATTAGTAAACAACAGCGATGCTTTAGCATCACATAGCAATACTTTGCAGTGCATTTGATGCCCTGCTGCGCGGTGTACATGTAAACTAACTTCACACTGCGGATTAGGACTCGTTACTTTACTTACACTTACTTGCCAACCACGTTGCTTAAAGCCAGGGAATACTTCGTATATTAGCCAATGCAAATGGATTGAAGACTGCTTTGTAAATACCAGTTCACTTTGTAAACCCCCTTTACAAAATTCAAATCCTAAGTTAATTAGTTCGTTAGTTACAGTATTTTCAAATGCACTATTAATCGTACTTGCAGGTGCTGCACCTGCTAAATAGTTTTTATTTTTATACTTAAATAACAACGAAAGAGATAAACCTTGATCGCCCATAGTTACTTTTAAAACAGCATTACTAGAGATTTTAGGCAATGTTGGCTGTAAATTAGTAGGGTGGGGTATTACACCTGCACCAAAGTTATCGGCAAGCTGCTTGTATATTCTATCAAAATTAGCGTCATGCAAAGCAGGCATAGTTTGTAAATGTGCTATTTCGTCTGCACTCAATGGGGTGCGAAGACGGCCCGCTTTTAAATGATCTAAATCGAGGTAAGTAGGTGGTGTTGTTTTTAATAAAGCCCAGTTTTGTGTTTGCTCAAGCTTAATAACTAATTGTGAGAGATCTTTATCTTGCTCCCAACTAAAACTTAATGCTTGGCCAGATTGCGCTTTAATTGGTACTCGAGAACGCTGGAAAAACAGGCGTTCTGTAGCTATCAACTGTTGTAAGGCACTAAAACCCCACTGGCCTTTTAGCTCAATACTTCCCACTGCATTTTGTGAGCGTATCCAACTAAATAATCTAAAATCACTTTCGAGTAAGTCACTCGGCGTTACAAAACTATTTAACTGCTGCTCAGTCAGGTTTCGACCTAGCGTGTAATTCTTTTTAGTCTCAACATTCGCTATTTTAGGTGTTAAGAATACTTTGTTATTTTCAATATCTAATACAAATAATAATACTTGCGATGGCGTGTTTTGATCACCACTTTTAAGTGCGCTTAATTCGCTAAACCAGTCATTAATAAAATAATCTTCGCCATATTCACCAGAGTGCTCTATTTTGAGCTTAAATAAAATAGCAGCTAAGTGTCGGCATTTAGTTTTTGCATTACACGTACAATGCGTATCAACAGAATAGCCAGTTGGTACTTTACTGATCTCAATACGTTGGTTAAACGATGATCCATTATCCACTTGTACAGTAGAGTCGACTACAGAAAAATTAGGGGTGTGTTCTAGCCAAGTGATTTGACCTTTCTTGTAATATTCTTTGCCTTTATCTAAAACATTTTCACGGAAAAGTTTTTTGATAAAGCGTTCAGACAGAGGAAACTGGGTAGCCTGCTCATTTTTAATTTCTTCAAAAATAGCCATTAAATCATTTTTTGATAAGTTAGCAGACATGTCACTCTAAGCATTAAATTTTAAAAATAATCCTGCCAGTATATGCCTTATATGCTCTGAGCTAAAGCACTATTAACAAGATATAAACTGGTTGGAGCTGATAACTTAGTAAAAAATCGGTTTGTAAGTAAAAATAAGCATCCAATTTTACAAAATAATATTTAAAACAACTGCAATGGTAGAAGTTACATATAGTTAGAAACATAAAAGTAGGCATTACAGATCACGATTTTACTAACAATAATAATAAATGAAGGAATGTAGCTAAAAAGAGGAGATTAGTTAGTAAAAAAGTGATCTTGAAGAAGGAATATGATTATTTAAAGAGGAAATAGGCTAGTAAAGATCAGATTTTTACTAACAAAACAATCTGCCAGATCACTATTTAACTAAGTAAATATGCCTGACAGATCATTATTTAACTAACTAATTAAAGGCACTTAATAACTTAGTTAATTGCTCTAAGCGCTTGTCTGTCATTACTTTATTATCAATTTTGATAGAGACATCACCGCTTTTTAAATTGCGTTGTACCGATATGAAGTTATTTTCTAGTACAGCTTCGCGCTTAACAGCTACTTGTGGCTCTGAAGTTAGGCATCTAGTGATCGCCATTGCACGCTTGTCGTCGCTTGTAATCGCATTTAACTCTTCATCACTAGCAAGGGCACTAACAAGTTGATTAAACGCCTCTTCGTCTCGCTCCTTTGCGCTAACAAGCTTTTTAGCGACTTCGCGACCTACGTGATTAGCAGTAGGGTAAAGCGCAATGACATCAGCAGGAATTTGCTCATAAGCTTTAATTGCATCTGCAATTGCAGTATGCGATACACCTTCTACCGCGGCAATCTCTCTGTAAGATCCTTTTTTACCTTGCTCAATAAGCTCATTTTTAGTTTGTTGGTATGCTTGGCCAAGCTCCCATAAACTAGGAGCAATGTATTGATCTGAAGATACCGCTAAAATTTTTGCATCTTGATCAGTAAAATCGCTTGAACTAAGTACTAAATAATCTGCGTTACCTAAAATACAGGCCATACGACGACGTGAACCTGCCAGAACTAAACTTTTGTCACCTTGATCCCAAAGTAGGGCAGGATGTTGATTTCGACCATCCTCACGAATTGCAGGAAGAATGTCTGATACTGACTTTTCGTTTAGAAGTGCCTGTACACGACGATTTTTGCCATATACACCAGTGGTAGATTCAATATCAGCATGTGCGATCACTTTACAAACAAGCGTAATTTGACGAGCAGGGTCACTCGGTGCAGGCATTCTAATTACATCGCCAGCATTGGCTTGTTCTAGTAATGCATCAAGACTACTGCTGCCTACAGCAGTTGCAAATGGATCTAAGCGGGTGTCATTTTTACGTTTTTTAGCCATTTTTATTTAACATCCTTACTTAGGGGTATTGAGTGTTGATTGAGTTGACTGCCAATTTGAACGAATAAGCATTTCTAGCTCATCGACCACATCTTTAATATTTTCTTGAGCGCGCATTAATGACTCACGACTTGCTAAGCTGTCTGATGCTTTTTGATCAAAAATAGTGTTGAAAGACGATGAACTAGCGGTAATCGCGGAGCTGTGATTGATTGGGTAGCTCATTACTTGGCGACCAAATGCACTACGAACATCTTTGACGATATCGCGCTGTGAGTGATTACCTTTCACATAGTTGGTCACTAAAAATTGCATAAAGTCCCAGCCCTCATGGCCAAGTGCTGCAACTGTATGGTAAATCTCACCTAGTCGTTTTAAATATTTGTTATTAGCATCAAAATCTACAGCTTCCGGATGAACAGGAATAAGCATCGCAGTAGAGGCCATTAATGCATTATAAAACATAAAGTTAAGGGTAGGTGCTGTGTCAATTAAGATAATATCAAACTCGTCTTTAACAGGATCAATTACTTTCTCAAGTAACTTGTGGTAATGGCGAGTTTGCTCATAATTTGAGGTATCTTTGAGCAATGTTGCCGTTTCGTGCTCAAAGTAAAAGTCATCCATACCCGATGGTAATACACGAATATTTGGGATATGCGTTGGTAAAAATGAGTTAGACACAAATTCAGGCCATGTTTCACCCTCGTCTAAATCTATGCAATCACGCATTAAATCACCAACAGTAATCGGGTCGTGCTCACTTGAAGGAAAAAAGCTTGAAGAAGAGCCTTGTGGGTCTAAATCTATAATACCAATGCGATAGCGTTTAATATTTGTAGTTGCAAGCGCTGCCGCTATATTAACCATACTGGTAGTTTTACCGCAGCCGCCTTTGAGAGAATTAATTACAATAACTTGCAGTTTGTCATCACCAGTACGATGATCTGGTTTAATGTCCATTATATCGGCCATAGCAAAAATATTTACTAATGTGTAAGCATAGTGACCGTTAGCACCGCGTTTTATGTTTAAATCATCGAAGTCGCCATTATCATGACGTCTTTTTAAAGTACGATTATTACAACCTAATAAATCAGCAGCTGCTTTTTGTGTATACGTTCTTAATTCTTTTTCTTCTGATTTAAGATGGGCACGGTAGTGCTGAATACGTCCTTCTAATGATTTTTCAGCAACTTCAGCTGTGGCTTTCAAAAGCCGATAGGTACTTAATGCGTTATTGTTGATAGACATACTTTCTTCCTCAAAGTTAGGCAGTTAGTATAATGTCCATTCAAATAGCTGTAAACAACTATTTAAGACGACATGCATTTTAAAAACAAGACATCTAAAAATATTTTTACACCTTTAATATTGCTTAGTATAAATAAAGAAGTTTAAAGGTGGTTAAATATATAAGGTAATAAAGGTTAAGGGTGTAAAATTAGCACATAACATTATGATTTATATGAATAATGTTTAAAAAAGCAGATCAGGTTTATACTTGGTTAAGATCAGATCTTTATCTACCTGCGGATCAGCTTTTTACTAAGGTCTATTTTAAATATAGAGTTATACACAGGTTACGCATGAAGTTATGAACAAAAAGAGCCCTGCAGATCAGTTTTTTACTAAGTAAATTATAAAGTTATACACTAGTCGCAACATAAAAATACGCTTTTAATTAGTATAGATCTGATCTGTACTTGGTACAGATCAGATCTATTCTAACTCGATAAGGCTTTATCCACAGGGGAATATATTTTTTGGTGTATTTGTCGTGCTTAATTTTAAAATTAAGCCATTGTAATGGACAAAATAACAGCTGAGTTAGTAAAAATTAGATTTGTGATAGTCCAGTTAGTATAAATATGATCTGAAATCGTAAGTAATGTACATCACTTAGTATAATAGTGATCCAAACGTTTTATTTAAAGTCAGATCACTTTTATACTAACTTAAACATTTAACTTTTGTTGCTTAATGTGTTGTTATTAGCTGTCGCAATAAAAATGGAAATAAGAACAATGAGCCGAAAGGTCAACATCTCGGTAGATAACTTGCCCGATACACTTAGGGGCCAAATCCACGGGGTGGAAAGTGCAATAGATAACGAAAGTTTAGCACTATTTACAGACAACAAAGACGTGCGAATTTCTATTGAAAATGCAGCACATGGATTACGTGCATATTCAAACACGTTTAATCACTATGATTTGTGGGGACGCTTTGTTCGCTCGGGCTATAAAAAATTGCCACTTGAAGAAGCGCCTAAAAAAACAATTATTACGCGTAAAATATCTGAAAAAGTAGATGGTATTTTGTACGATGGCGAAATAAAAATAACGCCAGCTGTTGTAAGTACACGCAAAGATGGCGAAGATGTTGAATACCTTGTTTGGCCATCAGATAGAGAAGAAAAAGTAGAGCGAGCACTTATTCGTTTAGCTTCTAAAGGCAAAATAGTTAAAATTAATTTTAAATCCGGTATTCAATACGCGGTTGTTTTTTCTATGAACGAATTAGCACAAGAGCTCAAAGCGGTAGGGCAGTCAATGCCATATCCTGCAATAAAAGAGTCACTTGAAGCATTGCAAGGTTCTAAACTTTCATTTAAATATTCGGCAACAGATACTAAAAATTCTGATATAGATGATTCGTTTTACGAGTCAAACATGAACTTTTTATCGTCACTGCATTTTAGTGGCAAAAAAGGTCAGGGTGGCAATGTAAAATGCGTCGCCTGTTTAAATGCATTTGTTCATAACATGATTGATAACCTTGAATACAAAGGGTATTACTTTAATAGCGCACAAGAATTAAAACGTGGATTATCGCGTTGGATGATGCTTCGTTTGTATCACCTTTGGCGTTATGCAGCACCAGGTAAAACGTACCATTTTAGATTACTTTCTATTATGGAAAAATACGGATCTATTTATTCAACTGATGATATTACCGAAAATAAATTAAAAGCACTTCGTCGTGATATGACCACCACAATGAAAGATTTGATTGAAAAAGGTGCAATATCAGAATACAGCATTACAAACGTTAAAGATGACAAAACCGGTAACATTATCGATTACACATACGAAATGCACCCGTCTGATCAGTTTTGCGATGAAATACTTACATTGAACAAACACAATAAACGCATTGAAATCCAAGGCGGTAAACGCATTGTTGAAAATGCCGTGCTGATTGATGAAGATAAAATTGAAGAAATAGTAGAAAAATAATAACCGTCATTTTAAATACTGTACGCATAACTAAAAAGGCCACACTATGTGGCCTTTTTAACATAATGACTACCGCTCAACCTGTTCTAAATATAACCTATCAACCAAAAAATCATACTCGCGCTTACGAGGGTGAGTATCGGGTTTTTGATAATCAGGTAATATACCTAATTTTACGTCTGGTTCTGGATTAATCAGAATAAAGGGTAATGCAGCACTCACATGATAGCGATTTTGCGCTGTGTATCTCACATTAACCTGTGGACTCACTCTAGTAGGGCGGCGAATTCTAAGTTTTTCCTTTTCGCCTAAACTAGCAACCCGTAATTGTTCTTGAGCTACAAGTGATTGCCATTTTTGTTGATCTATCATTCTTGGATTTCGATAACTGGCCGATTTGTCGAGCATTTCGAGAGCCATTTTTTTAGTCAGCGTTTTAGTTGCGTGTTTGTGCATCCAAGTAAACCTAACCGAAAATGGCGATTCGCTTTCACTATGAATTTTACGATACGCAGCTAGCGTTATTAAATTTGGTATAGCATTGTGAACTGCTTCAAATCGAGCATCGTTGCTATCAATAGCTAAAATACATTCTTTAAACGTAGCTTTAGCTTTATTTACTTGAGCTATACGATTATTTAAAGCTTGTTTATCTGCATTTTTAATAACGAGCAAACCAGGGTGCCTTTTTAAAACACGACTGCTTAATCCTGATTTTTTATACATGTCTGAAAAAGAGTTTAGGATTGATTTTTGAGCAGGTACTCCAGTGATTTTAGAAACAAGTATAGATTCTGGAACTTTACTCTCATCGAAACTACTTACATCTGGTAATTGATAATATTCCGCTTTGGTGAATTCACACTCTTTTAGTTCTTCAATCAACCTTAAAGTTAATTCGTTCATTAAATCAAACTGACTTCTAATTTGTACCTTAGTTACCATTACACACCTCAAAGAACACATCTTACTAGCCTTATGTTATAACATGCACTTTGCTTTGTCTAAATTAATAATTAACAGCACTCGGTGATTATACTTACATTATAACTAAAATAAGTATGATGTGTTCTTTATAGTGAGAATATATATACTAAGAAAGATTGAAACTCCTTACTAATTTATATGACATTGGAGTATTAAAAAGGCTAATACGCCAAGTACTAGATTATCTACGTAGTTGGTGATAAAACTAAGTTTAGAAAAATGAGTTAAGCGGAGTTATATAATTTTCATATATTTATCTAACAGTCTTAGTATTTATAATTACTGACTCATATTACACCGTGTTGGCAGTACGGTGATCAGCCTAAAGGTTGCAATGACTACAAATGCTTTTTGATATCAGTTCCTCTTTAAGGATACTTCAAGCAGTAGGGGCTTTAATCATGATGAATTGTAAATTAGCACTATCACTTTGAAGAGAAAACTTAATGGCCTACCACACCTTTAAGTTGTGGCACTTATGAATATAGTCCTGCATACGAGTGCTATACAAGACTATGCGTCTAGGATTTAAAGCGCAGATAAATGATTACCACAAACGCTCTTATCATACATTAAGGTCTGCACATAGCACTTGATAGCTATTAATTAATTATCCGCGTAAAGTTAAGATTACAGAAGCCGCTATTTAAGTATGATGTGTTCCCAGTAAAATTACGTATAACATACCCTTATGTACTATTTATTCTCAATGCGTTAAAATTGTAAATAGTTAGCTCTAAACGCATGTATTTAAACACTTTAGTTTCTTCGAAATAAAACTAAAGTGTATGTTATATAACCACCTAGGTTAAGTAAGATTACTTTTATACTTAACTCATAACTAAATAATTGGAAAATAGTGAATTTAGTCCTTGAACATAGGGGCCTGCATACGTTAATTTCTTCTTATCAGGTAATGTAGGAATGAGGAAAAATTATGCAATCGTGGAACCCAAATAGCTGGAGAGAGCTGCCAATACTGCAGCAGCCACAGTACCCGGATCAAGAAATACTTAAATCAGTTGAAGGCCAATTAAAGACGGCTCCGCCTTTGGTTTTTGCTGAAGAAACAAGAAGCTTATTTAAACAACTTGAAGACGTGTGCGAAGGTCGTGCATTTTTACTTCAAGGTGGTGACTGTGCAGAATCATTTAGTGACTTTAATGCTGCTAACATTCGCGATACATTCAAAACAATCTTACAGATGGCTGTTGTATTAACTTACGGCGGTAAATGCCCTGTAGTTAAAATAGCGCGCATGGCTGGTCAATACGCTAAACCTCGTTCAGCAGACTTAGAAACAATTAATGGCGTGTCTTTACCATCTTACCGTGGCGACATTATTAATAATATCGAGTTTACAGAAGAAGCACGTATACCCGATCCACAACGCTTAATGACTGCATACCATCATAGTGCCGCTACGTTAAACTTATTACGTGCTTTTGCACAAGGTGGCCTTGCCGATCTTCACCAGGTAAATCGTTGGAACATGGGCTTTGTTGCTGCAAATCCACTTAAAGAAAAATACCAACAACTTGCTGATAAAATTCAAGACGCACTAGAGTTTATGGAAGTGTGCGGAATTAACTCTACAATTGCGCCAAGCTTAAAAGAAACCGATTTATACACTTCTCACGAAGCGTTATTACTTGGTTACGAAGAGGCGCTTACTCGTCGCGACCACTTATCTGGTGATTGGTACGATTGTTCTGCTCACTTTGTTTGGATTGGTGAACGTACTCGTCAACTAGACCATGCGCATATTGAGTTTTTCAAAGGCATTAAAAACCCAATTGGTGTTAAAGTTGGCCCAGGTATGGACCCAGATGACCTAATTCGTTTAATTGATGCATTAAACCCAGATAACATTCCTGGTCGTTTAACGCTAATTACGCGTATGGGTGCAGATATACTTCCTGAAAAACTTCCAGCACTAGTAAGAAGAGTTCAACAAGAAGGCCGTAAAGTAATTTGGAGCTCAGATCCAATGCACGGTAACACTGAAAAAGCGACATCAGGTTACAAAACACGTAACTTCGACAATATTATGCGCGAGATCAGTCAGTTCTTCGCTGTACACAAAGCTGAAGGTTCATACGCAGGTGGTGTTCACCTAGAGATGACAGGCCAGCACGTTACAGAGTGTACTGGCGGTGCTTACGGTTTATCTGACGATGACCTAGCACAGCGTTACAAAACTCAGTGTGATCCACGCCTTAACGCCGACCAAGTATTAGAGTTAGGCTTTTTAGTAGCTGATTTACTAAAAGACGCACGTAAATAATATTTATTGATACAAAAAAAAACCGCTTAGTTGCGGTTTTTTTATTTCTTTGATGAGTAAGTTAGTACTTACGTCGCTCCAAGTCTGTTTCTATCAATATTTTTGCAGATATTTCTTCAACAGAATGATGCGTAGAATTAAAGTAAGCAATTTTATGACGCTTATACAACATTTCCACTTCGCGGACCTCAATGCGACACTGTTTAATTGAAGCATACTTAGAGTTCGCCATACGTCGATGCCTAATAGCCGCAAGTCTCTCAGGGTCAATCGTCAGTCCAAATAACTTATGTTTGTAAGGGACTAAACATTTAGGCAAACCTTCATTATCTAAATCTTCTTCTGTAATAGGGTAGTTAGCCGCTTTGATGCCGTACTGCAGTGCTAAGTATAAGCTTGTGGGTGTTTTACCACTTCTGCTAACACCAATTAAAATGATGTCTGCTTCAGAAAAGTTTTTAATATTTCCGCCATCATCATTCATAAGTGCATAGTTAACCGCATCAATTCTAAAATCATAACTTTTTTCGTGGATAGAATGCGTACGATGCATTTTAGGAACTGGGGCTACATTGAGTTCTTTTTCTATTTTTTCGCTATATGTAGTTAAAAAGTCATACGTGACTGCATCAGCCGATTTTATAATTTCACTTAAATTGTGGTTAACAAAAGTAAAAAAAACAAATGGCTTTTCGCCTGTTTTTGCAGCGGTTGCATTAATTAATGCTTTAATTTCGTGCGCTTTCTCTTCAGTTTCTACAAATGGAATTGTTTTATGATTAAAATCGATAGGAAACAACGACAAAGTCGCATGCCCAAATACCTCTGAAGTAATAGCGGTTCCATCTGATATATAAAAAGCAGTTCTCATAATTAACCTTTTTATTGCGTTTAAATCCCTAAAATGGGTTTCTCACGGTTTACGTGAGGACTATTGCCAGTGTAGAATGATGATGACCTTTATAAAAGGTTTTCTTTCTTAACTCTCACAGTTAGACCTACAATTTGTTTTTTTTGGAGAAAGATCCGTGCAAGAATACGTTCTCTGGTATCAAGAGCTTGGTATGCAAGATGTTCCTCGAGTTGGCGGTAAAAACGCTTCACTTGGCGAAATGATTTCAAACCTAGCAAACGCTGGTGTACAAGTACCGGGTGGTTTCGCAACTACCGCAGATGCTTTTAATGAGTTTTTAGATCAATCAGGACTCACAGCAAAAATTCACAACATTCTAGATACACTCGATGTTGATGATGTAAATACACTCGCTAAAGTCGGTGCCGACATCCGCCAATGGATAATCGACACACCATTCCAACCAAACCTAGATCAAGCCATTCGCGACGCATATAGCCAACTTCATGGCGATACTGCAGCAGATGTATCATTCGCAGTACGTTCATCAGCTACCGCTGAAGATATGCCAGATGCATCATTCGCAGGCCAGCAAGAAACTTTCCTTAACGTTGTTGGTATCGATTCAGTCATGGTCGCTATTAAACACGTATTTGCTTCATTATTTAACGACCGTGCAATCTCATATCGAGTTCACCAAGGTTACGATCACCGTGGTGTGGCCCTATCAGCGGGTATTCAGCGCATGGTACGTTCAGATAAATCAGCATCTGGCGTAATGTTTAGCATTGATACAGAGTCAGGTTTTGAAGACGTTGTATTTATTACATCAAGCTACGGCTTAGGTGAAATGGTTGTACAGGGCGCAGTTAACCCTGATGAGTTTTATGTTCATAAACCAACACTCCTTAAAAATAAACCTTCAGTAGTACGTCGTAACATTGGTTCTAAAGCCATTCAAATGATTTACTCAGAAGATAAAGCACACGGTAAGCAAGTAGACATCGTTGATGTTGCCCCTGAGCTTTCAAATAAATTTTCGATTACAGATGAAGAAGTGCAAGAACTTGCCAAGCAAGCTGTAATCATCGAAAAACATTACGGTCGTCCTATGGACATCGAATGGGCAAAAGACGGTAACGACGGCAAACTATATATAGTTCAAGCACGTCCAGAAACTGTACGCTCAAACGAAGACTCTAACGTAATGGAACGCTTTCAATTAAATGGTACAAGCAACGTTGTTGTTGAAGGCCGTGCAATTGGTCATAAAATTGGTAGCGGTGTTGTTCGTGTTCTTGATTCAATCAAAGAAATGGATCAGGTACAAGTAGGCGACATTTTAGTAACCGATATGACCGACCCTGATTGGGAACCAATCATGAAACGTGCTGCAGCGATTGTTACAAATCGTGGTGGACGTACGTGTCACGCGGCAATCATTGCACGCGAACTTGGTATTCCGGCAGTTGTAGGGTGTGGTAACGCAACTGATTTAATTAAAGCGGGACAAGAAGTCACTGTATCGTGCGCCGAAGGCGATACCGGCTTTATTTACGAAGGTATTTTAGATTTTGAAATACTAACGTCACGCGTTGATAAAATGCCAGAACTTCCAATGAAAGTTATGATGAACGTAGGTAACCCCGATCGTGCATTTGACTTTGCACGCTTACCGCATGCAGGTGTTGGCCTTGCGCGAGTTGAATTTATTATCAACCGTATGATTGGCGTTCATCCTAAAGCGTTATTAAATTTTGATGCTCAAACAGATGCATTAAAAGCAGAAATTACTGACATGATTGCCGGTTACGAATCACCAGTAGAGTTTTACATAACAAAACTGGTTGAAGGTATTTCTACTCTAGGGTGTGCATTTGCACCAGAGCGTGTAATTGTTCGTATGTCTGATTTTAAATCAAACGAATACGCAAACCTAGTTGGTGGCCAGCAATACGAGCCAGAAGAAGAAAACCCAATGATTGGTTTTCGTGGTGCCGCACGTTATATCTCTGAAGACTTCCGCGATTGTTTTGCACTAGAATGTGAAGCTATAAAACGCGTAAGAAATGACATGGATATGGCTAACATAGAAATCATGATCCCATTCGTACGTACCCTTGAAGAAGGCAAACGCGTAATTGAATTACTAGAAGAACATGGCCTTAAACGCGGCGATAATGGTCTTAAAGTAATCATGATGTGTGAGCTACCTTCAAATGCATTACTTGCAGATGAATTCTTAGAAATGTTTGATGGTTTTTCTATCGGCTCTAACGATTTAACACAGTTAACGCTTGGTCTTGACCGTGATTCTGGTTTAATCGCACATTTATTTGATGAGCGTGACCCTGCAATTAAAAAGCTACTTTCTATGGCAATTAGAACAGCTAAAGCAAAAGGAAAGTACGTAGGTATTTGTGGCCAAGGTCCTTCAGATCATGAAGACTTTGCAGCATGGTTAGTAGAGCAGGGTATTGACTCTGTTTCACTAAATCCAGATACAGTAATAGAAACATGGTTATACCTAGCTAAAAAATTAGCAAAGTAATAAATAGGTAAGCTATAAATATGTAAGCTATAAAAATGCCAGCCATGTATTGCTGGCATTTTTTATGCTCAATTAAAAGTGAATTAACGGGCTAATTTTTTATCTAAATAAGCACATGATTTAGTTAACGCCTTTTGACAAAATGATAAGTAATGTCGGACTTTAGGATAGTAAAACGAAAAACACAATAAACCCGCCATAAAAAATATAAGTGAAGGCTAAGGGCGTGTTGATCTTTGTGGATTGAAATTTGTTCAATCTAGGGGCGATTTAATCGCGGCGCGAGGTTTGTAACCTAGTGGGCTAAGTAAAAACCGAGCAACAAAGAGTTAATCGTCCCTAGAAAGAACCCATTGGGCAGCGCATGTTTGGTATTTATGCTGCGTTATCGCCTATTTATGGGGAGCAACCACACTACATAGGCTCTGCCTTGCCTAAAAACCAAACATACTGCTGCAAATTCAACAACCAAAGGTCAACACGCCCTAGCTACAATCGCAAAAAATAATCCTAGCAAAATAAATAACACGCCACTGATCTGTAATAGTAATTTTTTCATATAACACACCTCATTACTTGTTAGTATGAGTATAATTTAAGCTGCATTAAAATCGACTAAAAGAGTGTTACAAACTGTAAAATCTTCAATTTCTATTCGCCATCACCATGATATAATTAGTCAAATGCCCTAAAATATCGCCGTCATGATAGCAACAATTACACAGCAAGATGCCGCGACAGAACTTGTCGCAAACTACCTAGATACCATTGCAAACCAAGGTTTTAGTGGAGATACCGACGCAAGTTATGCAACGCGTATTACCGCTTCAACCGATAACAGTGTGTATCAGCAAATACCGCAAGGTGTTATTTTTCCAAAAAGTGAAAAAGATATTCAGCTCGCATTGCAAACAGCATCTCGCGACCCGTTTTTATCATTAACTTTTGGTCCTCGTGGCGGTGGAACAGGCACTAACGGACAATCGTTAACACCTGGTATTGTTGTAGATTTGTCTCGCTATATGCGCGAAATCCTCGAAATAAATGTAGAAGAAGGCTGGGTACGCGTTCAAACCGGCGTAATAAAAGATCAACTTAATGACTTTTTAAAACCTTATGGCTTTTTCTTCTCACCCGATTTATCTACCAGTAACAGGGCAACTATTGGTGGCATGATAAGTACTGACGCATCGGGGCAAGGCTCGTTAGTTTACGGTAAAACGAGCGATCATGTTTTAGGGCTAACAACTTATTTAGTTGATGGCACACCTATGTGCACCTCCCCAATAGACATCGACAAAGCACAAATTATAGCGAATCAAGACTCACTAATTGGTAGTTTATATAAAACAGTTTTAGATATATCAGTTAATGAACGCGCTGCTATTTTAGCTAAGTTTCCACGGTTAAATCGTTTTTTAACCGGCTACGACCTAGAGCATGTACTAAGTGATGACTTACTTACCTTTGACATGAGCCGACTAATAACGGGTTCAGAAGGCTCATTAGGTATAGTAACTGAAGCAAAATTAAACCTAACGCCTATTGCCGAATTCAAAACGCTTATTAATATTAAGTATGATAGTTTTGACTCAGCACTTCGTCATTCACCATTTTTAGTCGATGCACGTGCAACATCGGTAGAAACCGTTGATAGCAAAGTTTTAAACTTAGCGCGTGAAGATATCATTTGGAATTTAGTATCGGACTTAATAACCGACGTACCAAATAAAGATATGCAAGGCCTTAACATGGTCGAGTTTAATGCAGTATCAAACGATGATATAAAAGACAAAGTAGACACGCTTTGTAAGCTTCTAGATGAATGCGTAAAAAATCAAACTAATGGCGTTATTGGTTATCAGTTAACCAGTGATAAAAGCGATATACTAAAAATTTACGCAATGCGTAAAAAGTCAGTGGGTTTATTAGGTAATGTAAAAGGCAGCCAAAAACCTCTCGCCTTTGCAGAAGACACCGCTGTACCGCCTGAAAATTTAGCAGATTATATTGTCGAATTTAGAGCATTACTCGACAGTCATAATTTACAGTATGGTATGTTTGGCCATGTTGATGCGGGCGTTTTACACGTACGCCCAGCACTTGATATGTGTGACCCAGAACAAGAAAAACTACTTAGAACTATTTCAGATCAGGTCGTAAAACTAACCGCTAAGTACGGCGGTTTAATGTGGGGCGAGCACGGTAAAGGTTACCGTAGTGAATATAGCCCTGAGTTTTTTGGTGAGCATTTATATACGCAACTTCGAAAAATAAAAACAGCTTTCGATCCTAACAATCGCATTAACCCCGGTAAAATATGTACTCCTATCGATAGTGAAGACTCACTAGTTAGTGTAGATGGACAAAAGAGATCGCACTTCGATAAGCAAATATCAATAGAAGTTAAAACCAGTTTTAACAATGCAATGACCTGTAATGGTAATGGCATATGCTTTAATTACGATGAAAATTCACCTATGTGTCCATCGTATAAAGTAACTGGCGATCGCCGTAATTCACCAAAAGGACGCGCAAGTTTAATGCGCGAATGGCTTCGTCTACAAGAGTCAAAAAATGTAGATTTACTCGAAGTAGAAAAGCAACTTAACAAAGGTGAAGTCATTACCTGGTGGGAACGTTTTGTTCATAGCCGCGAAAAACGAAAAGGTATTTACGACTTTTCTCACGAAGTAAAAGCGTCAATGGATGAATGTTTAGCATGTAAGGCATGTACAACAGCATGTCCAATTAAAGTAGATGTACCCACTTTTCGTTCGCGCTTTTTAAATTATTATCATAGTTATTATGCACGCCCGCTAAAAGATTACCTTGTTGGTAACATAGAAAACAGCGCGCCATTAATGGCAAAGTTCGCTAAAGTCATAAATCCAATTGTTAAAACATCATTAGTTAGTAATGTTATTAAAAAAACGGTTGGCTATGTTGATACACCACAGTTAAGTATTCCTGCACTTTCAAAGCGTGTTACTAAAACACAAAAATTCGATTTTGATTTACTAAATAAATTAAATGCAGAGCAACAAAGTGAATATGTATTAATAGTACAAGACCCATTTACGAGCTTTTACGAAGCGGAATTAGTAGAAAGTTTTATTACTTTAATAACCCAACTTGGCAAAAAACCAATGCTATTACCTTTTAAACCAAATGGTAAACCGCAACACGTAAAAGGTTTTTTACATGAATTTAAAGTTACAGCTAAAAATGCAGCCGAGTTTTTAAATAAATTAAATGATATTAATGCACCGTTAGTCGGTTTAGACGCGTCACTCGTTATGTGTTACCGCGATGAATATAATACAATTTTAGAAAATAACCGTGGTGAATTTAATGTGCAACTTGCCCATGAATGGCTCGAAACACAATCGTTTAAATCACTAAGCGCAAAACAAAATACAGATACCGAATTTACACTACTGAGTCATTGTACTGAAACAACTGCGCTGCCAAAAGCAGCAAATGTATGGCAAACAATTTTCAATGATATTGGTTTAACATTAAAAACAACAAATACAGGTTGTTGTGGAATGGCGGGAACTTATGGCCACGAAGCACAAAATCAAGATAACTCACGTGCGCTTTACGAAATGAGCTGGAAACCAATTGTAGATAAAAATAAACCTGAGCAACTTTTATCTACGGGATTTTCTTGTCGTAGCCAAGTTAAACGTTTTGAACAATTTAAACCAAAACACCCAATTGAATTACTAGCACAGGTTCTTAAATAACTTTATAAAATAAGAGTGCTTAAATAAGAACACTTATATAAGAGTACTTAAATAGTTTTATCTAAATAACTATTTAGTAAATTATTTATAAAATACAAAAAGGCGCAACGATTAACTTCATCAGTGATGAAAATAACCGTTACGCCTTTTTTAATACGTATTCTTAATTTATCTAGTTTAAATAATTATTTTTTAACAAAACTATCGGCAATAGGTCTAGTGCTAATACCATGTATAAATACACTAAACAAAATAGTCGTCATTGCTATTGTCGCTATTTGATATTTGTTTTCTATTTGCGTATCTATCACCATCAATGTAAAAACAATTGATGCTAACCCTCTTGGTCCAAACCACGCAAATGTAAAACGCTCTTTGATACTCAGTGCCGTAAACTGCAGAGACAGCATAACTGGAATTATTCTAATCAATGTTGTACTTAACAAAGCGTAAATTATAATTTCAGTATTTAATTTAGGAATAACTAAGTAAGCACAAACAAACCCGAACAAGCACCAAATCATTAACGATGTGAAATCTGCGATATGCTCTGAGTCTTCAATTAATTCTGTTCTAACTTCTTCGGTCGAAAATTTATCAAATAATAAGCCTGCAATAAACACCGCAATAAATCCACTGCCATGAAAATACTGAGTGACAGAAAACACAGCCATAGCAAAACCGAGTAATAAAAACGGACTGGTATTTTGTGCAAAGTAATGACGTTTCATTGCAAAGTTTAAACTCGGTATAAAAACAGCAATACTTGTAATAGCTATTAATAAAGCCAAGCCAAGCTCTCGTCCAAACACACTTAATGTTTGTGTTGCGGTAATAGCTGAATCAGGATTTTTAGCGAGTAATATAAATATTAAAAATATGGGTACGCATAATCCATCGTTCAAACCACTTTCAGTATTTATTCCTTCGCGTATTTTTTCAGGCACTTGTGTACTTGCTAGTAACCCTTTACTTAATGCCGCATCGGTAGGTGTTAAAATAATAGCGAGCAACGCTGCTTGAATAAGTGAAAGCTCAGCAAAGAAAAATAAAGCAACAGCAATACCAAGTAACAAAGTTAAGGGTAGGGCAACAAACAACAGTAAACTAGGATACTGAAAACTATGCCTTAATACACTCAACTTTGATTTAGCTGCATCAGAAAATAAAAAAATACTTAGCGTAAGCTCTATAAATGGTAATAAAAGATCAACGCCTTCTTTTATTTTATGCCCTTCGTTGGGTAGCACTAAAGCTAAACATATTCCGCCAACAACAAAAAACATTGGGCCTGTTACTTCTGTTTTTTCTAACTGGCGAAGTGTTAAAGAATAAATTAAAAATAATCCGCCTATAAATGCTATTACTAAATACTCCATTAAATTTTCCTTTTAAGTCCTGACTTTGCTCGCTCTTTAATATTTGTTTGAATATAAATTTGATCGGTAGTCGCAATTTTAGAATGACCTAAATCTTCTGATAAATGTTTAAGCGGTCTGGTTTGCGCATCATGTGTGGCACCAGTATGACGAAGCCAATGTGCAGTTGCAGCGCCAAGTTGTTCAGCATCATCTTTAAAACCATCATCAAGTAATGATTGCTGTGCATAATCAAAACTTTGTTGAACTAAACGCCTAATTTGCCTTACGGTCATACCACCTTGCCCGCGAATTTTATGAACCAAGGGATCTGATTCATCAACACGGGGAAGGGCAGGTAAACCTCTGTATAGTCTATAACGTTTTAAATATTCAACAAAATCATCGCTTAAGGTTACATCTCGTAATTTATTACCTTTGCCCATAATACGTAAAAACCAAAAACCATCATTATCTTGCCAAAAATGGGACATCACCGGCGACCATTGTGGGCGCTCAGATAATTCTGAGATTCGTAGATAAAGACCTTTTAAACATGCAAGCGTAAATAAGTTTCGCTCTAAATCAGGGTTATGTTCGCATAAATCACGCGTTACACCAAAAACGTATTCCCATTGAATATCGCTTAATGTGTCTGGAATTTGAATTTGTGATTGAACAACTAAGTACGGACTATTTTTTTTAACAACAGGGACAAAGTTAGCAAATGTTTTTTCTTCTAGTAAGGCAAACTTATAAAACACATTTAATGCTGTAAACATAGACGATAAAGTTTGCTGACTAGCAATGGATTCTTTAAGCATAAAAGGGCGCCAGTTTTGGTTTAATCGACGAATTCCTTGTTCATCTTTATAACGCCATTGCACTGAAGTTGCAGCCCATGCTTTATCGGGTTCGACCATAAAATCAACGTAAGCTTCAATATCTTCACGTTTTAAATCGAATACTGATTTTTCTGCTATTAACCATGACCATAAATAAAAGCGTTCAAGCTCATTTCGAAAACGACTATAAGTCGCTTCTGACTTTCGGCCATAAACATATAAAAACTGATACAAGAATGTCAGATCGGCTTTTGATTCAGTTACAGTCAAGCCAATTTCCTGTATAAAGGATGCAAGTTCTGGGTATTCTGAATTGAGAGTACCGTCATCTAGATGGGCAATTTGATATCTTAATTGTTTTAACGTATCAACCAAAGCAACAAGCATAATGTATAAATATTCAATTAAATAATAGACTTACAGAATAACGTCAAAGTCCGATACTGTCTAGTATTGGACATAGTAAAGTTCTAATTATTTTAATATCGTGATTATTCTATGGTTGTTGGTTGCTATATCTTATTAAGGAAAACATTATGAAAAAACTAATTATACTAAGTGTACTTGCTTTAACTGTTGCGTTAACTGGGTGTGCTACTACAGGTAGTGCATCGCCAAGCGAAAAACGTTCACTTGTACAAAGTATGAAAGCAAACACATTAGATAAATTATACGCTGAAAAACCTGATGTTAAAAAACAAATTGCTAACTCTGCTGGTTATGCTGTATTCGATAACGCAAATGTAAATGTAGTGCTTGCTAGCTTTGGCGGTGGTTACGGTGTTGTTAGAAATAATCTCACAGGTAAATCGACTTACATGAATATGGGCGAAGCCGGTTTAGGACTTGGTTTAGGCGTTAAAGATTTTAACGTTGTAATGGTTTTTCATAACCAAGCTGCACTAAATAGATTTATTGAACATGGTTGGGCATTTGGCGGAAACGCTGATGCAGCAGCAAAATATGAAGATAAAGGCGGTGCACTAGTTGCCGAAGCGATTGCAGATCAAGTTACTGTATATTCTGTAACCGAAAATGGCCTTGCACTACAAGCTGTATTAAAGGGAACTAAGTTTTGGGTTGATTCAGAGCTTAATTAACCACCAAATTACTCTCCTAAAAGCGAGCTGGTTTGTATAATCACGCTCGCTTTATTAAAACCCAACCAATTTAACATAACATAACTTATGAGCTATTGTTTATTTGCTAACTTTAATAAGTCACTCAGCCTATCTCCTCCAACTGGCCCGTGGGCAGATTGTAGAATTTCTTATCATGACCATACAATGACTACACCATAGGGCAAAGTTAAACCATCCGATGTACAACTAGTTCACCGATATAAATGGTCGGCAAGGAAATCTGAAAATATGTACAAAATACTTAAGGAGCAAAATAAAACACAAGATGTATATTTATCTGACCTACAAAGCCAACTTTTAGACATAATTGCTGATATATCAGTTAAGTCAGGAAATGGGGCAATATGATTTATTCAATTTCGATTTTCATAGTACTGTTTACTTCATTAGGGGCAATTTTAAGTGCTATATCCCTAATAGAGCCAATGTTTAAATCCATTGCGTCATTTGTAATTTCTCTAGGATAAAAAGCGAAGCGATATTCTTTTTGATGTGAATATTCTATTCTTTTTTTGAATATCGCTTCATCTTCATCAAACTTTCCTGAGAACATATCAGGATCGTAGTATTCAATTAGCTCAGCTTTCAAGTCTATTTTTTGACCTTTAGAAGCATTGCAGACTCGATTAACAAATTCTTCTACATTAGTAATAATGACAGCTTCATTACCTAGACCAAAGCAGCTATTAGAAATTTTTAGCTCTTCCAGTAATTTAGGAATAGTTTCTTCTGTAATAACAATTTCTTCATTACTGTATGACGCGTAAATACAAAATATATTTATATTGTCGTGACTATTCAGTTTTATACCCACATTTCCAATAACATCTTCGATAATCATTCCATTTATTTCAATAATTACATCTTCAGTTTTATGCCAGTTGATAATACCTTCATGTTTATCACCTCTATTTCCTTCTGTTTCATCATCAAAATTTCTAAAAAAAGAGAGCTTTTTGCAGTGTAAATTTCCATCTAGAAATGATTCTGCGTATTCACTTTTATCAAAGATTTTAACCATGTAATAAATATATTTTTGCATAAACTTCCTTATTTGATTTTTAGTGATTTTTTAATTTTTAGAACATATCTTTAAGTTCAATATATTCTTTTTGATTTTAATGCATTCTTATATCATAAAGCTTTTACGACTAGTTATGTGATTAGGCTATTTAAAATTATATGTTTTCTTAGCATTATCAGGCCTTACTAACTGGCTTGTAAACCAAGCATGTACAATATATCAACTTAAACTGGTTTCAGATATTACATCTAAAACCTTTAGCCAAGTTTCACAGAATAAGAATGTTCAGATTTCTACTTATAAGCCTTCATTCAAACCGCCGACTAAGCAATAATTAAATGTGACGACAAAGTTTGTAAGTTTTTTCTAAACGAATATCGTAAAGATCCAACAGAAATTAATAGATTAAAAATAAGAAATTATTGCCTATATCTTCAAATTAAATGGTTGGCAATGCCAAGCTGTCAATAATGACAGTGATGATAACTTGATAATAAAAAAGGGCTTTTTGCCCTTTTCGTTAATATTACGTACCGTAATTTATGGGTTGTTTATAAACCATCCTAATTAAACAGTGATTACTTATTATATTTGATATAATGCGATTGCCCACTGTAGCTAATTCAGTGAATAATTATCTTAAGAACCTTCTAAATAATATATAGTTTTAAAAATCAGACACTATGGATAGATTATTTTATATAATTTATTTACTGCTTAATAAAGGGAATTAAATTTAATGTCAAAAAAAATAAAAAAATATGTCATGTTAGAGAGCAAAACATTCACTTTATTAGTATTAATTTCAATGATGATGATATTAGCAACAACAGTGTTTTCGAATAGAGTACCTATGTTTTTTTCTTGGGGTAAAGAGGCTGAACAGCTTTTACTATCAGTTAGCTTGTCATTTTTCAGTAGTTATATTTTTTATATTTCCCTTGTTCATAGAAAAGAAATTAAGGATAAAGAAAATATAAATTTTGTTTTAAAAAGAAAAATAGGTTTAGCTCTTTCATCCTATACAAATAAATTAACTCTTTTCAAACAAGCAGTAAAGATATCTAAAGAATTTGATAAACTTGATTTAAACGACTTCAGATTATTTTCAAAATTAATTGAGAGTAATTCAAACATGAATAGCATAACTATTTATCTTGGAACACATGATAGCGTCAATGACACAGCTGAGGATATTTTAAAGAAAAACGCTCAAGAATTTGATCGCTTTGTTACTGCTCTCTCCCCACTTTATCCTTTTTTAGATACTGAGCTTGTTAAAATATTACTTCTAATTCAAGACTCAACTTATATAAACAACTCTTTAATTAAAGGCTTACCACTATCAAAATCATTTAGTAATTTTCACGTACATTTCTATGATTTCCATTCTTTGATTCTCGATTTAAAATTTTATTATGAAAATACTTTTAATAAATAACATGAGAAAAGTGTAGTCTATACACACTAATTTAATAAAAGAAGATAACCTTTGCCTTTTATTATCATTTATAACTTTTGATATAGAAACTTTTAGCGTTTAATTTCTCATCTAAAGATTCAGCCAATTTTTCGGTTTCACTAAAAACTGTATTCCAATATTTAATACGTGTGTCTGCATCTAGATCGGTAAAGTCGTTTCTGTCTGGAATTTTTCCGTAAGGTAAGCCGGCTATAAACTCTTTTGATGGGCTGATCATCACCACGTTGTCGTAATTGAGAGGTGACACTTTGCGTTTTAAATTTTTATCGAACCACCCTGCTTTTGGCTCGCTATTAAAGTGCGGATATAAAATAAGTCCTGGGTTATTAATTTTTAAATCAAAGTGGTAATCAATAATTCCGCCGTCGCGATATATTCCAGGAGGTGAGCCTGCAATATTTTTTATGCCTTGCATAACAAGCGGTATAGAGCCTGATGCAAGTAATGCATCTTTTAAGTTTGTTTGTGTGAGTGCTATGCTTTGTGTTTTAAAATTGTAGTTGTCGGTAATTGATAAGTCACTTGTTGCTGGGCCAAATATAAAACGCTCATACTGTGCGCCTAATAGCTTTCGGTTAACGCGGTTTAACATATAACTTTTTGATAAACCCATAAGCTGTATTAATTTATTTTCGCTGGCAATAAATCCATTTGATTTAGCCACTATAAAATGCGCTTTAAATACGGGGTTATTTATAATTTCGTTTACGCCGTTATCGCCAAAAACATCTTCAAGTAATGCGCGCGCTTTTATTGTTATTTCACTTGGTGTTGGTTTGTTACTTGAGTATCGGGTTTGTGAATACGATTTTGCTAAGCGCTCAATGGCTGCAACGGGATCGTTTTGTGTAAAACACGCAGAGCGAAAAGCGCCAGCTGATGAGCCAATTAAATTAAGTGGTTGAGTTCGGTTTTTAAAAAATTCACCAAAAATATATTTATCTAACCCAAATAATGTAAACCATTTAGGACCGCCACTTGCACCTAAAAAAGAGGTAAAAAGTTCAGGTTTAAAGCCCTGTTCGTTAATAATTTTAGCCGCTGTTTTCCCTGCGTGAATCTCTATCATCTAAAAAATTGTGCCTTTTATTTTGGTTGCTGTAGTTATTTTCATAATACTTAAAGTGAATATTTATGCAAAATGTAAAGCGGCTTTATGTTGCCATAAAACCGCTTTTTATAGTTAAGTGTGCTTAAAGTACGTTAATTAATCCCAAATGCCGTCTTCGCATTTGCCCTGTACTTTTACATCTTTTACTTTAAATTCGGGCTCTAAACCTTTGTCTCTTTGTGCGTGGTAATCGCTGGTAACAGACAAAATAGTCGGCGTTAACAGTATAATAGCGATAACGTTAACCACTGTCATTAACCCTAAGGCAATATCAGCTAAATCCCAGACTTCTTTTAACGTAGCTGATGCGCCCCACAGCATCATTGATAAATAAAGCAAAGTGTAAATCCCGCGCCCTACTTTGTTGTCGAACTTAAATAGGTGCAAGTTACTCTCTGCATAGGCGTAATTTGCAACCACCGATGTAAATGCAAATAAGGTAATGGCAGCTGCTACAAAGTAAACACCACCTTGTGCTAAGTGAGCGGTCATCGCGCTTTGTGTTAAACGAATACCCTCCATTTCGCCGCTAATGTCTATATCGGCTAATAAAATAATAACGGCGGTACAGCTACACAGTACTATTGTATCGAAAAATACACCTAGCATTTGTATGTAACCTTGCGTTACAGGGTGATTAGGAATAGGGCTGGCACTTGCTGATGCATGAGGCACACTACCCGCGCCCGCCTCATTAGAATATAAACCACGTTGAATACCGTTTTTAATAGCTGCACCCATTGCACCGGCGCCTGCTTCTTGTAAACCAAACGCTGATAAAAATATATCTTTAAGCATGGCGGGTACTTGCGTGAAATTTATAAGAGTAATAATGACGGCGGCAAGTACAAACACAATGCCCATTATGGGCACAACACGCTCTGCAAATCGGGCAATTGCTTTAAAGCCGCCCAAGATAATTGAGCCTGCGAGTACGGTAATAACCAAGCCTGAATAAAAGGTTGGAACTTCAAACGCGTAATTAAGCGCGTCGGTAATTGTGTTAGTTTGCATTGCGCTAAACGTAAAGCCGTAACCTAAAAACAAGCACGCAGAAAACACAATGGCAAACGCCCGGCTACCCAAACCTTGCTGAATATAATACGCGGGGCCGCCTCTAAAGTCGCCGCTGCTATCACGAACTTTGTATACTTGCCCAAGTACGCTTTCGGCAAAACCTGTTGCCATGCCGAGTATGGCTATTACCCACATCCAAAATATTGCGCCGCTACCACCCAGTGAAATTGCAACCGCTACTCCGGCTAAATTTCCGGTACCTACTCGTGCGCAAAGCCCTGTGCAAAGAGCTTGGAATGATGAAATGTCGTCTTTTTTACATTTGCTGCTGCCTTTTAAAAGGCTAAACATATGTTTAAATTTAAGTATTTGAATTGCTTTTAGTCGTACCGAAAACCATATACCTGTAAACAAAAGTATATAAATAAGTACCTGACCCTCTCCCCACAAAAGGTTGTTTACACTTTTGACGACGGTATCGAACATTACTAATCCCTTTTTATTTTATACTTTTACTTTATGTTAGCACCGACTTTAAACTCTGCATGTAGCGCTACTTAACTTAAAAAATCCGGCAGCTCATTATGCATTAAACATAATAATGTTTAATGTTGGCTTTACCCCAAAGTGAAGTGTGTATTGATGTTTAATAATCTGTAAGCAAGCACATTTAGCATTGAATTTTATTTCTATAAATGTGAATAATAAATCACACCTACACTTTATATTGATTAGTTAAAAAATCAATAATATCTTTTTAAGATTCAGTATTTTGTTTTGCGTATGCGTGCGGGATGCAATAGTTTTTATTTTGATGCAGTAAGGTTTAGGCGCAATGAGGATTAAAAATGGCAAAAAATAGCGCATAAAGTTATGCGCTTTTTTTGTAATTATATTTAATTAGTTATAGCTGTATTGTGTAGGTGCACTGTAATGGTTGTTGCTGTTAATCTGTAAATTTTGCATTGCTAAGTATGAGCGACCAGCATCTAAGCCTAATTTATGATCAAAACGTAAATCGTTATTTGAACTACCTAATAATTTGCTATGCAGTTTTTCGTCTGCAAAAATTTGTATTATTTCTACATCATCAGGTGGGTTTGCAATAAATTCAAGTTCATCTAAATACGCTTTCTCGTGCTGTATTAAGTAGTCTAATGTTTTTGGACAATAGCCTGATGCAATAGCAAATGTTCTTAGCTTTTGTACCCATGCAGATTGCGCCTGAAAATTAGCGTCAACCGTTCTTATTACTACAATCTTACGAGCGCCTCGGTTGTAAGCTTCACGTACTGGTAATGGAGCTGCTAAACCGCCGTCTAGATAAAAATCGCTCTGTACTTGCTCTTCAGCAAGGTGTATTTCGTTAGCTGCTTTTGCGTTTAACCAAGGTGTTAACTTTACACCTTGTTTGTATAAAAACGGGAGTGCGCTAGAAGCCTTTAACAAATCACGCCATTGGCCACTCTCACCTGTTGGCGATAAGTAATATGCTTTTCTGTCTCGTGCATTAGTGGCTGTTATAAGTAGCTCACGCGCGCCCAAACTCGTTTTAGCTGTTTTAAAATCTATGGCTCTTTTTACCTCAGTGGTTTTGTCAAAGTACCAATCTAAATCAACTATGTGTTTACCCACTAATCCGCGACCAAGCTGAAAAAAACGTTTGTTACGCGAAAGCCCTCTAATTAGGCGTTTGGCATAGCCTTTTTGACGCGCTAAGTAACTAGTTAAGTTTTGCGAACCTGCAGAGGTGCCAATGAATAAATCGAATGGGTCATATTCTTGCTCTAACCACGCATCAAGTACGCCAGCTGTGAAGATCCCTCGCTGCCCGCCACCTTCAGCAATCAGTGCAACTTTTGGTTGCGCTGTTTTGTTAACTGAATTAGCTGTTGCGCAATTTAGAGACTTCACGGTGAACCTACCTTTATTTAATGATGTTTGGTTTAATACATACATTATAAAAAATAAAAGTGATATCTTAAAATTGATTATTTAAATCAGTTCGATTGAAAAAACAGAACGGTATGTAAAGCAAAATATATACTAAAAATAGCAATCAAATTTACTTTGAATATTTAAATAACAAATACAGACATCACTTAAAGTTAATAAAATGAGTTAAAAAAGTTTAACTTTTGATGATGTCTGTATGTTAACAAGCCCAGAGTGTACGCTTGCTTAACTAACTATATTTTAGTGCTTTATTTCCATTAAAATTTCGAGTGCACGGTGGCGTTTTTCACTATCGAATACATCATTGGTAAATATAAACTCATCAACTTCTAGCTGTTTCGCTATCATCTCTAACTTGTGTTTAATACTTACATGTCCGCCTACTACGCTTAGACTTAAAAAGTTCTCTACATGAGCGCGTTCTTGTTCGCTCCATAACCCGTCCATACTTTCAACAGGTGGTTTTAACCACAGCTCGTTACCGCGTATAAGTTCGAGCACACGTTGCTTAGAAGTAGTCGACAGGTATTGCGCTTCTTCGTCGGTGTCGGCGGCAACTAAAGGCAGTGCAAGCATTACATATGGTTTTTCAAGGTCGCTTGATGCTTTAAATTCGCGTTTATACAGCGCTATTGCATCGTGCACAAAACGTGGTGCAAAATGACCTGCAAATACATAGGGTAATCCTTTTTGCGCCGCAAGTTGCGCGCTAAATAAACTCGAGCCTAATAACCAAATAGGAACGTTTGTGTTCTCACCCGGTATAGCGCGTATTGGGTGCGTCCCATTGTAAGGACCTAATAACGTTTGCAGCTCAGTTACTTCACCCGGGAAGTTTTCAGCACGGCTCATATCGCTATTTAATGCACGACTCGTTACTTGGTCGCTGCCGGGGGCACGCCCTAATCCTAAATCTATTCGCCCAGGATATAAGCTCTCTAACGTACCAAATTGTTCAGCAACAACTAATGGGGAGTGGTTTGGCAGCATAATACCGCCCGATCCAACGCGTATCTTTTTGGTATTACCTGCAATATGGCCAACCAAAATAGAAGTGGCAGCGCAAATTATACCTGGCATATTATGATGCTCAGCAAGCCAAAAGCGATTAAAGCCAAGCTCGTCTGCTCGCTGTGCGTATTTAGTACTTTTATGAAGAGTGTTGGCAACACTGTCCCCTTTGATCATGGGGGCAAGTTCGAGTAACGAAAAAGGAATGGAAGTTAACAAAATAGCAGCTCCTAAAAATGCATACTAATAATGGATTACATCATTAGCATAAAACACTTAAATGGGTCTGCTATTAGGTCAATTCAAGTTACGCAGAGGTATTAGAGCAAAATAGGTATATGTTATTTTGCTCTAAGGTATTCAGGCAAGCTGTGCATCACGTTGGCGCTGCTTTTTATAGCCTTCTGAGTCTACGCCTTTTTTCCAATAACCAGAGGATACAATATTACCGCGCGGTATATTAAGTTGCTCAGTTAGCAGTGTTTTTACTGTACGTACAAGGCCTGCCTCCAGTGCCATAAACACAATAGGTGGCTGCTCTGTAATGTGCAAATTTTTAAGTGCACTTAGCATTGCTGTATCGGCATTATTGGTAATTAACCAGTTTATATCGCGATTTGTTTCTAAATCGATAATGTCTTGCTCAGTAGGGGCATGTACAAATGCATCAATTTTTGCAGCTTCAGGTAACTGCTGCACATAGCCTTTTATAGCATTTACTGAGGTTAAATCGCCCAATAATATATAATGAGGGTGCGCGTAATTATCTAATTTTTTAGGGCCTGGTCCAGCTATACCTAGCGCGTCGCCTACTTTTGCAATTTTAGCCCAGTTAGTCGCGGGGCCTTGGTGCATATTTATAACAAAATCAAGCGTTAGTGCGCCGGTTTGCGCATCCACATGCCTTATTGTGTATGATCGCATACACGCTGTTTTTAAGTTAAAATCTACTTCACCATTTTTTGGGAACAGTACTTTTACATAGTTACCAATATACTCTGGGGTTAAGTCTTTAAAATCATCAGAGCCTACTACAATACGTTGTAGGTGCGGTGTAATTTGCTCTGTACTTAATACGTTGGCTTTGCGAATTTGTTTACCCATGTATTACCTCGTTTTACATTAATAATTGACTGCTATAAAAGCAGTCATTGCACAACGCCCCATTGGTTGATAAAATCAACTATAGCAAATTAATTGACTTTGTCAACTATATTGAGAGTTCTATGAATACACCTTTATCAAATACGCTGTTTGAACTAATGCAAAATTACCGTGTCACAATTCGTGAAGCAATTAACGCAGGCGAACTGGGTATTAATGCTATGCACGTACGCTGCATACATATTATCGCGAACGTAAATAACTGTACGGCTAACGATATAGTTACTAAAACGCAGCGCGATAAAGCGCAAATAGCACGTTTAATTAAAGATCTTATTGGCTTAAATTTAATTAATAAACAGGCGAGTGAGCACGATAAACGCTGCTTTATTTTGTCGCTCACAGAGCAAGGTAAAGTTCTTTTTGATAAGTTATTAGCATCAGAGAAAAAAATAAATAATCAAATGTGTAAAAACTTAAACCCTCAACAAATCAAAGACTTTTTAGATACCGCACAACAAATGATCAAAAACATGGATTGATCAGCCATACATTTCTTGGCATAACTTACACAAAACGCATATACTGTACACTTATACAGTATATGCGTTTTAGGTTGTGTTATGTTTGTCATTCCCATTTATATAGAAGCAGGCGTGTGTGGTTTTGAATCCCCCGCAGCGCAGTACACCGAGCTAGGTGTAACCCTTGATGAGCTTTTAATAAAGCATCCAGATGCTACGTTTATTGGTATTGCATCGGGTAACTCTATGCAAGAAGTCGGAATTTTTGAAGGGGACTTATTAGTAATCGACCGTGCAGAGCCTGCAGAAAATGGTGACGTTATTGTTGCTAACTTAAATGGTCTTTTTGTATGCAAACTACTTGATAAAACCAATGCACGGCTGCTTTCTGCTTCTTCTTTACATAAACCTGTACAACTAACCTCTTCAGACGAATTTCAGCTAGAAGGCGTAGTAACGCTATCAATAAGAATGCACAGGCAAAGCCCAGAGTTACTAAAATGTATGCCTTAGTTGATGCTGTGTCATTTTATGCCAGTGCCGAAAAAGTATTCGACCCTGCTATTCGCTCCAAACCCGTGGTTGTACTTACCAATAACGATGGCTGTGTATGCGCTATTTGTCCTATTGCTCGGCGCTTAAATATTCCTAAATTTGGCCCGTACTTTAAAGTTAAGCATTTACTTGAGCAAAATAACGTTGTTATTCGCTCTAGTAATTACGAGCTTTACGCTGATTTAAGCGACAAAATGATGAATATTATTGGCCGCTTTTGCGATACACAGCACATATACAGTATTGATGAATCGTTTTTGCACTTTAATGGCTACACATCATTAATTAAAGACTGGCATGAATACGGCCATACAATAAGGCGCACAGTATGGCGCGAAACAAAGCTTCCTGTAGGTGTTGGTTTTGGCCCGACCCCTACTTTAGCAAAAGCCGCTAATCACGCTGCTAAAAAACTCAGTGGTTTTAATGGTGTAGCCGTAATAAACAACGAGCAAACGCGCCAAGCTATTTTACAAAGAATGAGCTGCGAAGATGTCTGGGGCATAGGCCGTCGATTAGCTAAAAAGCTTAAAATAATGAATATACACACCGCTTGGGACCTTGCTCAGCAAAACCCTAAAACTATGCGCCGTGCATTTAGTGTGGTGGTTGAGCGCACGGTAAGCGAGCTTAATGGCGTAACGTGTTTAAATTGGGACGATGTACGACAAGACAAGCGCGAGATATTTTCGACCCGTAGCTTTGGTGAGCGGATATGTGAGCCAACCGCGCTTAAAACAGCGCTTATTAACCATGTAACTACAGTGGCTAATAAACTACGCGCCCAGCGTTCGCTCACCTACCAGCTTTATATTTTTGCAGCCAGTGGCGCGCACGAAAACAGATATTATAAAAAGTCGTTTGTATATAAGTTCCCCTCACCCACTAACGACACCTGCGTGATGGCTAATGCTGTATCTGAGGTATTTAATAATATTTACCAACCGGGAGTTCGGTTTTATAAGTGTGGTGTGGGCGCGGTAGAGCTAATATCAGAACAGTTTCAGCAAAATGACTTATTTAATAAGAGCCCTGATAATCCAAAGCTTATGCAATGCCTAGACACAATTAACAATCGATACGGAAAAGGGATGCTCAGCCTTGCAAGCAGTAAATTAAATGACCGATGGCACATGAACCGTGATTTTTTATCGCCGCAGTACACTACGCGTTGGCGCGATATCCCTAAAATATACTGCGAATGATTTACTACTTACTAGATGCTTTATTTGCTCTCGTCTGCTTTTTTAAATGTGCACTCTACACTAGGTTCGCTTAATGTGTATTTTAGTGTGTTATCAGCTAAGAATTTGATACTTTGACTGATTGTTTTTTCGTTTGCAGGGTTTTCACAACGGCTCATTCTTAAACCGTTTTCAAGGCCATCACTTTTATATTTAAGCGTACTGGTTATAAAACAAAAGTTTGGTTTTTTAATAGTGCGAGTACCATTGTGGAGCGATCCAAATACAATTTGTTCTCCAAGTTTAAAACCTGCACTTAAATCACTTTCGTCTGTCAAACTCAAATCGCTATTAACGCATAACCCTGAATTGGTCGACACAACTTCGTATGCCCCCAGTTTTGACTTTAAAAACGGTATAAATCGTGTTTTATTACTCGGCTCAGAAAAAGCATTTGCACTTGTAAAAGCGACAGTTAATAAAGCGAGTGTTAAATATTTCATTTCGTGGGTGTATCCTCGTGAGTCAGCGTGTTAAATAATAGCAAAATGCCTAATCACTTAGCTTTTATAACTTTTAACAACTATAACAGAGATTTACTATAAAAGGAGAGAAGTCGTATTACAGGAGCGAGCGCGTGAGTAGGACGCGGAAGCTTTGCTCGGTTTTTACTTATTCTTACTAGAATAACCCAGGAGCTGTTGTCGAGCCCACTAGTTTACAAATTTCGCGCCGCGATTAAATCCTTCTTGGATTGAACAAATTCAACCACCAAAGGTAAACATGCCCTAGATACTCATTACAAACCATTTTGTTGTTAAGCACTTTATTTAATACGTACTTAAACAACAAAACGATTTATACCAATGCGCTTAATTGTAAGGGTCAATTGAACTCATTAGATTGTTTAACTAGTTATACGAATTGGTATTTATTTTATTGCCAGTACTTTGCAAATAATAAAGGGTAGCTTTGCTTTAAAAACTTAGGTTTGTCTTTAAAACGTTTACCTTTGGGTTCATCACTGCCAGATGGGATAAACGGCAATTCGTCTTCACTGCGTTCTTCAAATAATAAACCGGCTATTAAGTCATACTCATCAATGTACGGATAAGGCTGCTCGTTTAAGTAATAAACGGGTGTACACTGCGCTATCGAATCAGCATTTTCTAAGGCGTTTTCGAATACTGTTTTACCGCGCGAAATTAACCAACATCTAAATTCGCTAAAGCCGTAATCGTCGTTACATCCAGCCATCACAAAAGCGGCACCAAATAAATCCCAGGTAAAACACTTGCGCATATGTATGCCAAAATGCTTATCAAAATCAATAAGGTGTTGATCGCTTAAATCATTAAGTTTAGTTTTTAGGTTATCGCTCACACTTTGCGGATCGAGCCCTAAATCAGGCGTTGTTACTAATTCCCAAAAAGCCTGTTCTGTTAACGCTGCCATTATAAAATCTCTTTTACTCGGCCAACTTGACCATCTTCTAAACGTACTTTAATGCCGTGTGGGTGATTAGGTGATTTTGTTAAAAGACGCTCAACAACACCTTCGGTTAATGTGCCGCTGCGTTGATCTTCTTTTAATACAATATTTACTGTGGTACCTGGTGAAATTTGCGAACGCGTAGGAACAGCCATAATTTAAACCCTAAAAATAATTTATCTAATTATAACGTCCATGTGCTATCAAACCAACAAAAGCTCTGTTAATTGGCGGAAAATGAAATATGTGCTGGTTTTGCGTTCAACTTAATACTCGTAAGCTCTTTGAGTATTATATTTGTTAATTCGTTAAGTTGCGGTTTTGCACTTTCAAGGGCTATATCATCGTTAAAATAGCACTGTACTTTTAACGTATTGGCCTCGTTATTTAAATCGATGGTATGCGTTAGATAATCAAAACCAATTACGCTTTCTTTTATTGCCTCGCATGCATTAGTAAGTGCTAGTCGAATGTGCTTATCGCGCTGCTTTTGAGTTTTAGTCATAAATATAAAGGTTACCTATTTAGTTTCTGCTTGTTGCTGTTTTTTAAACTCTTCGTAGTTAGAGTCTTGTTTATCTAGGCATTCGTAATATTCTTTGTCGGCTTTATAGTTACATTCATCAAGGCGCGCCGATTGAACTTCATGAAAACGCGCGTCAGAGCTACAACCAGCTAAAACACATAATCCAACAATAAGTAATGCGCTACTTTTTAGTTTATTGATAAACATTAAATTTCCTTACACTTTCTATATCGAAAAAGCGTTAAATTATTACAATATTATTGTATATTAGCGCCATAAAATCTTAATCTCCAAAGGATCTATTTCTATGATGTCGCAGTTACAAAAGTTGTTTCAGCGTATAGACAAAAGCAAGATATTTCAATCATTTGTTATAGCTGTAATTATTGTTTCTGCTCTTACAGTAGGTGCGCACACTTACTCACTACATCCTACCGTAGAGCTTGCTCTAAATTGGATGGACGTTGGTATTACCGCATTCTTTTTAATTGAACTAATAATCCGCTATGTTGCAAGCAAAGGCATAAAACACTTCTTTTCGAAGGGGTGGAACATATTCGACACCATCATAGTATTGGGCAGTTTATATCCTGCTGCTGGCTCTACTATGTTAATTGCTCGTCTACTTCGCATATTTAGAGTACTGCGATTGGTATCGATGATCCCAGAGCTGCGCTTATTAGTTAACTCATTGCTTAAAGCCATTCCACAAATGGGTTATATAGCCCTATTAATGTTTGTTATTTTTTATATATACGCTGCAATGGGCAGCATGATGTTTGCGGAAATAAACCCCGTACTTTGGCAAGACGTATCAATCTCTATGCTCACCCTATTTAGGGTGGCGACGTTTGAAGATTGGACCGACATAATGTACGAAACAATGGCGGTGTACGAACTAAGCTGGATTTATTACCTTACGTTTATATTTTTAACCGCATTTGTATTTTTAAACATGATGGTAGGTGCCATTTTAGAAGTTATGAGTGAGGAGCACCGCAAAGCACGAGAAGAGCTCGCAGATGATAGCTCATTACCTGCAACGCAAGGGCAAGTAAACGAGCTGCAATCACAAATTGCTGAGCTTAAAGAGCTTTTGAGTAACCGCAAAAACTAATCTGTTCAGAGTACTAAAGCACCCACTTAAAGTTTAAAAAGTGGGTGCTGTTTAAAATTCTAATTAAACTAAAATTACCAAAGCGCTTTAATTTCCCTCGGTATTAGATTTATTATCTGTATCTTCAAAAGAAATAACGTTATCGACTTTCATTTTAAAGGCATCAAAAAAAGCATTTTTTAGCACCGAAATAACTGCTTGGAAAGTCGATACATCTGCATTATCCAATTGCCCCTCTATGGGAATACGTGCAGCTACAAGCTTAGATTCATCGTTTTCAAGTATAGAGCTGAGCAAATCAACACTACCTTCAAATATGGCCGTAAATATTCCATCGTCATCTTTTTCTATATCTTCACGCCACGAAAACACACTCAAGTTTTGAACGCCCGCTTTTACATAACCATTTAAGTTATTATCTTTAGCTACAAGCTCCATTGCTCCATCAATGCCACCGGCTTCAATATCAAACGGTGTGTACACTTTAAATACAGTGTCTAAATTTTTAACTGAAAAACGCTGTACCTCTGCGTTTAAATCAAAATTAGCCTGTTTGCTAAAAGGGTCTAATTTGCCATTAAGCTTTAATGCAGCCTGCCCCATTAATGCTCCCTCTACGTTTAGAGTAGTCACAAGTGTTTTTGATAGGTTTTGCGCATTCGTTATATTTTCAATTTTGGCGTTAATACTTGATATAAAAGTAGGATTTTCACCGCTGTTAGTTGAATTAACTAAGGTTAACTTTCCTTGCTCAATTGTTAAGGTATCAATAGAAAACAGTACTAAGTTATTGGCGAGCCCTACCCAGGTAGTTTCGTCTTTTACTTGTTTATTTTGCTCAGAAGCATTGGGGTCTTTATCGTAAATAACTATTTCAGGACGCGTAAAGGCCATGTTTGTTACTAAATTACCCTTTAAAAGGGCTGACCACGCGAGTGAAAAATCAAGAGTTTGAATACTCAGTAAAGGCTTCGGAGCTGAAGTTGCATCAACAGCGTAAATTTCAACGTCGTCAATTGCGTAGGCACCGCGATATAAAAACAAATCTACATCACCAACATGCCCCGTAACACCTTGCGTATGTTTTAACTGATAATTTACGTAGTATTGAACTACATAAGGCGCGGCTATTCGCATTAGTATAAGCAATACAATCAGCGCTATTACACCTTTAAAATATTTGGTGTGAAATGTTGTAGATGAAAAATGCATTGTAATTTCCTTTGCTAAAAACCAGGGCCTATTGACCTTTAAGGATTAAACTCTGTTCTATGTAGGGCAACGTATGTTTGGCATTTATGCTGCGTTATCGCCTATTTATGAAGAACAACCACACAACATAAACTCAACCATACCTAAAAACCAAACGTACGGCTGCACATTTAACCTCGAAAGATAAACAGGCTCTAATTAGTTAAACTTTTTAATTAAGTACATAAATAAACGTGTAAAAATTACTAATATTCGTAACTTAAGTACCTGTTAGGTATAAAATTACAAATAGAGCAAAGCCATATAAGCTTAAACTCTAAACTACAGTCACTACAGCAAGGGATATACCACTATTCAAATACACCGCTTAATGAAATGATTCCCATCCTTATCTATCTATACTTTTGCCAACTAATAACCTGCATTGATTAGAATAAACTGCTTTCATCTACTAAAGTAAAATTAACGCAAACAAGAATAAAAATACATGAACCCTGTTTTTTATATATTAGTTACCCTATTTTTAACCAGTGTTATTTGGTCTGTCATATTTTTAATGTCGTGGTTTACGTTAGGTAAAAAGCAATATGCCATGCTTTGGACAATCGCATTCGCACTCTCTGCATGCCAATGGGCAACAATATTAGCAGAACCATTATTTGACTCTCACACACTATATTGGATGTTAGGAAGCAGCTTCTCAGTAGGCTCTGTGCTACTTGGTACATGGGGGCATTGCATTAGGGTAAATTCGAGTATAAAAATTCGCTATTTAATCATCTCGGCAATAGTAACTCTTGCTGCTGTTTATTATTTTACAGCCATAAATGTGCATGTTGGCTTATTTATGTCGTTGTATGTGTATTACGATGTGATCTTACTGATACTAAGTGCGGTTATTATTTTCAGGCATAAGCAAAAATCACTCCCTGCTGAAATAGGCGCTAGTATTACTTATACGCTATGTGGATTACTTTTATTTGTTGCAGCAAGCATAGCGTTACTACAAGGTAGCCAAGTAAATGAAGAATATATAGCGCTGTATACGTTAATTAATTTTATGACAGTCCCTGCTGCTCATGTAGGCATGGCCGTATTTATAATATTCATAATGGCGTCTGATTTAGCCGAAAAAATGAACCATCTTGCAATGACTGATGTACTTACGGGCTGCTTAAATAGGCGTGGGTTTTATAATAAAAGCCAAGAGCAACTAAAAGATAAACTTAATAATTATAAGTACGTAAGCTTAATTTATTGGGATATAGATAAATTTAAAAAAATAAACGATGAGTTTGGACATGCAGGAGGTGATGTGGTGTTAGTAGAAGCGGCGAAAATAATGCAAGACTGCATAAATCCAGATGATTTGTTTGGCCGAATTGGTGGCGAAGAATTTACCTTATTAATAGCACGTAACGACGAGCCTACAGCTAAAGCATTCCCCGAAAAACTAAGAAACGCACTCGCCAGTAATCCGATTCATTTTAATGATAAAGTAATTAATGTTACGGCAAGTTTTGGCGTAATAAATATTAAATGTAATAAAACCGCAATTGAAAGCGCAATAAATGAGGCAGATAAAGCACTCTATCATGCTAAAAGTGGAGGGCGTAATCAGGTAGTTCATATAAGCGAATTAAGTCAATAAAAGTTCATTATTACTAAGGCCTACCTATCTTTTTAGGTTGAATTTTCGGCAGCATCTTTAGGCAAATAGCATTAAAAAAACGAGGCGTATTGCTTAATGCCGATCAGTTAAGAAAATGACCGGTTGACCGATCCAAACGATCATGCAAAATCCGTAGTTAGGAAACTAACTACGGATTTTTTTGTGAATATAGAACAA